>NZ_JBSFER010000007.1:0-31517 GCF_053594535.1 Streptomyces sp. NPDC001889
ACCCCCATCGGCGTCCTCCGCTCCGTCCAACGCCCCGTCTACGACACCCTCATGAACACCCAACTCGACACCGCCATCGAACAGAACGGCAAGGGCGATCTGGGAACACTGCTCGCGGGCCAGGACACGTGGACCGTGGTCGGCTGAATGAGCCGAATCGGCTCTCCATCGGACATAGGGATTGGACCGACAGATACGATCAGCCCATGTCCGGGTTTCGCTGAAGAATATCTGGCGGATGGCTCATGCTTGCAACGATTCTGCGGGTGGAAATACTTGCCCGACGCGGCCTTTTCTGAAGCAGTGGCCGATTCCGGGATAAACAGCGGGTCATGGATGACCCCTTCACGTTCAGTCCGCCGCCCGCGCGGAAAGACGTCCCGCCGGTCGCGCCCGCCCCGGAGAATCCGCCCGCATATGCCGGTATGACCGGCGTCCCGGAGCCGGGGGGTGAGCCCCGGTCCGTGGAAATCGCGGCCGACGCGGAAATCGAGGACTTCAGGGAGCCGCCCGCGTCCCCGTGAAAGCGCGGGCCCGCTGGAGCACCGCCACCGCGTCGGGCTGGCGGCGGTATCCCCGCAGCGACAGGCGCATCTGTCTCAGGGCCTGGTCAGCCGGGTTCGACTCCAGGCTCGGATAGTGGTCGAGGAAGGCGTGCCAGTGCAGGCACGACTCCTCCAGCCGGCCGAGCGGCAGCAGCGTCTCCGCGAGCCGGGCGCGGACGAGCGCCAGCGGCCGGTGCCGGTCGGCGGCCCGGCCCTCCACGGCCGCCGCGAGAGCCTGCGCCGCCCGGTCGGTCTCCCCGAGGGCGAGCAGCACCTGCCCCCGCTGATAGTCGAAGCCGGGCCGTGGATAGCCGGCGAACGGCCCGGCCTGACTGCTCGCACGGTCGTACCGCGCCTCGGCCGTCGAGAGGTCGGCGACGGCCCGGTGGCGGTCCCGCGCACAGGCGTGGACGGCGGCGCGCTGGCCGAGCAGAAAGGACGCGGTGTACGGATCGGTTACCGGTCCCGTCGTGTCGACGGCGGTCTCGGCGAGCCGCCGCGCCTGGCCGCCGAATCCGAGGTCCAGCGCCTGGACGCTCATGGCCCGCAGGGTGATCGCGTAGAGCCGGCGGTCGTCGGCCTCGCGGGCGAGGTCCAGAGCGCTGGTGAAGTACCGCTGGGCCAGGCCGGGCGCGCCCGCGTCCATGCTCATCCGGGCGAGCAGATGGGTGAGCTGTCCCGCGCCCGTGAAGAGGCCGGGCCGCAGCGCGGGCGCGGCGGGTCCGGCCAGGAGCCGGCTGGTGTCGTCGGCGAGATAGGCGGTGAGCGCGGTACGGGCGTGGGCGCCGCCGTGCACCGCCATCAGATCGCTGAACACCTTGGTCATCCCGTGCAGCCGGTGGACGTCGGCGGGGGTGACCCGGCGGCCCGTGTCCCCGGCGCGGACGGATACGTGCCGCTTGGGCCTCCAGACCGGCGAGGCGCCCGCGGCGCCGACGCTGTACGCGGTCCGGGCGAGCCGCGCCCGCTTGAGCGGTTCGCTGTCGGCGCGGCACAGCGCGGTCAGCCGTTCCACCGCGTCCCCCTCGCCCTGGCGGGGCAGCGCGTCACCGGCGGGCTGACGGTGCCGGACGAGGCCGGTGTCGACCGCCGTGACCAGCCGCCCGCTGCGCGCGCTGAGCGCGGAGGCGACCAGGTCGGGAATGGGCGGGTTGGGGCGGGAGCCGGTGAGCCAGTGGGCGACCGAGGTGCGGTCGTAGGCCAGCCGCATGCCCTGAGCGGCGCCCACGGCGTTGACCGAGCGGGCCAGCTGCGCGGGGCCCCAGTCGGCCTCGTGGAGCAGTTCGGCGAGCAGGAGGTTGGGCTGGCGACGGGCCATACGGCCTCCCTTCGGCGGGCCGCTCCGGCTCCGCGCTCCTCGGGGTCGGCGAACGGCGCGGGCGGGCGGCGGGTGTGCGCGGCGGGTTCGGCGGACCGGTTCCATCATCCCCCGTGGAGAGGCTCCGAAGGAGTGGGCGGCGGTCGCGCATCTACCCAACTCCCCTGCCAGTGCCCCCACTTGAGCGATTCAGTCGTCCAGCGTCCCGTATCGGCCACAGAGGGTGGCCGAATGGCGCCGGAGGCCGCTTCCCTGGCCCTGTCGCCGCTACGGTCAACTCCCGGAAAAATGACGAGTTCCGGTACGTCCCGGCGATGTCCCAACCGCCCCGAAGGGCTCGTCAAACAGGCTTCCCGACCGACACTTTCAGCCAATGTCTTGACTGGGTTCAACCCGGCGTCACCACGGCTCCTAGGGTGGTCCCATCTGGTGCGCCGGGGGGATCGGCGCACGCGCAGGACGGGGGAACGATGGAGCCGATCACCGCGGTCGCCGCCGCAGGGGTAGCCCTGGTGGCGAAAGGCATGCTGGAGTCCGTGGGGCAGGAGGCCGGACGCACCGGCTGGGGCGGCGGAGCCCGGCTCATGGAGCGGATGAGGGCCCGGTTCCGCGGCGACACCGAGGCGGAGAGCGCCATCGACACGGTGGCCCGGGACCCGGCGGACACCACGGCCCGCGACGAGCTCCAGCGGCTGCTGCTCGCCCATATGCTGCGCGACCGGGTCTTCGAGGACGATGTGCGGCGGCTGGTGGGCGAGGCGGTGCCGGCCCGGCGCGGCCAGGGCCCGCAGGTGAACGCGGCCGTCATCAAGACCGCCCAGGTGTTCAACGAGAAGGTCGAGATCCAGGGCGACTGGAACACCAACTGATCGGACGCGAGCGCCGCGCTCGGCGTGCGCCGCTCCCTCCTGCGCGGGGTCGGACCGGCCGCCGCGCGCACCCGCGTACTCCCGCACCACCCCGTCACGAGAGTTCATCGGCTCATGAGCAAGGAAGCACCACCCGACGAGGCGCCGGCGGCGCCCGTTCCGGGTCCCGCCCCGGCGGCCGGGACCGACGGCGGCGAGGCGCCGAGGCCCGACCCGCCACCGCCCGACCGGACACCCGGGCCACCGCCCGACCCCGACGGCCCCGTCGGTGAGAGCGACGCCCTGGCCTCGCTCGCCCGGGGCGGCGACGACGACCGCTCCGAACGGAGCGAGGCACTGCGCGCCGGTGTCATCGCCGATCTGATCGCCGAGCGGCTCAACGCCGACACCGCGGGGACCCGCATCGGCACCCTCGCCCTCTTCAACGACACGGTGAGCTTCGGCGGCGGCTTCAGCGCCGGCGGCGGGGCCCGCGCCGCCGGGGCCGGCGGCCCGGCCGGTACGGCGTCGGTGGCCCTGCACCCGTCGGAACTCGCCGACCACACGGAATGGTTCATCCAGCCGGAGGAGTACGACACCGCCCTGGAGGCGCTCCGCGCCGACCGGCTGGTGGTCCTCACGGCGGCCCCCGGGACGGGGCGCGAGGCGGCGGCGGTCAATCTGCTCGCCGAGGCGCTGGCGATGAGCGGCACCGGCGGGGACGGGGCGGACGGCGCGGGCGGCTGCCACCGGCTGCTGGACCCCCGGCCGGTCCTCGGAGCGGGGTGGGAGCCGCCCGTGCGGGAGTGCGGTCTGCTCGCGGTGGTGGACGGCGCGGCAACGGGTGTCCGGGCCGTCGACGCGGCGGCCGTCCGGGGGCTGCACGCGGCCCTGCGGGCGTCCGGCTGCTATCTCGTACTGATCGGCGGCCACGATCTGGAGCTGGCGCTGACCGGGCTCGCCCCCGGTCTCCCGGCCCGGTTCCGGCTCTCCGCCGTGGACCCGCTGACCGTGGTGGAGCGCCGGGTGCTGGGGCACGGCGCGGACCGGGAGAGCCGGGACGAGCTGCGCGCCCTGCTGAAGCGCGGCGGCGCGGTCGCCGCGCTGCGGGAGCGCCCGTCCGCCGGGCACGCGGTGCGGCTGGCGTCGGTGGTGCGGGCCGGCGGCGATCTGGCGGCGGCCGTCGCCGCGCTGCGCGACCCGAGCGAGCAGGTGCGGGAGTGGTTCCACCGGCACCGCGACCCGGACGCGCTGGCGTTCGCGCTGGCCGCCGCCGTCCTGGAGGACAGCGGCTATCTCACGGTCGCCGAGGCGGCGATCCGGCTGCGGACCGCGCTGAGCGAGCCCGTGACCGCACCGCCCGATGTCCGCTTCCGGGACCGGCTCGCCGACGAGCAGTCCTGGCTGCGGCTGGAGCCGGCCCCGGAGGGCGGTCCGCCCCGGGTGCGGTTCCGGTCCGCGCTGCTGCGGCAGGTCGTCCTCGCCTGCGCCTGGACCACGCTCGACGGCCGCCGGGACGCGCTCCTGGAGTGGCTGCGCCGGCTGCTGACCCACCCCGATCTGGAGGTGCGGGCCCGGGCCGCCGTCGCGGCCGGTGTGCTGGCCTGGGCGGATCACCACTACGCGGTGCACCGCTTCCTCACCTCCTGGGCGGGCAGCACCTCCTGGCCGGTGCGGCAGGCGGCGGCGACCGCGCTCGGGGTGGCCGGCAGCCGGGCCGACACCGAGGACCCGGTGTGGGAGCTGCTGCGCACCTGGGCCAGTTCGGGCACCTCCGCCCACGCGCGCCGGCTCGCGGGCACCGCGGCGAACGCGGTGGGCGGGCTGCTGGGCCGCAACTCCCCCGGCCGCGCCGTCCAGGTGCTGCGGGCCGCGCTGGACCGGGACGACGACTGGGGCACGCTGGCGCCGGTCGCCTGGGGCGGTGTCCATCTGATCCACCAGGGGCGTGCCCGGGAGGTCCTGGACGCCTATCTCGACTGGTCCGAACCGCAGGACCTGTCACCGCCGGTGGTGAAGACCCTGTCGGCCTTCGTCTTCGCGGTCTCCCTGCCGTACGAGGAGGGGACGGCGGGCTCGGCGCGCGGCGCGGTCCCGGGGGTGCCGCTGCTGCTGGCCCGGCTGCGGGAGAACCCGGAGCGGCTGGCGGAGCTGTGGGCCCGGGCGCTGGCCCGCAGACCGACGCAGGAACCCGCGCTGGACGCGCTGCGGGAGTGGCTCGATGTGTACGGGCCGCGCTGCCCGGGGGGCCCGGCGCGCCTGGCGGAGCTGGTGGCGGCCATCGCCCGCAGGCCCGGCAAGCACCGGCAGCGGCTGCGGTACTGGCTGGACCGCTGGGCCCGGGACCGGGACCGGCCCTCCGAGGCCGCCGCCCGGCTGCTGAGTGCGGTGGAGCGCGGCTGAGGTGCGACGGCGAGCGCGAGGAGAGGAGAAGCGGCCGTGAACGAACTGACCTACGACCCCGTCCTGGACCGTCAGCCGCTGCCGAAGTGGCGGCTGGGCAGTCCGCTGAAGCCCCCGGAGCCGGGCCGGGCCCTGGTGCTGGTCCGGGAGAGCGGCGGCCCGCTGACGATCAGGAGCGGCGAGGAGGTGCCGTCCGCGCGCTTCGGCGCGTACCAGAGCGTCTTCACGGTCGATCTGACCGAGCACCGGCTGCTGCTGGACATCGAGCCGCTGCTGAGCCGGGACCCGACCTTCTCCTTCCGGAGCCGGGTCGATCTGGTGTGCCGGGTGGCCGACCCGGCGGAGGTGGTGCGGCGCGGCATCCGCGATATGAGCGGCGCGCTCTACGGGCATCTGCGGCGGATGCTGCGGGAGGTGTCGCGGGAGTACGACATCGCCGAGTTCCACGAGGCCGAGACGGCGCTCAACGCGACCCTGCGGGACTTCACCGGGGACTCGGCGATCCGGCTGCGCAATATCGGCGTCGAGCTTCTCGTGGACGAGGAGGAGATCGCCGCCAGCGGTCGGTCGTTCCGCGATGTGGTGCGCGAGACCCGGCTCGACGGGATGCGCCGCGACCGCCATCTGCGGGTGCTCCGCGAGGAGGGCGAGGCGGGCCTGGTGGCCGAGATCATGGAACGGGAGGGGCCCCGGGCGGCGCTCGCCTGGGTCGAGCAGCGCAAGGCGGACGAGCGGAACGCGCGGCTGGCGGCGGCGGAGCTGGTGCTCAAGCGCGGCGACGCGGACCGGGAGCCGTTCGAGCAGGCGGAGCTGGAGCGCGCGGTGGTGGAGGACGTACTCGGCGACGGGGGCGGGCTGTTCGGGGACGGCGGGGACGGCTCGCGGCGCGGACGGCTCAGGGGCACGCTGGCCTCCGGCGGCCGGGACAGGGACAGGGACAGGGAGCCGGACCGGGACCGGGACCGGGGCCCGGAGGAGACCGGGGAGCGCTCGCCCCTGCGCGGGGAGGTCGTACCCCCGCGCGACACCGCCCCGCCCGACGACGAGCCGCTGCCACCGCCCGGCGGGGGCCGGCCGTGGGGCACGGGTGCCATGGACCGGGACGGCGGCCCGCGCGCGGGAAGCGGCACGGACGACCGGCGTACGGGAAGCGGCCGGCCCGGCGCGCGCGACCGGGGGCGCGGGGACGGCCCGGACCCGGGAGGCGCGGGCCGGGAGGACGACCGGGGTGCCGGGAGCGGTGGGTCCGGTGACCGGCGCGGTGGCAGCGGCGGGCACGGCGGCGGCGCGCCGGGCCGGGCCGGTGGTGGTGACGGCGGGGCCCGGCGGGAGAGCCGGGTCCGGGGGACGGCCGGCAAGCGGCGGCCGGACGACGACAATCGCGGGGAGCGACGATGAGACGGCGCGACAGGTCATCCGGCGGTTCTCCGGGCGGGCCGGCCCACGGCACCACCCCCTGGCACGCGATCGACGGCGGCGGCCCCCCGCCCGCCGCACCGCTCCCCGCGCCGGAGCCCCGGGCCGGGTACTCCCCGCCGGCCGGGCAGCTCCCCACCCGGTGGCCCGGCCGCGCCGACGGCCCCGCCCCCGGCCCGGACACGGGCAGAGTCCCCGAGCCCCCGCCCCGTACCGCCTGGACCCATGAGCAGCCGGAGCTGATCTCCGTGGCCGTGTGGACCGAGCGGGTGCCGGGGCGCGGCGAGGACGCCGAGCCGCTCTTCGCCCATCACCAGGAGAGCGGACAGGGGCTGCTGGCGGTCTTCGACGGCGCGGGCGGCGCCGGGGCCTCGCCGGTCTGGCCCGCCCCCGGCGGCACGGTGATGACCAGTGCCTGGACCGGTTCGCGGGTCGCCAGGCTCGCCACCGAGTGCTGGTTCCACGAGGTCGCCCAGGGGCTGGACGAGCCGGGACCCGAGCGGCTGCACACCTATCTCGACTACTTCCTCTCCCATGCGCCCCAGCGCCGCAGCAAGATCGCCGGGACCATGCGCCGACAGCTCCCCACCACCCTGGCGGCCGTCCACTACACGACCCGCGCCGACCGCCGCGCCCTCGAACTGCGGGCGCTCTGGGCGGGTGACTCACGGGCCTATCTGCTGCGCCCGGAGCGCGGCCTCCAGGTCCTCACCCGGGACCACACCCGCGAGAGCGACGCCCTGGAGCTGCTGCGGAGCGACCCCCCGATGACCAATCTGGTCGGCGCGGACCGCCCGTTCACCGTGGCCTCGCAGCTCCAGCAGGGGTTCGAGCTGCCCTGTGTGCTGGTCACCGCCACCGACGGCTGGTTCGGCTATGTGAACACCCCGGCGGACTTCGAGCGGGTGCTGCTGGGGACACTGGCGGACGCCCGCTCCGCCCGGGAGTGGGCCGCCCGGCTCAGGACCGAGGTCACCGGGTACACCGGCGACGACGCCACGCTCGTCGTCACCGCCCTCGGCTACCGGGACTTCGACGCGCTGCGGGAGGACTTCGCCGGGCGGCGCCGGGAGCTGGACGAGCGGGTGGGCCACTTCGGGACGGCCCACGGCCCGGACACGGCCGGGCGGTTCCCGGCGTGGCAGGACGCGACCTGGCAGGCGTACCGCGCCGACTACGAGGCGCTTCTGCCGCCGGAGCCCGAGGAGGGGATGTCATGAGACTGGGTGACACGATCGCGGGCTACCGCGTCATCAGCGAGCCGACCAACGCCAATGGCGGCAAGTGCATCTGGGCGTTCGCGAAGAAGGACGGCCAGGAGTTCTTCCTCAAGCAGTTCCTGGACCCCAAGCGCCCCCGGGAGGGCTCCGACCCGGCGAAGCCGAGTGTGCGCATCCGGCTGGAGGTGTGCGAGGAGTTCGAGGCCCGGCACCGCACCATCATGACCCGGCTGCGGCCGGACGCCCGGGGCGGCGGCAATCTGGTGCTGGCCCGGGACTTCTTCCACCAGGGCAGCACCTACTACAAGGTCACCGAGCGGATCGACACCTCCTCCCTGGAGAAGCCGGAGGCCCTGGAGCCGAGGCAGAAGGCGGTGCTCCTCAAGACGCTGGGGATGAGTCTTCAGCAGCTCCACGACATCGATGTGGTGCACGGCGACCTCAAGCCGCTGAACGTCCTGGTCCAGAAGCGGGACGGCGCCGCCTTCCACACCGCCAAGCTCATCGACTTCGACGACTCCTATGTGTCGGGGAGCCCGCCGGGGCCGCAGGACATCGTGGGGGACTCGCTGTACGGGGCGCCGGAGTGGCGGCGCTACCTCCAGGAGGACGGCTCGACCGGGCCGACGGCGCTGACCTGCGCGGTGGATGTCTTCGCGCTGGGGCTGATGACGCACTACTACCTGACGGGCGCGGCGCCGGGCCACGGCGACCGCTACGGCTCCCCCGCCGACGCGGTCAACGCGGGTGAGGCGCTGGAGATCGACCCCCGGCTCTCGGACACCATGCGGGGCCTGGTGCGGGCGATGACCGCGCGGGCGCCGGGCGGGCGGCCCCGGATGGCGGGGTTCCTCAAGGCGCTGGCCGATCCACAGGTCTGTGCGCTGCACCGGCCCCGCGCGGGCGGGGCGAAGCCGGGGGGCGCCGCCGCGCCGCCGGCCGCCGCGGCGGGGGGCGCGGGGGGTACCGCCCCGCGCGCCAGCAGGATTCGTACCAACCTCAAGGGCTCGGGGGCCCGCCCGGCCGCCCCGCCGGCACCCGCGCCCTCGCCCTCGCCCTCGCCGGCGCCCTCCCCGGCGCCCAGGGCGGAGGCCCCCGCGGAAGCACCGGCTCCCGCGCCCACCGGGAAGACCTCCCGTGTCCGTATCAATCTGAGCGGCCGGCGCGGCTCCTCCTGACGCCGCCCGCCCGTCCCACCCTTGAGGAGAGAGCACATGAACGCCGGCAACGATCAGTACCAGGGCAATCTTCAGTACGCGGTCGACCTCGTGCTGTGCATCGACGCCACCGGGTCCATGTTCCCGGTCCTGGACGCGGTGAAGGCCAGCGCCCTCCAGTTCCACGAACGCCTCGACGAGGTGATGGGCAAGAAGGGGAAGGCGATCAGCCAGCTCCGGCTCAAGGTCATCGCCTTCCGCGACTTCGGCGACGACCCCTCCAACGCCATCGAGCAGACCGACTTCCTCCGACTGCCCGAGCAGGCGCGGGAGCTGGAGGCGTTCGTCCGCACCATCGACGCCACCGGCGGCGGCGACATCCCCGAATCGGGTCTGGAGGCGCTGGCCCTGGCGATCAACGCGCCGTGGGAGAGCGGGCTGGACCGGCGCCGCCATGTCGTGGTGATGTTCACCGACGCCCCCGCGCACCCGCTGGGCACGGTCGGCGCGTCCGCCGCCACCTATCCGCCGCACATTCCGCGCTCCCTGGACGACCTCTTCGAGCAGTGGGGGTACGCGCGCAGCCAGACGGCGGTGATGGAGCAGTCCGCGAAGCGGCTGGTGCTCTTCGCCCCCGATCAGGCCCCGTGGTCGGACCCGATCGCCGAGGAGTGGGACCTGACCCTGCACTTCGCCTCGCGGGCGGGCGAGGGCCTCGAGGAGTTCGAGATGGACGAGATCATCGAGACGATCGCGAACAGCCTGTGAGACAGCTCCTGGAGTGGGACGGCTTCCGGCTGCGGGAGGACGAGGAGCGCGGCACGCTGATGCTCCGGACGGAGTGGTCGCGGATGGAGGTGCTCGCGCGCACCTGCGAGTCGATCGGGCTGCTCGCCCACGGCGCCGGACCGCGGCTGATCCTGCACTTCACCGACCGGGCCCGGCAGGGCGAGGAGCGGGTGGTGGTCCGGGTCGCGGTGCCGGAGGACCGGGTCCACGACGCGCGGGAGGCGGTGGAGCTGCTGCGCCGGGCCCATGGCATCCCGGAGGCCGCCGAGTCCGAGCAGGAGGAGGAGCCGCTGGTGCGGATTCCCCGGGACTCGCCGGAGTGGGTGGTGTCGCCGGCCTCCGGGATCAGCGACGCGCTGTACGCGGAGGTCTTCGGGCGGATCGAGTCGGAACGGGTGTCCTGAGGCCCCGGTCCGGGAGCACCAGGGGGAGAGGGAGTCACGGGGTGACGGCGGCGAACTGGCGGTGCCCGGAGTGCGACAGCTACAGCGGACCGGGTGACACGGCGTGTGTGGCCTGCGACACCCCGCGCGGCTCCCGGGCACCGGCCGCGCCGGCCGCCCGGAAGCCGGCGCCGGCCCGGCCGCCCGGGGACTGGCGGTGCGACAGATGCGACACCAACAACGGTCGGGGCGATCTGTCCTGCCTGGTCTGCGGGACCGGCTGGCGGAGCGCGGCGAGGAAGGCCGCGACGCCGAAGAAGCCGAGCCCCAGGAAGTCGGCGCCGAAGCCGTCGCCGAGGAGCACGGCGAAGCGGACGGCCCCGAAGCCGGCGGCCGGGGCGGGCGCGGCCACGGGGGTCCGGCCGGGGACGGGCGGGGGACCCGCCGGGAGCACGCGCCCCGGTGCGCCGGGCGCGGGTCGCCCCCGGGCCACCGCCCGCCCGCGCTCCGGCGGGGACGCGCTGTTCCACCCGCCGCCGGGCGGCACCGGCTACATCCCCACCACGGCCCGCGTCCCGGCCCCGGCGCCCGCGCCCGCGCCGAAGCCCCGGCCGTATGTGCCCCCGCGCTATGCGCCGCCGCCGAGGAAGCGGCGCAGCGGGGTGAAGGGCTGCTTCATCGCGCTTCTGCTCTTCTTCGTCGGCGTGCCGGTGGCCCAGTACGCCATCACGGAGGGGTACGAGTCCCTGAGGTCCCCGGACGAGGAGAGCGCGGGGCCCTCGCCGGCGCCGTCGGGGAACGCGCCGGGGAGCTGCCCGTCCCGGATCGCGGCGGAGCTGCCGAAGGGGGCGGGGGCGTCGCTGGAGGTCGCGTACCGCACCGGGAACAAGCAGATCGTGCTCTGCCGGACGAAGGGCGGAGAGCTCTACTACTTCGGGGAGTTCAGCGATCGGCGGGAGGCGGGGGTGAGTATGCGGGCGCGCGGGACCTCGGAGGGGTATACGGCGCGGAATGGGCCGTATCGGTATGAGATCCGGGGTGGGGTGGTGACCATCTATGAGTCGGGCCGCCGCATCGGGAGGGAGTCGCTGACGCGCGAGCCCTCCCCCACCTGACCCCCCGCCCTCGGGTGACCCGAGCACCCCCAGCCCGTCCAGCATTTCCTGGCAGCCCGCACAAACCCAGCCCGTCCGGCGCTTGAGGACGGACCCCGCACCACAGGCAACCCGAGCAATCCCAGCCCGCCCGAGCACCCCCAGCCCGTCCGGCGCTTGAGGACGGACCCTGTGCCACAGGGCCCCGCACCCTGCGGGCCTCGGTCGGGGGCCAGCCCCCGAACCCCCGCTCCTCAATCGCCGGAGGGGCTGGAGTGGTGCGGCTCAAACGCCGGAGGGGCTGAGTGGGCGCTCCTCAAACGCCGGAGGGGCTGAGGGTGGCGGCTCACACGCCGGAGGGGCTGAGGGTGGCGGCTCACACGCCGGAGGGGCTGAGATTGCCGCTCCTCGGAACGCCGGAGGGGCTGAGGGTGGCGGCTCACACGCCGGCAGGGCTGAGTGGTGCGGCTCAATCTCCCCCCAGAGCTGCCTCTGGGAGGTGCCCCCCAGAGGGGCTTGGGTTGCTCAGGTCGCCAGCGACGGGCTGGATTTCGTGCCTCGGCCCGCCCGGAGGCAGGGCACCCTCCCTCGTGAGCCGCTCGCAGAGCCCTCCCCTCTCAAGCGGGAATCGGCGCCGTCACATATCTCTTGCCGTCCTCGTTCTCCACCACGACCGCCTCGACATCCTCACGGGCAATCGCCGCCGACCCATCCAGATTCGCCCCCTTCTCCGCACTCCCCACCAACCAGCTCCCCGCCACTTCCCGCTCCCCGTCACGGGAGACCACCACCAGCCGGCACCGCTCCCCCGCCGGGATTCCGCTGACGGCGACATTCACCCGTACCCACTCGGCGGCCGGGGTCATCCGCACCGCCATCCGGGCGCCGGTGCCGGGGTCCTTCGCCGAGGCGACCACGACATTCTCGGGTGGCGCCGGAACGAGCGGAGTGGCCGTGACCGTGGGGCCGGCGGTGACACGGCCGGCGTCGTCCGTGCCCCGGCCGATGAGGAAGCCGCCCCCGAGCACCGACACCGCCGCGACCACCGCGACGGCCGCGAGCGCCGCCCGCCGGCGCCGCTCGGCCCCTCCGCGCACCTCGCGGGCCTGCCGCAGCGTGCGCTGGAGCAGCAGATCCCCGCCCTCGGGCGGGCCGTCGAGAAAGGCCTCGGGCGGCACCTCGCCGAGTGTGGCCTCCAGTTCCGTGAGCACCTCCAGCTCTTCGCGGCACGCCATGCACGCCGCCACGTGTTCCTGGACGGTGCGGGCCTCGCCCTCGTCCAGCGCGCCCAGCACATAGGCGCCGAGCAGTTCGCTGTCATGCTGCTGAGTGCTCATGCCGCCGCCTCCTTCACCACGGCGAGCCTCGCCGTCCTGGGTTTCTCCGGATAGAGCTCTCTGAGCGCCTTCAACGCATAGTGTGAACGGGATTTGACCGTTCCGGGCGGGATTCCCAGGGTCTTCGCGGCTTCCGCGACCGTACGCCCCTGGAAGTAGATCTCCAGCAGCACTTCGCGGTGGTCGGACGAGAGCCGGTCCAGGGCCTCCATGACGACCATCGAGTCGACGACGGCCTCCGCGTGGTCCTGTTCCACCGGCCCGTTGGAGGGCGACTCGGCGACCTCGGTCGGGCGTGCCGCCTTCGCCCGGAAGCGGTCGGTGACGATATTGCGGGCGACGGTGAGCAGCCATCCGCGCACCGAGCCCTTGCCGTTGACGAGCGAATCGGGGTGCTTCCAGGCCCGGATCAGGGTCTCCTGGACGACGTCCTCGGCGGCGCTGCGGTCGCCGGTGAGCCGCTGGGCGTAGGCGAGCAGGGCTCTGCCGTGTTCTTCGTAGAGCGCCCGGATCAGTACTTCATCACTCGTTCTCTGCCGAGTGCGGGACCACAGTGCCGCCATCCACTCACTCCGTCCTCTGCTGGGCCGATGTGCTGAACACGGCCCGGGACCACGGGGGGTTCAATGAGCCGGGGACGGTGCGCGGGGGCGGCTCAGACGCCCGGACGGCAGTGGCGGCCCTCGTTGACGCACTCCGCCACCCGGGCCTGCTGCCGCTCGGTCATCACATTGATGAACATGGCGTGGTCGGTCTTGGGGTGGCGCTTCTGCTCGGGGAAGGAGTCCACGGCGAAGGGCACCGACGCGGGCAGCGCGTACGCGAGGGTGATGCTCAGCCTCGGCACGGGGAAGGTGGCGGGCGGGCAGGCGCCCCGGGCGTCCGGGAAGGCGATGTGGGCGCGGTGGCCGTCGCTGTCGCTCTGGAGCCCGTTCCAGCAGCTGGGGAAGGTGAGCGTGCGGGTGGGGCCGCTGCCGTCGGGGCAGATCGGATACCGGGCGCCGGAGCGGCCCGGGTGCCCGGAGCAGCCCCACGCGGCCCGGACCTGGGCGTCGTTGGTGGTCGCCGCCACCGGATCGCCGGTGATCATGCGCAGGAAGCGGGGCATGGCGATCACCTTGGTCAGCGGGCTGCCGCGGAACTCGACCCTCACCGATGAGGGCAGCACCACCTCCCCGGCGTTGCCGTCCTCGCCACCGCCGTGGGCGTGGGCGTCGTCACCGGCCCGGTCGAGCCGGCGCAGCACGGGCCAGAAGTAGGTGGAGCGGTCCCCGCCCGCGCAGGTGGTCGCGGCGGCGGCGAGACTCGCGTCGGTGGAGCGGGCGTCGGTGGACACGTTCCCCACGTAGTCGTGGGTGTGGTGGGCGCCTCCGACGAGTCCCGGGGAGGTCACCACGTTGTCCGTGTTGTAGTGCCCCGACTCGTTGCGTCCGCACTCCGCGGTGAAGGAGCCGGTGGACGCCCCGGGGCCCGGCGCGGGTTCGGCGGCGGGCACCGCGATGTCCGCGAGTTCCGCGTAGTGCCCGGGGGTGCCCGCTGTGCCGTCCTCCACCGAGCGCATGGCGATGATGCCCCCGACCACCAGGCAGAGGCAGAGCGTGACCAGCAGGGGCGGCGTTCTCATGAACTGGGCGCCACGAGCGCGGAGTTGACTCACCACACAGTAAGACTCGCAGTCCCGGGCGGCATGTTCAATATCGGTCCGGTGAACCGTTCGCGGGCGGAATCCGTGCGGGAGGCGAGGCGGAGGTACCCGTACCGCCGGGTCTCACGAGGATTCCAGGAGGAGCCGTGGCCGAGATCGAGATCCCGGGGGACGAACTGGAGCGGATGGCGCGGCTCCTGGGCCGGGTCATGGAGCTGGTGGAGACCAGGGCGTCGGGGTTCGACGCCGCGGCCGTCGGCCCTCCGCTGGCGGCCTCGGGCGGCACCTTCGACGAGCGCTGGAACGACGGCCGCTTCCAGCTGAAACGCAACTGCACATCCCTCAAGGACGCCTGTGAGGCCGTGGTCAAGGGCTTCACGGACGCCGACAACGAAATGGCCTCGTCGCTCACCGACGACGGCACGAGAAAGAGCTGAGGAGCGCGAGCGAGATGACCGGTGGCCCCCACTCCTTCAGGATCGGCATCCCGGACAGCTGGACACAGTACGACCTGTCGGGCGACGACCTCGCCCGGGTCCGGGCCGGGCTGCTCCGGACCACTCCGCAGAAGGACGGCCGCGATCAGATCAACGAGGCGTTCCGGCACGCCCGGCAGATCCTGGAGGGGGCGAGGCGCCGGGGCGCCCTCTACGCGGCCGGGACGACCACCCTGTACGAGGACGGCCTGCTGATGGCCGGGATGATGGTGTTCAGTGTGTCGCCGCCCGCCGGGGAGAGCTTCTCGGCGCACTCGCTGGCCCAGCAGTTCTCCACCACCGGCAGCGGGAGTCGGAGCGGCACCTCCCGGACGTTCTCCACACCGACGCTGCCGTCCGTCGGCCCGGTGGGGCGGCTGGTGGGGGTGGAGGAGTCCGGGCTGACCGGGGAGGCCGGCTACCAGCTCCTGGTCATGCACACGGTGGTGCCGGTGCCCGGCTCCCGGCGGGCGCTGATCATCACCTGCTTCAGCCCCAATCTGCCGCTCGCCGACCAGCTCTACGACGTCTTCGACGCGATCACCGCGACCTTCGCCTTCGAGGACGAGCCGAACCCCTCCGAGCGCACGCCCTCCACGGGCTGAGCCGGGGACCGCGGGGAAGGGCCCGGACCGTCCCCGTGGACGGTCCGGGCCCTTCCTGAGAGATCAGCCGGGTCCAGCGGGGACCAGCGGGACCCCGCCTGTCCTGCCTGCCCCGTCTGCCCTGCCTGCCCCGCCTGCCCCGCCCGCCCCGCCGAAGCGGTCAGCCGGAAGCCGGCATCCGGCAGCCGTCAGCGGACGGCGGTCGCGGGCGCCGGTTCGGGCGGCGACGGCACCCGCACGGTGACGAAGTTCCCGTCCCCGAGGTGCAGATGGGCCCGCCCGGGCTCGGTGTCGGCGCCGAGCAGCCCGTGCGGCACCCGGGCGCCCACGACCTCGCCGTCACCCAGCGCGCGCGGCGCGAGCAGCGCCCCGCACCGATTGCGGCGCACCGTCGTCTGCCACCCGGTGTGGCTGACGAGCATGGCCTCGTTGTTGGCGCCGATCACCAGCCCCCAGCCGTCGCCCGCGCTGCCCCGGGCGAGCGCTCCGAGGTCGCCGTCGATCTCCGAGTTGGCCATCATCTCGGCGTCGTCCACGAGGACCGCGCCGGCGGGCGAGTCCACCCGGCCGAGGGCGGCCCGGAAGTCGGCGACGGCGAGGTTCGGATCGGTGAAGACCTCCACCACGCCGGGCTGTCCGGCCAGGGCCCGCAGCGGTGAGGTGCGGGGCGCGACGATGACGACCTTCGTGCCCCCGGCGGTCAGCGAGCGGGCCATGGCGATCAGCACGGAGCTGCGGCCGGACCGGGGCGGCCCGGCGACCAGGAAGGAGGGCGACACCGACAGATCGGGCCCCTTGGCGCCGAGTTCGTCACCGCCGACACCGACCATGGCCCAGAGCGGGGAGGTCCCCCGGGGCCGGCGCTCCCACGCCTCGGGGAAGGTCAGCCCGTCGGGCAGTGTGTCCAGCCGGAACGGCCGGCGCCGGCCGGGGACGGCCGAGTCGCGTCCGCCGGCGCGGACGGCCAGGGCGCGCAGATCACCGGCCTGGGCGGCGCCGCTGGGGTCGGGGCCGATCAGGGCGATCTGGGTGGCCCGGGACGTACGGGGGTCGATGGCACGGCCGGCCGGGAGGTCCTCGGGCACCTTGCGGGGGGTGAGCCCCACCATGCCGTAGTCGGCGCGGTCGTTGAGCCGCAGCACGAGCCGGTCCTCGGTGGTGGAGGCGAAGCGGCTCTGGGCGAGAATCCGGTCGCCCGCGAGGACGAGGTGCACCCCGACGCCCGCGCCCTCGCGGAGCAGCAGCGTCATCGCGTCCATCACACTGCCCCGGTCGTACGCCGCGAAGTCCCGCTCGAACGCCTCGAACCGGTCGACCAGGACCAGCAGCCGGGGCGGGCGCTCCTCCTCGGGGAGGGTGCGGCGCAGTTCGGTGAGGTCGGCGACGCCCTGCCGGCCGAGGAGTCCGCGCCGCCGGGAGGCCTCCTGCCCGAGCCGGACGAGGAGCCGGGCGACGCGCTCGCTCTCGGCCCGGTCGACGACGGCGCCGGTGTGCGGCAGCCCGGCGAGGGCCTGGAGGGCGCCGTTGCCGCAGTCGAGGCCGTAGAGATGGACATCGGCACAGCTGTGGGCACCGGCCACGGCGGCGGCGATGGTGCGCAGGGCCTGGGAGCGCCCGCTGCGGGGCGCGCCGATGATCTGGAGGTGGCCCATGGTGTCGAAGTCGAGGGTCAGGGGGTGCCGGGTCTGCCCGGCGGGGTCGTCGGTCAGTCCGTACGCCACCGGGGCGAGCCCGGCCTGGTGCGGCGGGGACCCGTCCGGGTGCCCGGCGGGCGGCAGGCCGGCGAGGGTGAGGGTGTCGGGGAGCGGTGGGAGCCAGGGGGTGCGGGGCGGCGGCACGGCGAGCTGTTCGGCGGCCTCGCGCACCGCGCTGACGAGGACGGAGAGGTCGGTCACGGGCTGTACGGCGGTCTCGGCGCGCTCGGGGCGGGGCGGTGGGTCGCCGAGGAACTCCCAGTGGATCTCGGTGAGCCGGGGCGCGGGGCGCTCGGCGGCCCCGGCGCGGGCCTGTGCTCTGCGCCCGCCGATCCTGCCGGTCTGGAAGGGCAGCAGGGCGGCGTGGCCGAGCCGGGCGTGGGCGCGGCCGGGGGTGCGCGGGGAGAGCAGGCCGGAGTCGGGGGCGTCGATGATGTCGCGGCTCTCGCCGGTGTCGGTGGTGCGCAGGGCGATCCTGAGGTTGGTGTTGGCGCGGATGTCGGCGGTGACCGCGCCGGACGGCCGCTGGGTGGCGAGGATCAGATGGATGCCGAGGGAGCGCCCTCGCTGGGCGATGTTGACCATCCCGGAGACGAAGTCGGGGAGTTCGCGGACCATGGAGGCGAACTCGTCGACGACGAGGACCAGCCGGGGCAGGGGGGCGAGCCCGGGTGCGCGGGTGCGCTTGTCGGTGTAGTCGTCGATGTCCTTGGCCGAGGCGTCGGCGAGGACGCGTTCGCGGCGGCGGAGTTCGGCGCCGAGCGAGGTGAGGGCGCGTTCGACGAGATGGGTGTCGAGATCGGTGACGAGACCGACGGTGTGGGGAAGCTCCTCGCACTCGGCGAAGGCGCTGCCGCCCTTGTAGTCGATGAGGACGAAGTTCAGCTCGTCGGGCCGGTTGGCGACGGCGAGCGACGCCACGAGCGACTGGAGGAGTTCGGACTTGCCGGAGCCGGTGGTGCCGGCGATGAGGGCGTGGGGTCCGTCGGCGGCGAGGTCCAGGGCGAAGGGGCCGTCGACCCCGGCGCCGATGACGGCGCGGGTGGTGCGGCCGGAGGCGGCCCAGCCGGAGGCGACGGCCTCCGGGGTCGGGGGTTCCAGGCCGAGGATGTCGAGGAGCCCGGCGGCGGTGGGGAGCAGATTCTCCTCGGCCTCGTCGCCGACGTCGCGCAGGGACGCGAGGGCCCGGGCCACCCCGGTGCACCAGGTGTGGCCGGGGGCGTCCATGAGGACGCCGTCGACGGGGTCGGTGCCGCTCCGCTCGACCCGCAGCCCCTCGGGGGACGCGACGGCGACGGCCTGGCACTCCTCGGGGAGCAGCCGGGCCTCGTCGTCGACGCAGAGGGCGTAGACGCCGACGGCGGGCCCTTCGCGCAGGATCTGGATCACGCCGGGCAGCGAGCGGATGCGGCGGGCGCCGTCCAGGACGAGCAGCACATCGGGTTCTCCCGCGGCGCCGCCGCGCGGCGCCCGGTCCCCGGCCTCCTGGCGGGCGGCGATCAGGGCGGTCAGCTCGGCGATCCGGCGCCCGGCGGACTCGGCGGTGGTGCCGGCCAGGGCGACGGTGTCCTCGCCGACGGGCGCGGTGTGCGGCAGCCAGTGCAGCCAGGACCAGCGGTCCGGTCCCCCGGTCCAGGACAGCACGCACACCCGCAGGTCGGAGGGGCTGTGCAGGGTGGCGGCCTGGGCGATGAGCCAGCGCACCAGCGGATCGGCGTCCGCTCCCCCGGCGACGCCGAGGACACCGGCCTCGCGCAGGGGGACGGCGACGGGGACGGCGTGGGTGGTGCGGGTGATCCGGCGGCGGTGCTCGGCCTCGCCGGGGTCCTCCAGTTCGAGGTGGGCGGGCCGGTCGGCGAGGCCGAGCCGCAGCAGCAGGAAGTCCCGGTCGCGCCAGCGCCGTTCCCAGAGCCGCTGCCG
Organism: Streptomyces sp. NPDC001889; assembly: GCF_053594535.1. Lineage (NCBI taxonomy): Bacteria > Bacillati > Actinomycetota > Actinomycetes > Kitasatosporales > Streptomycetaceae > Streptomyces > Streptomyces sp. NPDC001889. Next base: position 18,851 of record NZ_JBSFER010000007.1, read on the forward strand.
GGGGCCGGTGGCGATCAGGGTGGTGAGCGCGGGGTCGGGGCAGGCGGCGCGGCGGGCCCGCTGTTCGGCGACGACCGCCTCGGCGACATCCTCGTCCAGCCGCTCCTTCTGCCGTTCGTACTCGGCGAGCCGCTCGGCGTGGTCGTCCTTGCCCCGGCGCTTGTTGGAGAGCTGTCCGGCGAGCGCGATCACCGGGGAGAGCAGTCCGAAGACCAGGAAGCGGAGGTTGCCGAAGAAGAGGACGGCGACCAGCGCCATCAGCAGCGGCGCGAAGATCATGACGAGCTGGATCGGGCTGCGGGCGGGCTCGGCCGGGGCCACGGGCAGCCGGAACCGGTCGCGCACCGGCGGCGGGAGCAGCCGGGGCGGCCGGTTGTAGTCGAGTCCGGTGCCGTCGCCGGAGGGCTGGAGCGCGGCGTCGGGGGCGGTGGGGGCGGCGAGTTCCAGCAGGGCGGGGCCGAGGTCGAGCACCCCGCCGGGGGGCCAGGCGGTCCACTCGGGCACCGGGACGGTGTCGAGGCGGGCCTTCTCGTACGCCGAGGAGCGCACGGTCACGGTGCCGTCGACGCGGACCTCGACACGGGCGGCGCTCGCGGGGAGCCCGGCGGCAAGGAGGCGGACACGGCAGTCGTCGGCGGCGCCGATCTCGTACTCCCCCGGGGGCAGCCGGAAGACGGCTCCGGCGCCGGCGCCGCCGATGGCGCGCAGCTCCGCGACGCCCTCGGGCTCGCGGCCGGGGACGGCGAGCGGCTCTTCGAGACAGAGGAGGCTGCCGGGCCGCAGCTCCAGGTCGCCCAGCGCGCTGTCGGCGGGGAGCTGGTCGGGCCCGTGGAAGAGGGCGGGCGCGCGGGTGGGCGGGGTGCCGCGCATCCGGCGGTGGAGCTGCTCGGCGAGTTCTCCGGCCGGGGCCCCGGGGTCGGCTTCGATGATGATGTCCGCGGTCCGCCCCTGCTGCGGGTCGACTGCGGTGACGGTCAGACGCATGGTCGGTGCTCCTTGTGGCACGCGCGGGTCGGCGGGACGCCGGGCGGGCCGGACCGTGGCGGTCCGGCCCGGCCGCCGGGGCGGGGTACGGGTCCTTGACGGGTCAGCCGGTGAGGCTGGCGCCGAGGTCGGTGTCGAGCTGGGCGAAGCCCTTTCCGACACCGTCGAGGAACTTGGAGATGCCCGCGAGCCCTTCGATGACCTGGAGGTAGTTGTCGTTGTAGGTCTGGACGAAGGGCTGGAAGTCCCGTTTCGACGCGGGAGTCCGGTAGCCGTCCTCGGTGAGGTTGTCCAGTTCCTGCTTGATGGTCTGGAGCTGGACGATGGCCGTGTCGTACATGTTGAGGGTGGAGGCGGCGACCTGGGCGGTCCGCTCGTCGTTGACGATGAATTCGGCCATGGAGAGTCTCCTGTCGGTCCTGTGTGGATTCCCCGGATTCCGTTGCCGCGTTGACGCGCCGGTCCGATACCGTCAACACGGGCGGGGTTCCCCGATGGTTCAGCCGCCGGTGGTGAGTGCCCGGTCGCTCGCCGGATTGACGCTCTCGATATCCGCGTCGTTGTTGAGATTGGCGATGGTCTTGGTGGGAATTCCCGCGAGGCCGGTCTCCAGGCCCTCGGTTTTGAAGGCGTACTGGTCATTGAGTTTCTGGGTCGCCAGCCCGTTGCCGATGCCATTGGCCGCTCTGATGGCGGCGTTCTCCAGGGAGTTCTGGACGTCCGCGCCCTGGCTGATCTGGTAGGCGCTCTGGAATCCGGCGGTGAAGAGGTTCTTGAGGAGGCCGGACGCGGCGCCGTAGGCGTAGTCCCGCCAGTCGCTCAGCGCGGTCGGGCCGCCGGCGAAGCCGTCGTAGCGGTCGGAGGGCGAGTGCTGTTCGTGGAAGGAGCCGGCCTGGTCCAGCTCGGTCACCTTGCCGCCGCCGTCCTTGACCCGCACGGCGCCGCTGTCACCGAGGGTGATGCCGTAGGTGGCCGGGCCGCCGTCGCCGCCGGTCCCGGTGACCGTGCCCTGCGCCCCGGTGCTCGTGAGGTCGAGGGCGGTGGTCCCGCCGGCGCCGGTGTGCTGGAAGGCCGCGCTGCCGTCGGCGTTCTGGGTGATGGTGATCCCGTTCGCGGGGTCGGCGGTGGTGGCGGTGCCGTGGGTGAAGGTGGTGACGGGGCCCTGGGCGCCGGGCGCGGTGACGGTGGGCGGTGCGCCGCCGACGACGGTGGTGCCGTCGCTGAGGGTGGCGTGGGGCGGCTGCCGCGGTCCCTCCTGTCCGGCGGGCAGCGGGGGCGGGGTGACGACGCCGGGGCCGGTGAGGGCGCCGTCTTGGGAGATGGTGACGGTGTCGTTGGGGTCGGTGGAGCCGGGGACGGTGACCGTGTGGCCGCCCTTGCCGTCGGAGACCACGTCGGAGCTGCCGTTGTGCACGGTGGAGCCGCCGCCCTTGAGGGGGACCTCGACGCTGGCGCCGTTGCCGTCACTGGCGCCGGCGGTGAAGACGGGCGGTCCCGGGGTGGTGGGGTTCACCGGGTGGGCGGGTCCGTCGAGCACCCCGGACTTCTGGCCCGCGGTGCCCGCGTTCTCCGGGGAGCCGTCGGTGGACTTGGTGAGCGTCACCGAGCCGGTGTCCACGGTGGTCGTACCGCCGAAGAAGCCGTGGTGGGCGATCGATCCGGCGCCGCCGAAGGCCGGGACGGCGATCCCGCTGCCGCCGTCGCCGGTGATCTGGCTGATCGCGGTCTGGCCCGGTCCGTCGCCGATCGGCCTGCCCGCGGTGTCGATGGGCGCGCCCGTGCCGTCGACATGGGTGCCGGACGGTCCCAGGGAGGTGATGCCGCCGGGGGTGAAGGTGCCGGTGGCGGGCCCGTGGACGACGGTGACCTCGCCGGGCGGGGCGTCCGGGGCGGTGTTGTGGGTGACCGTGGTGCCGGGGTCGGCCACCGGGTGCGAGCCCTGGGTGGTGATGACCGGTCCGTCCGGCCCGTTGGAGAGGGTGTTGCCGCCGCCGGTCATCGCCGGTGAGAGGAGGACGGGCCAGCCCTGGGCGGGCGGGGTGACCACCTGGGCCCCGGTGCTGGACGCCTCGATCGCCGCCCCGCTGGGCGAGTTCTGGACGGTGGTCTGTCCTGCCGGGTCGATGGTGTGCCCGACGCCGCTCGCGTCGTGGACCGTCTCCACGGTGGTGCCGGTGTCGCCCTGGGTGAACGTCGTGGTGAAGCCGGCCTGGGTGAAGGTGGTGGTGCCGCCGTCCTGGGTGACGGTGCCGGCGGGTCCGGTGACCGTGACCGGGCCCGGGACGGTCCGGGTGCCGCCGTCGAGCAGGGGCACGGTGACGGGCGGGGCGGCGGTCGCCTCGCCGCCGGGGCCCTGGGCGCCGATGGTGCCGTCGGGCGCGGAGGTGAGGGTGCCGGCGGTGCCGCCGACGCCGGGCGGGCCGGAGACGGACACCCCGCCGCCGGGGTCCACGGTGACGGTGAGGCCCTGGGCCGTGATGCCGTCCTGGGTGAGCTGCGCCTGGCCGCCGCCCGGCCCGTTGTCGGTGATGTCGGCGGACGGGGCGTCGCCGCTGGTGCCGGGGGTGATGGTGAGGTCCCCGTCGGTGAGGGTCTTGGCGCTGTCGACCGCGAAGCCGCCGTCGTTGTCCCGCGCGGTGGTGCCCGCCGGGGAGTGGGTGACGGTGGTGTGGCCGCCCGCCGGGGCCGTGGTGGTGATGCCGCCGTCGCCGTCCGCCGCCGCGACCGCCGCGGGGGTGCCGCCGACGGAGGTCTGGGCGCCGTTGCCGGTGAAGACGGACGCGGTGCCGTCCGAGGTGACGGCCTGGGTGGGGCTCCCCTGGCCGCCGGGGGTGACGGTGACGGCGGGCCCGGTTCCACTGGTGACGGTCGTCGGCACGGCGGGTCCGGTGGTGACCGTGGTCCCGCCCTGGGTGAGGGTGGTGGTGCCCGCCGGGTTGGTGGTGACGGTGGCCCCGCTGTGGGTGAGGGTGGTGGTGATGCCGCCGCCGGAGCCGGTGGTCACCTGGTGGGCGGCGGTGCCGACGGTGGTGGTGCCGCCGGTCACCGTCACGGTGGTGCCGCCGGTGCCCTGGGCCGTGATGACGGGTGTCCCGGTGCCGTCCACGCCCACGGAGACATCGCCCAGGGTCACGGGCGCCGAGGGAAGCGGCTGGGCGGAGTGCGGTACGGGGGCGCCGTCCGGTCCCTTGGTGGTGATCACTCCCCCGGAGCCGACGGTGAACTCCTGACCGCCGGCCGTGACCTTGGCCGAGCCGCCGGGGCCCGGGCTCACCGTGGTCGTACCGGAGGTGAGGGTGCCGTCCGGGGTTCCCACGACGCCGCCCGCGGTGAAGGCGCCGTCCACTCCGACGGTGACCGGGGTGCCCGCCGCCGTGCCGGGCAGGGTGACGCCGTTCGGGGTGAACGTGACGGCGCCTCCCGGGTCGGTGACCGTGCCGATGCCCCCGGGACCGGCGGTGAGGGGGCCGGCCGTGACGGTGCCGTCGTGCGCGACACCGACCGGAGGGCCGCCGCCGGGCGTGATGTCCAGCGCCGCGTTCGCGCCGTCGAACCGCACGGTCGTCGGTTGCGCGGTGCCGGTGCTCACCGTGAATCCGCCATCGTCCAGGGTGGTCACGGGCCCGTCCGGGATGGTGATCCTGGCACCGCCGTCCGGGGCCAGCTCGGTGGTGACCGCGCCGTCCTTGACGGTCACCGGGGAGATGGCGTCGCCCGCCGGGGGCAGGGTGACCACCTGGCCGCCGGCGCCCTCGCCGGTGTTGCCGACCGTGACCGCTCCCCCGGCGCCGAGGGCGACCGCGTCGCCGTTGAGGGTGACCCCGGCCGGGAAGGTGCCGGTGGTGGCGCTGAGGGTGTTCCCGTTGCCGAGGTCGGCGTTCAGGTCCCCGTTGCCGGGGTTGTGGACGAGGACGGGCAGGTCGGTGGCGGCCGGATCGGCGGTGCCGAAGAAGGAGGTGGCACCGGCCTGGTGGGTGGCGGAGATTCCGTCGCCCTGGACGGTGGTGAAGGTGTCGCCGGTGACGACGGAGGGGCCGCCGGGGATGGTGATGGCGTTGTCGGTGAGGGTGAACCCCGGGGGGTTGGGTACGGGGTCGGGGGCGCCGGCACCCGCGCCGCCGTTGGCGCCGCCGTTGGCGCCGCCGTTCGGGAGCGGGACCGGAAGCGGGTCCGGAAGGATGAGGTCGGGATCGTCCGCGAGGTCCTGGACCTGTACGGGGTCCTGGGCCTGCGCCGGGTCCTGGACCTGCGCCGGGTTCGGGTCGCCGGCGCCCGGGGCGTCCCCGTCGTTCGCGGGTACGGGGTCCGGCGGGGGCGGCGGGGGCGCGGAGATCGTGGTGCCGTCGGGCCCCCGGCTGATCTCGCCGAACGGACCCGACGTGGTGAACCCGCCGGGCGTCAGCCCGGTGGTCAGCGGGGGCAGTTTCCCGCCCAGCGGGGTCTCGACGGTCGTGGTGGTGCCATCGGAGACGATCTTGTCTCCGGACGGGCTCGCGATGGTGTTCTGCCCGCCCGTGGTCACCGAGGTGAAACCGTCCGGGGTGGTGGTCTTGGCGGAGATCACCGGTGGCGGGACCACCACGGGCGGGGCGGCGCCGCCGTCGGCCCCGTCGGCCTCGGGCTGCTTGGGGGGCTTCTGCGCGCCCGGGTCGATGGTGGTCTCCGTCTTGGTGCCGTCCGGAGTGGTGATCTTCGTCTTGGCCTCACCCGTGGCGGAACTGGAGCCGGTGGAGCTCTTGATGCCGTGGAAGCCGCTCTTCTGCGGCATCTCCCGGCCGTTGACGAACAGCACATTGCCGAAGCTGAACGTGCCGTTGACGATGCCGAGGCTCTCCTTGGAGAACGCCTTGCCGATATTGCTCTTGAACTTGTTCTCGACCACGAAGGCGTTCTTGATGCCGGCGGCGAATTTGGTGCCGCCGAAGGCACCCAGAGCGCCCCCGGTGGCGGCGCCGATCGCCGCGCCGATCGCGGCGGCCCGGGGGTCGAACGGCTTGCGCTCGACGGCGGCCGTGATGACGGACGCCGTGAATCCCAGGGTGAATTCGGTACCCGCCTCGACCAGGACCTTGCCGCCCAGCGCCAGGCCCGGGGAGATCTTGACCCCGGCGATGCCCTTGGTGAGCGGGGTGAAGATCTTCCGGAAGGCGGTCGTCCCGTCGAGCACCTTGGTGAGGGCGCCGGAGATGGTCCCCGTGCCCTTGCCGAACGTGGCCAGCACGGGCGCCACTTTCGCCAGCTTGGCCGCCGATGCGCCGATCTTGCCCAGACCGCCGAGCAGCACCCCTCCGGGGACCAGCGTCAGCGCGCCGATGAGCAGTTCGCCGACGTCGAACTTCCCCTGGGACGCCATCCGGATGACGGAGACCGCGAAGAGGGCCGCGCCCAGCAGCAGTCCGACGACGGGCAGGAAGACGGCGATGATCCCGACGATGATGCCCGCGACCAGCTCGATCAGGGGGTTGTCGGCGAAGAAGTCACCGATCTGCTGGAAGACGCCGCGTGCCTCGATGGCCTGGTCGGCGGCCTCGTCCAGAACGACCGACGCCGTGCGGGAGCCGTCCTCGCGGAGCCGTTCCGCGTCCCGCCCCAGGGCCTCGGCGGCGGAGAGCCGGGACTTGGCCTCGTCGACCTGCCGCTGCTCGTCGGCCCGCCCGGCGGTCTGCTCGGGGGTGGCGTCGGGGGCGAGTCGCGGCAGCTCGGTCCGCGCGGTCGCCTCGGCCTCCCGGCCCTGGTCGATCGCCCGGTCGAGCATGTCCTGCGCGGTGGTGAGGGTGTCGGCGTAGCCGTTGTAGGCGTCCGCCGCCCGCTGGAAGGAGTTACGGGTGCGTTCCAGCATCCCCGGGACCTCCTTGATCCGGTCCCGGAGGGCGTCCATCGCCCTGCCCTTGCCCGCGCGGATACGGCTGTCGTCCCGGAGCAGGTCGAAGGCCTCACCGGCCCGGTCGCCCAGTTCGCGGTAGGTCGTGGAGAGGACCCGTATCGCCTCCGGGTCACCGGGGGTGGGGTCGGCGGCGAACCCCAGCACCTCCCAGCCCGTGGGGTGTCGTCGCGCCATTTCCCGCCTCCCGGCCGATCGGTCAGCCCGGCCGTCGGCCGAGTCGTCGCAGCAGGCACGTCACCGGAGCCGGATCGGTTCACGCCGGGCGGGGGTTCACGGCCATTTCCGGGTCGCTTTGAACCGGTCGGGCGGGGCCGGACGTGTGGTGCCCTGACACGCCGGTGCCGCGCGTGCGGCCCGGGAGGAGGAGGACGAGAAGCATGCGAGACGACCCCACGAGGAGGGTTCCGGCCCGGGCCGCGCGGCGCGGGCGGACGGCCCGGTGCGCCGCGTCGGCCGGGCTGGTGCTGCTGGCCGTGCTGGCGCCGGCGGGGCCGGCGCACGCCCGGTCCGCCGACGGGTTCGCCGGTGGGCCGGGGGGCGTGGCACGCACCGCCGATCCGGTGAAGTTCTACGTGGTGAAGGGCCCCGGGGAGAACGGCGGCAAGGAGGACGCGCTCTTCGACATCGCGTCGCGGACCCTCGGCGACGGCAACCGGTTCCAGGAGATCCTGGTGCTCAACACCGGGCGGGCGCTGCCCAGCGGGGATCTGTTCGTCAGCGCCGAGCAGATCGGGGCGGCGGCCGGGTTCGCGCTGCTGCTGCCGAACGACGCCCAGGGGGCGGAGGTGCGGTCCGGGACGCTGCCCGGACAGGCCGGGGGCCCCGCGAGTCCTCCTGCCGCGACGGCGACGGCGGCGCCCGCGGTCGCGCCCGTGCCGGCGGCGAGGTCGTCGAACCCGTTCGCGACCGTCGGCGACCGGGTGCCGCTGCCGGCGCTCTTCGGGGGGATCGCGGGGGTGGCCGTCCTGACCGTGGCGATCATCGCCCGCCGCCCGCTGGCGCGGGGGCTGCGGGCGGCGTGGGCCGGGGTGGCCCGCGCGGGGCGGGTGCTGCGGCCCCGGCTCCCGCGCGGGATCGCCCTGGCGCTGCTGCGGCGGCGGCGCGGGGCGCTCGCCCAGCGGCTGGCGGCCGACACCAGAACCCCGGTGATGGTCCGTCAGGCCGTGCGGGAGCTGGCCGGGACGCGTGTCTACACCGTGCAGGCCGAGTCGGCCAAGCTTCTGGCGTCCGTCTCCGGCGGGGCGGACGGGGTGCCCGAGGGGTGGACGGCGGTGGGCCCGGCGCGCTGGGAGCGCCGTGGCCTCCCGGCGGAGATCGAGGCCGGCGGCGCGGGGGACACGGCGCTGACCCTGCCCCATCTGGCCCGCGTCGGGATCGGCGAGCGCGGGGCGCAGGTCATGGTGGACCTGGGCCGGATCAGCGGGGCGCTGAGCGTACGGGGAGACCTGCGGGTCGCCCAGGACACGGTGGCGGCCCTGGTGCACGGGCTGCTGGAGCTGCCGCGCCAGTCGACGGTGGTGGTGGCGATCGACCCGGGGGCGGAGGTGCTGCCCGGGCTGCACGGGGTGGTGCGGGTCCCGTCGGTGACGGAGGTACGGGGCCGGGCCCCGGCCGAGGTCTTCGAGGCGGCCGGGGAACTGGGCCTCGGCCTGATCCGCGGCGCGGGCCGGACCGCGCCCGTGACGGGCTTCCTGGTGGCCCTCCACCGCCCCACGGGCGAGGAGGCCCGCGCCCTGTCGAAGCTCGCGACTCCGGAGGGAGGGGGGTGGACGGTGCTCACGGTGGGGGATGTGCCGGGCGCGCACTGGCGCTGGTACGCCCAGCCGGAGGGGGTGGTGGACCTGGGGGTCCTCGACCTCCGCGTCACGGTCCCGACCCAGGTCCCGGCCTAGGTCGTCTCTTTCGGATCGTGCGGGCTCGCGAGCCCTGGCACCGCGCCCCGCCGCGTTGTCGCCGGTCGCCGGCGCTCCGCGTGGGCTCCCTCCTCCGCCTCGCGATCCACGGCACCGGACCCCGCTCACCGATCCGGCCCGATCCGAAAGAAACTCCCCAGGGCCTCTCGTGTGGGTCTCGCTGGGACTCGCGTGCCCCGGCACCGCGCCTCGCGGCGTTGCCGTCCATCGCCCAGGGCCCCAGCACACCCGGCCCCGCCGGCGATGGGGGCACACCGCGCGGCCCTCCGACAACCCGAGGCACGAAATCCAGCCCCTCCGGCGTTTGAGGAGCGGGGGTTCGGGGGCCGGCCCCCGGCCGCGGCCCGCGCCGGGCGGAGGGGGCGGAAGCGCGGTCCCGCGACCGTGCGCCCGACCTGACCGGCCGAACGGGTGATTCGCCGGCCCCGCGCGCGGGCCCCGCCCGCCGCCGGGGGAGGTGGACAGGGGGCCCGGCCCCGCTCCCACTCCCCACCGGCCAAGGTGACCCCATGACCAGGATCGCGATCATCATCGGCAGCATCCGCCCCGGCCGCAAGGGCGAGGCCGTCGCCCGCTGGGTCCTCGACCAGGCCCGGACCCGGACCGACGCCGAGTACGTCCTCGTCGACCTCAAGGAGATCGCCCTCCCCTTCCTCGACGAGATCGCCCCGCCCTCCCTCGGCCAGTACGCCAACGCCCACACCAAGTCCTGGGCCGCGACCGTCGACGGCTTCGACGGCTTCGTCTTCGTCACCCCCGAGTACAACCACTCCACCTCCGCCGCCCTGAAGAACGCGATCGATTTCATCTACCAGGAGTGGAACAACAAGGCCGCCGGCTTCGTCGGCTACGGCAGCGTCGGCGGGGCCCGCGCCATCGAGCATCTGCGCGCGATCATGGCGGAGGTCCAGGTGGCGACGGTGCGGGCGCAGGTGATGCTGTCGCTCTTCACCGACTTCGAGGACTTCAGCACCTTCACCCCCGCCCCGCTCCACACCGACGCGGTGAGCACCATGCTCGACCAGGTGGTGGCCTGGAGCGACGCCCTCAAGCCCCTGCGCGCCCCGGCCCCCTCCCGGTGAGGAGCGTCCGGCCCCGGCACCGCTTCCGGTATCACTCCCGGACGGGCCCGGCCCGCCGGAAGGTGCGCAGGGTGCGGTGGAGGTGCCAGCCGGTCGCGTGGAGGAGCAGGGCGGCGGCGAGGGCGGCGCCCGCGCCCTTGGCCGCGTCGGACAGTACGCCCTCGGCGACCGAGGTCCAGGGGGCGTGCTCCGTCCGGGTGGGGTAGGTGATCTCGGTGATCTCGGTGATCTCGGTGACCTCGCCGTCGGCCTCGCGGACGAGGGGCCGGCCGGTGTCCTCCACGGTCACCCGGCGGTAGGAGTCGATACCGCCGGTGTGGGCCGCCGCGCCGAGCAGCGCGGCCAGTACGAGGACCACCGCCGCGCCCCACCGGACGGCCGGGGCCCGCGAGGTGACGGCCTCGGAGCGCGGCGGGCGCGGCCGGGCGCGGCGGCGCCAGAGGTGGACGCCGAGCGCCACGAGACCGGCCGCCGTGCTCAGGTGCTGGAGCAGCCGGGCGGTGGACAGCCCGCCCGGTCCGGGCTCGCGCAGAACGGCCAGTCGGGCGACCGCGTACCCGTCGACATGGGTGAAGGAGTCCCAGAGCAGATGGGTGGCGATGCCGATGAGCGCCGACACCACCAGCCACGCCGCGTGGCGGAGCCGTTCCGCGAAGCCGCGCGGTGGCGCCGGGGCCGGGACGGCGGGGCGGGGCGGCAGGAGTGCGGTGACCGGCCCGCGCAGCAGCCGGTGCGCGGCGACGAGGAGCAGGGTGACCGGGAGGGTGACGGTCAGGGCGCCGATGAGGGAGTGCGAGGTCGTGGCGTTGAGGAAGGGCTCGTACCAGGAGCCGGCGGTCACCGTGATGCGCAGCGTCTGGAGGAAGTAGGGGGCATCGGGCGCCATCGTTCCCATGACCAGGGCCACGGGTACGAGAGGCCGGCGCAGCAGCGGCAGGACCGCGGCCGTGTGGGACAGGGTGAACGGCACTTCGGGGCGCCCTCTCGCTCGGGTCGAGCCGGTGGGGGCGCGGGCCGGCACCTTCGCCCGGCGACACACCGGCCACATGCAACGCCGAGAAGAGTATTCAGTTGAAGTGACTATGTCCAGAGTCCCCGAACCCCCGGCCCGACGGCTCAGCGCGGCCCGCGCACCCTCCCGGCGACCGCGCTGAGCAGCGCGGCGGCGGGCAGCACCAGGAGCAGGGCCGCGAAGGGGCTCGGGGAGTACCAGTTGAGGAGACAGGCGTCGGCGAGGAGGGGTGGGGAGGCCAGCGCCATGGCGCCCGACTCCCGCAGCCCGGACGAGCGTGCCCGCAGGGCGAGGGCGATCCCCGTGGCGGCCAGAACCAGCAGCGGCCAGCCGCCGTAGTCGGTGCTCACCCAGCCGACCGCCCCCGCCTCCACGGCGATCGCGGGGAGCCAGGCGGTGGCCGCCATCGCGCCCGCCACCGCCGACGCGCCCGGCCCGGGGCGCAGGTCCGGTGGGCAGGCGAGCACCACCGCGATGGTGAGAAGCGCGGCCACCGGAACGACGATCCGGTACTGATACTCGTTCGGGTGGGTCGCCACCACCGCCAGGACGGCCGTGCCCGCCAGCCCGCAGACCGCGGCGGCCGACCCGGCCGCCCACCGGCCCGTCAGCGCGACGATCGCGCCGGCACAGACCAGCAGGAGAGAGAGCAGGCCGAGGAGTTCGGGCCCGTCCATGGTCCGCAGCGCCACCCTCCACGGCGTCGGCGACGCGGTGATCCCGGCGTACCAGCGCACGAACCGGATGCCCGCGCTCACCGCTGCGGCGGCCAGGGCGAACGGGGCGGCCGACGCGACGAGACGGCCCAGCGGATCGGCCGATCCCAGGCCGAACCGGACCCGCAGGGCGTGCGCGGCGAGGTCCGCGCCCTCCCGGAGGCGGTCCCGGCGTGACACGCCGGCGGTCATCTCCCGGTAGGTGCCGGCGATCTCCGGTCCGTACGCGGCCCGGTAGCCGGGCGGGTAGAGAAGGAGGAGCCGGTCGATCACGCGGTCACCGGCGCACCGTCGATCCCCAGGCGCCGCCGCGCCTCGCGGACGGCGACCGCCAGCCGGTCCGTCTCGACCGCGAGACGCTCCCGGCCCTCGGGGGCGAGAGCGAAGACGCGCCGCGCCCGGCCGTCCACCACCTCCTCCTGCACAACGGTGATGAGCCCCTCCGCGACGAGCCGGTCCAGCGCTCCGTAGAGCGCCCCGGTGCGGGGGGTGACCCGGCCGTCCGTGATCCCCTTGATCTCCTGCGCGACCGCGTACCCGTGCCGGGGTGCGTCCGCGAGGGCTGTCAGCACCAGCAGTGCGAGTTCCTGCATCGCCCGATCGCTCATCCGGCCAGAATATTCGCTGGGGCGGTCCCACAGGTGCCGCACGGGGACGGCCCTCCCCGGACCGGCCGCCCCACGGCCGCGGGCCCCGCGCTTGATCCCCCCGGCCCGCCTCGGGGGTCACCCCCGGACAGGCCGCCCGCCGGCGACCGGAGGCACACCGCTCTCAGCCCGGCCGGCGACCCGGGGCACACCACCTCCAGCCCTTCGGGCGGGCCGAGGCGCAAGATCCAGCCCCTCCGGCGATTGAGGAGCACCACCCCGGCCCCTCCGGCGATGGAGCCGCCACCCCCAGCCCCTCCGGCGTTTGAGGAGCGGGGGTTCGGGGGCTGGCCCCCGACCGAGGCCCGCGGGATGCGGGGCCCTGTTGCACAGGGTCCGTCCTCAAACGCCGGACGGGCTGAGATTGCTCGGGTTACCTGTGGCACAAGGTCCGTCCTCAAACGCCGGACGGGCTGAGATTGCTCGGGT
>NZ_JBSFER010000007.1:31614-292084 GCF_053594535.1 Streptomyces sp. NPDC001889
GGTCCGTCCTCAAACGCCGGACGGGCTGAGATTGCTCGGGTTACCTGTGGCACAAGGTCCGTCCTCAAACGCCGGACGGGCTGAGATTGCTCGGGTTGCCCGTGGTGCGGGGTCCGTCCTCAAACTCCCCCAGAGCTGCCTCCGGGAGGTGCCGCCAGACGGGCTGGGAGGGCCGGGGGAGCCGGGCCGGCCCGGGTTTGGCTCGGGGCAGCCCCGGTGCGAGGTCCGCCCGCGAACAACGGACCCGCCCGCGACGCACAGGCCCGGACACCCGAGCAAACCCAGCCCCGCCGGCGATTGAGGCGACACGGGACTCAGGGCAAGGATCACCCCGCACCGCCGGCCCCCGGGCAACCCCACCCCACCCCCAAGAAAACCTCCCCCGCAAACCCTGAACCCTTCCCGCACCCCCCTCGTGTTCAGGGCAGTTGCACACCAGCGCGAGCCACCGCTCGCCGCAACACCACATCCCCGCCCCGGCGGCCGGCGGCCTCCTCCCCCGCCGCCGGGGCGGCACCAGCCAGTACCAATCCACGGGGACAACAGGAGTTGCCATGCGTAACGTGCGGACCGCCGGCCTCATCGCATCCGCCACAGCGGTCATCATGCTGACGGCCGCCTGCGGAGGCGCCAAGGAGGACAAGGGCCAGGCCGCGAACGCCGCCGCCCCCGCCACCCCCGCGGCCGCCCCCGCCCAGGCGGACGGGGCGAAGCCGGTCGTGGCGGGCAGGCTCAGCATCTGGAAGACCTCGGCCATCGGGCCCGTCGTCACGGACAGCGCCGGCTTCACGCTCTACCGCTTCGACAACGACACCGCCCAGCCGCCCAAGTCCACCTGCGAGGGCGACTGCGCGAAAGCCTGGCCCCCGGTCCTCGCCAAGGACGCCCAAGCGGCGGCCGGCATGGACCCCTCCCTGGTCGGCAAGGTCGCCAGGGCCGACGGCAGTGAACAGCTCACACTCGCGGGCTGGCCCCTGTACCGCTTCGCGAAGGACACCGCGCCGAGGCAGACAGGCGGCCAGGGCGTCGGCGGCACCTGGTTCGCCGCCGCCCCGGACGGGAAGAAGGCGGCCCCCGCCGCCCCCGCCCCCGAGGCCGCCGCGTCCGAGGCCGGGGGCGGCGGCGACACCGCCGCGTCCCTCCCGCCGCTCTCCACCCGGGACGACGCCGGGCTCGGCAGGATCGTCCGGGACGCCAAGGGCCGCACCCTCTACCGCTTCATCAAGGACACCGACTGGCCGATGAAGTCCAACTGCGTCGGCGCCTGCCTGGACACCTGGAAGCCCGCGAAGATGCTGGACAAGGCGGCCGTCAAGGCCGTGGAGGGCATCGATCCGAAGCTGGTGATCAACTACAAGCGCCCCGACAACGGCACCGATCAGCTCACCCTGGACTGCTGGCCGCTGTACTGGTTCACCGGTGACCAGAAGCCCGGTGACACCAACGGCCAGGGTGTCGGCGGCACCTGGTTCGCGGTGAAGGCGGACGGCACTCTCGCCAAGTAACCCCGGCGGAGCACTCGGGCGGCCCCTGTACCCACGGGGGCCGCCCTCGCGTTTGCCCGCGGCGCCGGCGCGCGGCCCCGGCCCCGGCCTCCCCTGTTTCGTTTTTCGCCAACTCGCACCGATCAGGCTGAACAGAACCGTCTGTACCGGTTTACCCTTGACAGTTTTATAGGTCTACACCAAGCTTCGTGTGTGCTCTTCGAGTCAACTCCAGCTCCATCGACGGCACTTCACCGTAATTCAGGGCGGCGGAGTGGGAGCGGCGGAGAAGGCCCAGGTCGCACGCCACCGGGGGATCGGTTCTGATGACTGCTTGAAAGAAACAGACTGGGGAATCTGCTGTGATCTTTCATGTACTCGGCCCGCTCCATGTCGCCGTGAAGGGGACTTCGGTCCCCGTTGGGGGACGGCGCTCACAGATAATTCTGGCCATTCTCGCTCTGGAGGCCAATTGGGCGGTCCCGCTCGATCGGCTGGTGGACGCGGTGTGGGGTTCCTCGCCCCCCGCGAGCGCGAGAACGCAGATACGCATCTGCGTGTCGGCGCTGAGACGGGCCTTCACCGAGGCCGGGGCACCCGGCCTGATAGAGACCCATCCGTCCGGGTACCGGCTGCGGCTGGCCCCGGGCGAACTCGATTCGGATGTCTTCGACACGGAAGTGGCGCGGGCACGGACGCTGGCGGCCGAAGGGCTGGCGGCGGAGGCGGTGACGGAGCTGGGGCGGGCGCTCGGGCTCTGGGCGGGGCCTGCCCTGGCGGGGCTCGACTGCCCGGCGGTGGAGTCGGGGGCGCGGCGACTGGAGGAGGGACGGCTGCGGGCGATCGAGGAGCGGGTCCGGCTCGAACTGGGCCTCGGGCGCCATGAGGACCTGGTGGGCGAGCTGGCCGAGCTGGTCCGCGAGCACCCCTTCCGCGAGCATCTGCACGCACAGCTGATGCTCGCGCTCTACCGCTCGGGCCGCACGGCCGAGGCACTGGCCGTCTACCGCAAGGTGCGCTCGGATCTCGCCGAGGAGCTGGGCGTGGACCCGGGGACCGAATTACGCGCCCTGGAACAGACCATCCTGCGGGGCGCGGGCTCCCCCGACCGCCCCGACGGCCGCCACCCGACCCCCCGGCGCCCCCTGACCGGCTCCACCCGCACCTCCCGGTATCCGTCCTCCCGGTCTCCGGAGAGCCGGTCGGCCGGCCGGGTGCGGTAATCACCCCGGCGGTACGGGGGCGGGCGGATTTCCGCCCGCCCCCGTACCGCCTTTCGCACGGCGGCTCACCCGCGCATGTCCCGGTCACCCCAACTCGCCTTTTCACAGGCCGATTTGCCCCCGCTCCCTGCGCACTCCCCGTGCGCTCCGTGCGCTCCCGGGCGAACCTCACCCTCTGGGGGCACCCGTCCCCCTCGACTGCGGCATATCCACTGTTCCGTCCCCTTGGAGGAGGATAAAAAGGTCCGATACACCCCCTATCACCCACCCGCCACGGAACAGCAAATACGGAATTACCCATTCCGATCTTCACGCGCTTATCACCTTGTGATGATCGAACTCGTGGGCTAACTTCGCCTCCGTTGACATGATCAAGACCAGCGGATTCGGGGAGGCCGGCAGTGCGGTCGAAAACATGGGGCGGACGGAGAGAACGCCGGGGGAAGGCTCTCGTCAAACCGAGTTCCCTTCTTGTCGCGTCTCTCATAGCGGTGTCCTCCAGTGTGGTGCTGGCGACCCCGGCACAGGCGTACAAGCATTTGTGCGGCAAGTTCTACGGTGTTGGTGAAGGTGGAGCCATCTCCTATCGCTACTACAGCATCACCTCCACCTATCAGAAGGCTTTCGGTGACGCCCAGGGCAGATGGGACTCCACGTCACCGAACTCTCCCGGCCACTTCAGCAAGCAGCAGAACAACGGCGACCCCATGGTCGAGGTGCGGGACGGCTCCTACACCTGGGACGCGTGGGCCACGGCCTCCAACCAGGGATGCCTCTTCGGCAACTGGGCGTACAACGAGACGTATGTGAAGTTCAACTCCCGCACCATGGCGGGTCTCACCGCCCGCGAGAAGAAGATTGTGGCCACGCACGAAATCGGTCACACCTACGGTCTTGATCACGTCTCAACCGCTTGCACCGGCGCGGGCCCTGCGGTAATGAGGCAGGGCGAAGGCAAGTTCAGGTGTGGCAGCGACGGCCCGTGGTCGGACGACATCAAGGGCGTCAGAGCGAAGTACACACCCGGTTAAAAATGTCGCACGCATCAGAATCAGAGGGATGGTACTAGTGAAGAAGACTGCGGCTCTGGCAGCCCTCATGGTTGCGACATCGCTGAGCCTGACTTCCTGCTCCGGGGGGAGCACCGGGGAATCGCCGCACAATATCGAAGCCGATTACGCGACCTATGACACCATCGCGAGTCTCACACAAGCCGCGGAGGGCGCCTTCCAGGTGAAGGTGGGGCAGGTCGTCGGCAGGGAGTGCGACGACGGCGGCGACGCCAAGGGGCACGGCGGGGAACCCACCGATTCACCGGAGGAAGGCCCCGAGGACGACCCGAGCCCCACCGCGGGCACCGGCACTCCGGGAACTCCGCCGGCGGGGATCGAGGGTGGCGACTCCCCGTATGCCAATTGTCTGCCCATGGTCTTCCACAAGGCGACCATCGAAAGCGTCATTCTCCAGCCGAACCCGGTCGCCCGCGGCACCAAACCAGTCCCTCTCGGTGAATTGATCATCGGAAACGTGGACACGGAAGCGGTGCAGATGGAAGGCGCGTCCCCGATCGTCCCCGGCAGCTACATGGTCGTCTACGCGGACAAGCTGACCAATACCGAGCACCCGGGCATCAATGTGGTGAGCGGCGATCTGTGGATGCCGGTCGGCGGGGACCAGGGGCTCCTCGACGTGGCCGCCGGAGGTGCGGTGAAGGCGAGGGCGGCCTCGATCAAGTCCTTGACGGACTCCAGCCCGGCGCAACGGAGCGGCCGGTTCACCACCAGCATCGACGCGCTCAAGAAGGTCGCCGAGGCCAAGTCCTGAGGTGGCCGGCGGGGGCGGCGGGAAGAACGGACCCCCGCCCCCGTACGGCCCTCCCCTCCTGCCCGCTCAGGCCGAGTGGCGCCACCAGAACGACCCCGGGTGGTAGTGCTTCGTCACCCCCAGACGGCGCCACAGCGGTTCGAGGAGGCGGCGCAGTTCCGGGTCGGTGTGGATGAAGGCGTTGGGGAGTTCGACGTCGAAGCGCTGCGGGGCCGCCGTCAGGAGGGCCGCCAGGAGGTACTGCTCCGAGTAGTGGCGCCAGCGCCAGGACTCCGGGTAGTCGGCGGGGAGCATGATGTCGTGGACATGGACCAGGACCCCCGGCTTCAGGCGCGGGAGCAGCTCGAAGAAGAAGACCATCACATCGGAGCCCATGTGCAGCCGGTGCGAGCCGTCCAGGAAGAGGATGTCCCCGGCCTCCAGCTCCTCGAAGACGGCGAGGTCGGCGTTCTGGAGCGGGACCCGGTCGACGCGGTCGCAGAGGTGGTCGATGCCGGCGCGGGGCTCGGGGTCGATGGAGATGATCCTTGTGGCGAGGCCCAGGTCGTCGATGGCCCTGCGGGCGAACTTGGTGGAGTTCCCCGAGCCGATCTCCAGATAGCGGGCCGGGCGCTCGGACGCCAGGAAGCCGTAGAGGGAGAGCGCGTCCAGCGGCGGCAGCCAGGTGTTGGCCCAGTAGGCGGTGGCGCCCTTCTCCACGCCGTGGAGCGGGATGCGGGCGAGCCGGTCGCCCAGTTCGAGGAAGCCGCGCAGCCGGTCGGCGTACCGCTCGCGGTTCTTCTCCAGCAGATCGCGCACATCGCCGAGTTCGGCGCGCGGCTCGGGTGTCACCACATGGTCCATGAACACCGGCTTCGCCAGCCCGAAGGCCCACATCACCATCCCGAACGCGGTCGGCCTGCTCTCCAGCCGGTCCAGCGCCCGGCGCAGCACCGGCACCCGCTCCAGCAGGGTCGGGGACGGCTCGTGCGAGGAGGGGGAGGTGAGGGCGGAGGAGGTGACATGGGCATAGGACTGCTTGGACTGCTTGGGCTGCTTGGGCACGACGGTCTTCCTTTCCACAAGCGCGGTCAGAGGGAGAGCCGGAGATCCTGCATACGGTGCTCGGAAATGCCGTCCGTGCCCCGGAAGTCATAGCGGTGGACACGGACCGGACCGGTGGTGAACGTCCAGTCCAGACGCCACAGCGGATACGCGCGGCGCAGCGCCGCGCTCCCCGCGAAGTCCGCCCGCGCCGGGAACTTCCAGCTCAGCGGCGCGAAGTCGGTATTGGCCCGCAGCGCGTCGGAGGCCCGGGCGCGGACACCGTCCAACTCCCGCATGGCGGCGGTGGCGTTGAAGTCACCGCTGACCAGCACGGGATACGGATTGCGGTCCATGTCCCGCTCCAGGCCACGGAACTCCTCCTGCCGCCAGGCGAACTTTCGCTGGAGGTACGCGTCGACGTCGGTACCGGAGAACGGATCGAGGTCGAGCGCGAGCTGCACGGTGATGTGGACGTTGTAGACGCTCAAGATCCGTTCCCCGATCCGCAGATCGGTACGCATGACCTTGTCCCGGAGAAAGACCCGTTCGAAGGAGGCTCCCGGGTCGGCGGCCAGCGCCTTCCCCGGGCCGACCGGCGGCCGGGCGACGATCGGGAAGCGGGAGACGGTGAGCAGCTCGCCGCGCCGGGCGATGTGGTGGCCGGGGAACTCCTCGCGCAGCCGCTCGTCGTCGTCCAGCCGGACATATCCCTTCTCGCCGAACCCGGGCTTCCACCGCACGTGCTCCTGGAGCAGATACACATCCGCGCGCTGCCGGTGCAGCAGGGCGTAGAGCCGGTCCACCCCGGCCGACTGGCCCCAGTACTGGGTGTTCAGCGAGACCACATGGAGCGCGCCGGGCGGGACCGGCCGCTGGTCGCGCCAGAGGGCCGGCCAGTTGAGGCCCGATCCGGTGGTGAGGGCGAGCAGCAGCGCGGCGGCGGCGGTCCCCGCCACCCAGGGCCGCCGTCCGCCGCAGGCCGCCGCGCCGGCGATCAGCAGCGCCGCCGGCACGGCGACCAGCAGGAGCGGCGGGGTGCCGTCCAGCGGGATGGCCCAGTGCCATCGGCCGCTGAGCAGCCACCGGGCCGTGGCGTACAGCAGCCAGAGCGCGGAGACGACGGCGAGCACCCTCCCGTACCAGAGCCGGAGCGCACGGGCGATCCGCCGGGGCCGTGAGGTCATGGGGCGCCCGCCGGGACCCGGTCGTACAGGTGCCGGAACCGCCCGCTGGCGGCGTACTGCGCGAGCCCCGCCGCCAGGCCCGCCACCACCACCGTGTTCACCAGCAGATGGGCCAGGGTGAACCAGAGCAGGAAGGGGGTGCCGCGCTCCCGGTGGACGAAGCGGTACTGGCCGAGGTCCGCCAGGACGAACCCGGCGAGCGCGAAAACGCAGACCAGCGCCGCCGGCGGCCACCACAGGGCGGGCGGCAGGGCGGCCACGCTCAGCGCGGCGAGCACCGAGGCGACGGCCCGGCCGCCGGTCTCCATCCCCTGCATGGCCCGGCCCCGGCCCAGATAGAACGGAACCCGGAGCCGGCTGCGGACGAAGGCCTTCCGCAGCAGTGGGCGCATCCTGCTCTCGTCGGAGAGCCGGCCCCGGACACGGGAGGTCAGCAGCATCGGACGGCGGGCGGCGAGCCGCTCGGCATGGTCGATCTCCTCGGTCTGCCGCAGCTCCGGATTGAACCGGCCCGCCTCCTCGAAGGCGGTGCGGCGAACCGCGCCCAGGGCGTAGAAACCGCCGCTGACCAGCCCTTCGGCGCTCTTGCGCCAGTAGTGGTACTGAAGGATGCGGTACTGGCCGACGAGGGTCTCGGCGAAGAGCGGCTCCTTGTCGGGAATGCCGAACACCGCGCCGTACGAGGGGTTCTCGGCGAAGACGGCCACCGCCTCGGCGACCGCGTCGGGGTGGAGGGCGAGATCGGCGTCCAGGAAGAAGACGATCTCGCCGTGCGAGTGGTGCACGCCGAGGTTGCGGGCGGCTCCCGGGCCGCCGTTGCGCTCGGCGCGGATCAGGGTGACGGGGTGGGCGGCGGCCAGTTCGGCGGAGCCGTCGGTGCTGGCGTCGTCCACCACGACCACTTCGAGCGGGGTGTGGGACTGGGCGGCGAGGGAGCGCAGACAGAGGTCGATGGTCCGGCGGTCGTTGTGGAGGGGGACGACCACCGAGACAAGAGGTGAAGGCGGGGGCGGGGTCATGTTCCGTTCCGTCCTCGGGGGGTTCGGAGGGTCAGAAGGTGTGGCAGAGGAGCAGCAGGGCCGCCCAGAGCGCGGAGTTGGTGAGCATCACCCGGTCCAGGAGCAGGGTCCGTACCGGGTCGCCGCCCTCGCTGTGCACGATCACGATCTGGAGATAGCGGAAGAGGGCGAAGAGCGCGCAGGGCGCGGTGAGCAGCGCGCCCGCCGGGAACCCCGACTCGGCGCGGAGGTAGAGCAGATAGCCGACCATGGTCAGCGCCGAGCAGAGGACGAGGACGAGGTCCAGGAACTGGGCCGAGTACCCGGCGAGCGCGGGGCGGTGGCCGGTGCCGGAGACGCCCAGCTCATGGCGGCGCTTGCCGAGGATCAGCAGCAGACAGAGGGTGAGGACGGTGAGGACCAGCCAGTTCGCGACCGGGCGGCCGGTGGCGGCGTACCCGCCGAGGAGCCGCAGGACGAAGCCGGTGGCGACGGTGAAGACATCGAGCAGCGGGAGGTGTTTGAGCTTCCAGCTGTACGCGGCGTTCACGGCGAGGTAGACCAGCATCGGCCAGGCCCTCGCCGGTCCGAGGGCGGTCAGACACGCGCCGAGGAGCGCGGCGAGCACCCCGCCCAGGGCGACGGCGGAGCGGATGCCCATCCGGCCGGAGGGGAGGGGGCGCAGTCGTTTGAGGGGGTGGAGGCGGTCGCGTTCGACATCGGCGATGTCGTTGACGACATAGACGAGCGAGGAGGCCAGGACGAAGGCCGCCATCGCCAGCGCCACCCGGCCCGCCGTGTGCCAGGCGCCCGCCGCGCCGATGAGGGGCAGGGGCACGACGAGAAGGTTCTTGGGCCACTGGCCGGGGCGGAGAAGAGCGAGGGGGGCGGGGAGCCGGCCGCGCGGGCGGGGGGTGGGGGTGCCGGGAGCGGGCCCGGTCGCGGGCCCGGGTCCTGGTCCTGGTCCTGGTCCTGGTCCTGGTCCTGGTCCTGGTCTGGTTGCAGTCGCGGCCCCTGTCGTGGTCGCGGGTCCTGTCGCGGCACCGGTCTCACCGGGCGGCCCGGGTGGGGGCGCGTCGCCCGGGGCCGGGGGGTCGGCGGAGAGGCGGCCGGCGGAAGAGGGAGAGGAAGGAGAAGGAGAAGGAGAAGGAGAAGGAGAAGGAGAAGGAGAAGGGGCGGGGAAAGAGGGAGGAGGAGTGGGAGTGGGTCTCGGAGCGGGTTCCGTCTCGCCGCCCAGGAGTGTCATCGCCCGGCCCCCTCAGAAGAAGATCTTCGCGGCGGACAGCAGGCCCTGGCTCCATGGGTCCCGGCTGGTCCGGCCGGTGGGGGTGGTGGCGGGGCGGTCGTGGCGGGCCCCGCGCCACCACGCGTAGGTGCGCAGGATGGCGTCCTCGTTGGAGAGCTTCGGGGTGAAGCCGAGGCGGTCGGCGGCCTTGTCGATGGAGACGTACGAGTCGTCCATCAGCTTGTGCAGCAGCCTCCCGTACACCGGGGAGAGCCTGGCCCGCTGGAGCCCCGCGAGGACGGTGAGCGCGGGCCGGGCGGGCAGCCCGATGACGCGCTTGCCGTGTCCGGCCGCGTCCAGGACCGCCTGGAAGTCCTCGCGCAGGGTGCGGAACTCGGCCGCCGCCAGGTTGTAGGTGTCATTGGCGACCGCGTCGGGCGCGGTGAGCACGGTCACCACGGCGTCGACCAGGTCATCGATGCCGAACATCTGTATCCGTACATCGCCCTTCCCCAGGACGGGGAAGTTCCGGCCCTCCTCCGCCCACTCGAACAGCATGGCGAAGAGCCCCATCCGGCCCGGGCCCACGAAGGTCTTGGGGCGGAGGATCGGCAGACACATCCCCTCCGCGCGGTACCGCTCGGCGATCTCCTCGGCGTCGGCCTTGGCGCGGCTGTAGGTGTCCACGGGCTCGCGCGGGTGGTCCTCCGGGGTCGGGACCCGCTTCGGCAGCCCGTAGACGGCGGTGGAGGAGACATGGACGACGCGCGGGGTGCGGGCGGCGTGCGCGGCGGCGAGGACGTTCGCGGTGCCGCCGGTGATGATCGAGCGGATCTCGTCGTCGGGGTAGCTGGGAAGCGCCGCCGCCGCGTGCACCAGGGCGGTGGCGCCGTCCAGGGCGCGGTCCATGAGGGCCCGGTCGCGGATGTCCCCGGTGAACTCCACTCCGGGCGCGGGGCGCAGATCCACGCCCCGGACATGGTGGCCGTCGGCGGTGAGCCGTTCGGCGAGCCGGGAGCCGAGCATGCCGGCGGCGCCGGTGATCGTGATCACCACTGGGAGCCCACCTTCTGCCGCACGAAACGGGTCACCAGCCGGGTCAGACCCTGGCCCAGCACCTCGCCGAGCGCGTCCACGGCGCGCTCCACATCGGCGGGGTCGGTGACGAGCGAGGGGCCGAGGATCAGCGGGGAGCGGCCGTTGAGGGTGTAGTAGGTGTAGATGTCGTGGTCCTGGTAGAGGGCGTTGACCACCGCGCAGGTGACGAGCTTGGTCTTGAAGAGGGGGTCGCGGGCGAGTCCGCCGGGGGCCAGCTTCGCCACCAGGTCGAGGATTCTCGGGCCGCCGTCGATGAAGACCCCCCAGAGCGCGCCGGCCCCCGCGACGGAGCCGATGGCACCGGGGTGCTCCTTGGCGAGGCGGGCGAGACCCGGTTCCAGTACGGCGCCGAGGGCGCGGGCGCGGGCCGGGTAGTCGTCCTCGATGGCGATGTTGACCGCCTCCAGGGCGGTCGCGCACTCCTCGCCGAAGCCGTAGTAGGTGGTGGAGGTGGACTGGAGCAGGGCGTCGCCGAGATGGTCGTACGCCCGGCGGAGCACCGGCTCGCGGGCGACGAAGGCGGAGATGGAGGACTTGCCGCCGCCGAAGGACTTGGAGGTGGTGAGGACATCCGGGACCAGGCCCTCGTACCGCATGAAGTGGAAGAGGGTGCCGGTCTTGCCCCAGCCGCTGTAGATCTCGTCGAAGATCAGCACGATGTCGTGGCGGGTGCACAGCTCGCGCAGGCCGCGCAGGAACTCCTCCGAGCACTGCTCGACGGTGGAGGCGCTGAAGGGCTCGATCAGGATCGCGTACACATCGCCGGGGGCCGCCGCCACCGCGGCGCGTACCGAGGCGAGGTCGTTGTACCGGAAGGTGCCGATGCCGGGGATGGTGGGGAAGGCGAACTGGCTCTGGCCGGTGAGCCCGCCGGAGCCGAGGAGCTTCCCGTGGAAGGCGCGGTCCGCGCGGAGGACGGTGCCGCGCCGGCCCCGGTGGTACTTGTACGCCAGTTTCACCGCCCCTTCGACGGCCTCGGCGCCCGAGTTCGGGAGGAAGGACATCGACAGATCGCCCGGGAGGACCTCGGCGAGGTTGTGGCTGAGGGCGGCGAGATAGGGCGAGAAATAGGTCTTGTGCACCTCCATCCGCAGGTCGCGGGCGAAGCGCCGGCGGGCGGCGAGGATACGGGGGTGGTTGTGGCCGTGGTTGAGCACGCCGACCCCGCCGGTGAGGTCGAGGACGCGGCGGCCGTCGGTGAGGGTGAGATGGGCTCCCTCGGCGGAGGCGACCAGCTCGCGGCCGAAGCCGAAGGAGGTCATCAGGGAGACCTGGCTCTTGTTGACATGGCGGCGGTAGAGGGAGTGGACCTCGTCGATGTCGAGGCGTTCGGCTTCGTCAAGGGTGTACACGGGTGGCCTCTCCGGTTCTCTCGGTCGGGTCGGGGGACGGGGGTGGGGGCGCGGGCGCGGGTGCGGGCTCCGGGGGGCGGCGCAGCCGGGACCAGAGGACGACCACGGCCGCGCTGCCCAGCTCCGTCACCACACAGACCACCCGGCTGGCGATGGCGGCGGCCGCGGCGGCGCCCGGGGAGAGCACGGCCGACAGGGCGGCGGTGATGGTCAGCTCCCGTACGCCCCAGCCGTCCGGGACGATCAGGGCCAGGCTGCTGACGACCGCCGCCAGGGCGAACGCGCCGACCGCCGACCGCAGCCCCGCCCACGGCGGGGCGTCCAGGGCCAGCACCAGGAACCACAGATGCAGCCCCGAGATCAGCCAGGAGGCGAGGGCCAGCAGGATCGCCCGCCGGACCGCGCGGTCGGGCGGCGCCTCGACCGTCTGCCGGAACAGCCGCAGCAGGGCGGTGACCGGGCGGGCGGCGAGGGCGGGGCGGACCACGCAGGCCAGGAAGCAGAGCGCGGGCAGGGCAGGCCAGGCCCAGTGCCCCGGGAGCGCGCCGGGGGCGGCGAGCAGACCGATGCCCGCGCCGGTCAGCACGGTCAGGGCCAGGGTCAGCACATAGGCGGAGGCCATCCGGGCGCCGGGGACACCGGCCGCCCGGCCCTGGGTGACATGGGTGACCAGCCCCCAGATCCGGCCCGGGAGGTACTTGCCGAGCTGGCCCAGGAAGAAGATGCGGGCGGCGGTCAGACCCCGGACGCGGTGCTCGCCGGGGACCAGGGCCTGCCAGGAGTGCACCGCGAGCAGCAGCCCGAGCAGATAGGCGGCGAGGGAGGCCGCGAGCAGCGGTACGGCCTCCGCCCGGCCGAAGGCCCGTGCGGCGGCGGCCCCCTCGCCCCGGAGCAGCAGCACCAGTCCGACGAGCGCGGCGGCCACGATCACCGGGGTGAGGACGCGGCGCAGCAGCCGGTACGGGGCGGAGTTCACCGGGAGGTCGTCAGCGCGCGGGCCGCGCCGGTCGCCGCGCCGGTCAGCAGGGCCGCGTGGACCACGAGGTGGATCGCGGCGACGTAGACGGCGAAGGCGGGGCCGCGGTGGCGGGCGGCGAACCGGAGCAGGCCCGCGTTGGCGGCGCAGAAGCCGAGGGCGGCGAGGGCGGGGGCCCAGGGGCGTACCGGGAGCAGGGGGAGGGCCGCCAGACAGAGCGCGGCGGCGGCGACCGACGCGGGGGTGTTGGCGGTGAGGTTCCGCCGGCCGCCCCGGCGGGCCGAGAGCAGCGCGGGGACCAGCAGGAGGGCCCGGCGGTGGGTCTCGGCGAGGAGGGGGAGCAGCCGGTGCTCCTCGTCGTGGTAGGCCACGATCCGGTCGGTGAGAACGATCCGGTAGTGCGGCGCGAGGCGGTCGCTGAAGTCGAGGTCCTCGGAGTCGCGCAGGCTCTCGTCCAGGCCGCCGACACGGTGGAAGACCTCGCGGGGCACGGCCGCCTGGGCCAGGAACGCGGTCTGCACCTCGCCCACGCCGCGCGCCCGCCACCAGTGGGCGTGCAGCACCTTGTAGCGCTCGACGGGGCCGTCGTCGTAGAGCGGGTCGGGGGCGATCACGCCGTGGACGCAGCCGCAGCCGGGGTCGGCGCGGAGGATGTCGAGCGCGGCCGAGACCGAGCCGGGGGTGAGGGCCTCGTCGGAGTCGAGAAAGAAGACGATCTCACCGGTGGCCGCGGCGACCCCGGCGTTCCGGGCCGCCGACACCCCTCGGTTGGGGGTGCGGCGGAGGAGGGTGCAGGGGTAGCGCTCCGCGATGTCGGCCGTGCTGTCGGTGCTTCCGTCGTCCACCACGATGACCTCGTGGAGGGGGGTGGTCTGGGAGTAGACGGAGTCGAGGCAGGCGGGGAGGGTGCGGGCGGAGTTGTGGGCGGGGATGACCACGGAGACGGAGGGCGTCATGGGGGACAGTTGAGTGGGTGTGGGTATCGTGGGGATATCGCGTGATTATCGAGCGGCTATCGCCCCGATATCCCCCGCCCCCGGGGCCACCCGGTACTTGCGGCCCCCGGACCCCCGGGCCCACCCGGCACCTGAGGGCCCCGGGCCCCGCCCTCGCGCCGGGAACCCCCGGCCCGTCCGACGGTTGAGGACGGAACCCGCACCCCGGGGCGCCCGAGCGGTGCGTCTCCGGCCGGTCCGGCACTTGAGCACGGAACCCGGGCCGGAGGACAGACACCGGGCGGGAGGAAGGGCCCTGTGCCGGAGGACGAACCCCGGGCCGGAGGACAGACACCGGGCGGGAGGACGAACCCCGGGCCGGAGGACGAACCCCTGCGCCACAGCGGACCCGCACCCCGCGAACCCCGGCCCCCCGGCCCCCCAGCCCCCCGGCCCCGAGGACCGCGGGAGCCGGGAGTCAGGTGCCCGCTGACGTCAGGCGGTCGTGGTGCGCCGGCGACAGATGGAGGGGCAGGGAGGCCATGACCTCCTCCAGCTGAGCCACCCCGCTCACCCCCACAATCGGCAGCACCGCCGGCTCACTCCCCAGCAACCACGCCAGCACCACCTGATTCACCGTCACCCCCAGCTCCTCCGCGACCCCCCGCAGCGCCACCCTCCGCGGCTCCGTCCCCGGGTGGTCGTAGGCCGCCGGGAGCCCCACCTCGTCGCGGGTGTACGCGCCGGAGAGCAGCGCGCTGTAGACCCAGAGCCTCAGATCCCCCTCGGCCCGCGCGTAGTCGAGCAGTTCGGGCGTGACATGCCGGTGCCCGGACGACGGCAGCGGGATGTCGAAGCGCGGCTGGAGATAGGAGTAGCGGTACTGGAGATGGGTGCAGCGCGGCCGGTCCCCGGCGAGCGCGCGGGCCCGCTCCACCCGCCACACCGCGTGGTTGCTGATCCCCAGCTCACCCGCCTTCCCCTCCTCCACCAGCGAGGACAGCGCGCCGACCGTCTCCTCCAGGGGAACCCCCCGGTCCTCCAGATGGGCCCAGTACACATCGATGCGATCGGTTCCCAGCCGCCGCAGGCTCCCCTCGGCGGCGGTTCTGAGGGCCTTCTCCGAGAGCCCCTCGGTCCCGCCGGGCCCGCTGCCGGACAGCGCGGGGCGCCCGCCGCCCTTGGTGCTGAGCACCACGGAGTCGCGGTTGCCGCGCCGTGCGAGCCACTCCCCCAGGGTGCGCTCGCTCTCGTCCCCCGTCCCGCCCGGGACCCAGTAGGCGTAGTTGTTCGCGGTGTCGAGCACCGTGCCGCCCAGTTCCACGAAACGGTCGAGGATGGCGAAGGAGGTGCGCTCGTCGACGGTGGTGCCGAAGGCGAGCGTGCCGAGGGCTATGGTGCGCCGTGGTGTCGTCATGTGATCACTGTCGCACGTGGAGTGAACTCTCACGCAAGCCCCGGACAGGAACCGCGAAGGGTGGTCAAAGCCACCGCACAGTCCGGCCAACACGCCGTGAACCACGTTGAGTTGGCGACCTGCCGCCTGCATACTTCCTGCACCGGGGGCACAGTGCGCACACACACTGACGACCAGCCCCCGGGCGGGTGGGCACGCGATGCCCGCCCCTTCGCTCATCTCCAGGGGGAGACTTGCGCATCCATATCAAGAGGGCCGGCGTGGCCGGCGTGGCCGCGGCGGCGGCCGTGGCGCTGACGGCGGGCATGACCGGCCCGGCGACAGCGGCCGGCGAACGCGCCGGGAGCCCCGCCGGGGCCTCGGCCGACCGGGCCGGCAGCGGCGAACGGGGGGCGGGCCGGGTCAAGCACCGGGTCACCCTCATCACCGGGGACACGGTGCTGCTCGACGCCAAGGGCCGGGTCGCTTCGATCCAGCGCGCCAAGGGCCGCGAGAACATACCCATCGAGACCGTGACGGCCGGCGGACGCACCCATGTCGTCCCGGCCGACGCGAACCGGCTGATAGCCGAGGGCAGGCTCGACCGCCGGCTGTTCGATGTGACCGGGCTGAGCACCGCCGAGAGCCGCGCGGCGTACCGCGACGGCCTGAAGGTCATCGTCCGCTACCGCGGCGGGGCCGCCAAGGCGGCGCGGGCCGAGGTCCGCGCCACCGACGACACCCGGGTGCGGCGCACCCTGGCGTCGCTGAACGCCGACGCGCTCACCGCGCCCGGCGAGGGCGGCACCGGTCTGTGGGAGGCGCTGACCCGTTCGTCGAACGGCGCGCGGACCACCGCTTCGGGCATCAGCGGCGTCTGGCTGGACGCGGTCCGCCGGGCCAGTCTCGACAAGAGCGTGGGGCAGATCGGCGCCCCCGCGGCCTGGGCCGCCGGCAGTGACGGCACCGGGGTGAGGATCGCCGTGCTCGACACCGGCGTCCACGCCGACCACGGGGACCTCAAGGGTCAGGTGCTCGGCGCCAAGAACTTCACCGGTTCCCCCGACACCAGGGACCGCGTCGGCCACGGCACCCATGTCGCGGCCACGGCGGCGGGCACCGGAGCGGGTCACACGGGCAAGAAGTACCGGGGCGTCGCCCCCGGGGCCAAGATCCTCAGCGGCAAGGTGCTGGACGACGACGGCTGGGGCGACGAGTCCGGGATCATCGCGGGCATCGACTGGGCGGTCGCGCAGGGCGCCGACATCGTCAATCTGAGCCTCGGCGGCTACGACACCCCCGAACTGGACCCGCTGGAAGCCCATGTCAACCAGGTGTCCGACACGACCGGCGTGCTCTTCGCCGTCGCCGCGGGCAACGACGGTCCGGACGCGGGCACGGTCAGCTCCCCCGGCAGCGCGGAGGCCGCGCTGACCGTGGGCGCCGTCGACGACAAGGACGTCCTGGCCGAGTTCTCCAGTGTGGGCCCGAGGACCGGCGACGGAGCGATCAAGCCGGATGTCACCGGACCGGGCGTCGGCATCACCGCGGCCTCCTCTCCCAAGAGCCTGATCGCTCAGGAGTACGGCGAGAACCCGAAGGGGTACGTCAGCGTCTCCGGTACGTCGATGGCCACCCCGCACGTGGCCGGCGCGGCGGCCCTGCTCAAGCAGCGGAACCCGGGCTGGAGGGCCAAGGAGCTGAAGGGGGTGCTGACCGCCTCCGCCAAGGGCGGGAAGTACTCGGCTTTCCAGCAGGGTTCGGGCCGGGTCGCGGTCGACCGTGCGATCACGCAGACGGTGTTCGCCGAGCCGGTGTCGGTGGGCCTCGGGGTGCAGCAGTGGCCGCACCACGACGACACCCCCGTCACCGAGCGGCTCACCTACCGCAACCTCGGCACCGCGGATGTCACCCTCGCGCTGACGGCCACGACGCTCGGCCCGGACGGCAAGGCGGCCCCGGCCGGCTTCTTCACCCTGGACGCGTCCTCGGTGACCGTACCGGCGGGCGGCACGGCCTCCGTCGGCGTCACGGCGGACACCCGGCTCGGCGGAAAGGTCGACGGCCACTACTCCGCGGCCGTGACCGCGACGGGCGGCGGCCAGACCGTCCGTACCGCCGCCGCCGTGGAGCGCGAGTCCGAGGCGTACGACGTGACGGTGAAGCACCTCGGCCGGGACGGCGCGCCGACGGGGGACGCCTCCACCGTGCTCTACGGGATCTACAACAAGGACGGCTGGAGCAGGACCGATTTCAGCGATCCGAGCGGCAGCAAGACCCTGCGGGTCCGCAAGGGCGCGTACACCCTCCGGTCGATCAACCAGGACAACCCCGCGAGCCCCAAGGGCGGGATCGATCTGACCGTCCAGCCCAAGCTGACCGTGGACAGGAAGCTGACGGTCACCGTGGACGCCCGCAAGGCCAAGCCGGTCGACATCACCGTGCCGGACGCCAAGGCGAAGCCGTCGCACGCCTCGGTCGACTACACGGTCGACCTGAAGGAGACCGGTCTGACCGGCGGCTACAGCGCGGGTGCGTTCCAGCAGCTGAGGACAGCGCACCTCGGCCCCCAGGTCACCGATGGCTCGTTCAGCCAGGCCTTCTCCGGACAGTGGCTGAAGGGCGCCGGAGCCGAGTACAGCATCCTCACCGGCGGCGCCGTCAAGAAGTTCCCCACCGGTCACACCAAGCACTACAAGGCCGGTGAGCTGGCCACGGTGAAGGCGGGGCTCGGCGCGGCGGGCAGCACGGGCAAGAAGGGTGAGCTGCTCACCTGGGGCGAGCTGCCGGTCAACGGCGGCAGCCTCTCGTTCTCGACCGTACCCACCGTGCCCACCACCCGCACGCTGTATCTGTCCACCGGCTCCAAGGCCAAGTGGGAGCTGGACTACGGCCAGATCAGGGGTCTGGACAGCGAGGGCGAGCCGATCTACGACGCCTCCTATGTGCAGCCGCTGAGGAGCTTCGCACCCGGGAAGTCCTACGCCACGGCCTTCAACACCGGGGTCCACGGCCCCCTGGTCGACAGCGACAACGGCGTCTTCCGCGAGGACAACGTCATCTACGGCATGCTGCCGGTGTTCGCCGACGGCCAGGGCCACCCGGGGTGGTCGGAGATCTCCTCCGCGAGGACCACCCTGCACAAGGGGAAGACCAAGGTCGGCGAGAACAAGGACCCGCTGACCGGCGATGGGCCGTTCGCGGTCGGCGCGGCCGACGCCCAGTACACCCTGGCGACCTCGGTGAAGCGCGACACCAAGCTGGCCAGGGTGGCCGGACGGATCGAAGCCAGCTGGACCTTCCGGTCGAAGAAGGTGACGGGCAAGCTGGTCCAGCTGCCGATCTCCACGGTCCGCTTCGGGGCGAAGGTGGCGCTGGACGGCACGGCTCCGGCGGGCAAGTACCAGACGGTGCCGCTGACCGTGCAGGGCCCGGCGGCCGGCAAGGGGCTCAAGTCCCTGACGGTCCACACCTCGTACGACTCCGGCAAGACCTGGAAGAAGGTCACGGTCACCAAGGGCACGATCAGTGTGAAGAACCCGGCCAAGGGCAAGGGGATCTCGCTGCGGGCCGCGGTCACCGACACGAAGGGCAACAAGGGTTCGGTGTCGGTCCACAACGCCTACTTCGGCAAGTAGGCTCCGGCGCACTCGGCTCTCGACGGCGGCCCACCGGGATTCCGGTGGGCCGCCGTTCGCCGTGCCGGGGCGCGGGAGGGGTCAGGCGGCGGCCCGGACGCGGGGCCGGCTCAGCAGCCCGGGACGGTTTCCCGCGACGTACCGGCGCAGCGCGCGGGCGATGTGGTCCGCGTCGGTGCCCATCCCGTGCAGGGCGTTGGAGAGCAGGGTGTGCTGGCCCTCGACGCCGATGTAGGCGAGCCCGGGGTGGCTGGTGGAGAGCCCGTGCCGCTGGCGGGGGCTTCCGTCGCGGCGCAGGGCGCCGAGGGGCCGCAGACAGTCGAGCGCGGGGCGGTATCCCGTACCGAGGACGACGGTGTCCACCTGCTCCCGGGTGCCGTCGGACCAGCGCAGCTCGGAGCCGTCGGCGCCGGTGAACAGCGGCCGGCGGTCCAGCAGGCCCCGGTCGAAGGCGGCCCGGTGGGAGCCGTCGTGGTCGGGTACGACGTTGTGGCCCACGGTGGACGGCAGCCAGGGGCCGACGGGGAGCCGGCCCACCGCCTCCATCATCCGCCAGACCGGTTCGCGCTCCGCCTTGAACATCCAGCTGCTGAAGTTGACGGGACGGCGGCTGGCGAGCGAGGTCCGCGCGTGCCCGGCGAGTTCACAGGCGATCTGCACGGCCGAGGTGCCGGAGCCGACCACGACCACCCGCCGGCCGGCGAAGGGGGCGGGGGCGCGGTACTCGGCGGAGTGCAGCACCTGCCCGGTGAAGGCGTCGAGGCCCGGCAGTTCGGGCCGGTGGGGATTCCCGAAGTTCCCGGTCGCGGCGACCACGACGGCGGAGTGGAGCCGGGTGCCGTC
The DNA here is from genome assembly GCF_053594535.1 of Streptomyces sp. NPDC001889. Taxonomy (NCBI): domain Bacteria; kingdom Bacillati; phylum Actinomycetota; class Actinomycetes; order Kitasatosporales; family Streptomycetaceae; genus Streptomyces; species Streptomyces sp. NPDC001889. The sequence goes on from NZ_JBSFER010000007.1 coordinate 50,817, forward strand.
GGCGGTCTCGACCACATAGCCGTCGCGGTCCGCGACCACCGAGGTGACGCGCTGCCCGGTGCGGATCTCGGCGTCGAGACGGGAGGCGTACCGCCGTAAGTAGGCGACGACCTCGTCCCGTACGGGGAAGTGCCGCGGCGGCCCCGGGAAGGGCATGCCGGGGAGGGAGGAGAACCGCAGCGGGGTGAAGGCGGTCAGGCTGTCGTAGTAGTGGGGCCAGGAGCCGACCGGTTCCGCGCCGGCCTCCAGGACGACGGGTCTGAATCCCTGGTTGCGGAGTGCGTGGGCCGCGGCGAGGCCGCCCTGGCCGCCTCCGATGACGATGGCCGTGTCCATGGGTCGGTCACTTCTCCTCAGGTGTGCGGCGGGGTGCGGGGTACGGGCCGGGCGGTACGGGCCGGGCGGTGCCGGCCGGGTGTGCGGGAAGGCCTCCGGCGACGGCGTCGATGGCGTGGTCGATCAGCCCGACGAGCGGGCGGCTGCCGCCGATCCGCTGCCAGTGGGTGAAGCAGGAGCGGATGGCGCCCTCGGCGACGCAGTACACGAGGGAGGGGTAGTGGTCGTCCGGCGCGAGACCGAGGCGGCGGGCGAGGGCGTCGATGTTGCGCCGCTCCTCGTCGGCCTCCAGCGCGACCAGCCGGGAGACCAGCGCGACATGGTCGGTGAGGACCGTCAGCCGGGTCACCCACTCCTCCCGGTCCGCGTCGACGGACTCGAAGTCGCGGCGCCAGGCCCAGGCGCAGATGTGCAGCGGGCCGAGGGACGGCGGGGCGGTGGCGATGCGTTCGAGCGCCTCGGCGGAGCGCTCCGCGTGGTCCGGGTAGGGCAGCAGCAGGGCGTCCTCCTTCGAGCCGAAGTAGTTGAAGAAGGTCCGGGGGGAGACGCCCGCGGCGGCGCTGATGTCCTCCACGGTCACCCGGTCGAGCCCGCGCTCGGCGACGAGGCGCAGGGCCGTGGTCGCCAGCAGACGATGGGTCTCCCGCCGCTTGCGCTCACGCAGCCCCCCGCCGGGGCGGGGGGTGCGGGCGGGGACGGGGGGAGATGCCGGGGCTGCCGGGGCGGCCTGCGTCGGCTCGGTCGATGTCACACGATCAACGGTAGTTGGGTTTATGCAGTCACTGCAAGATTGCAGAGGACGCAATTTTTGGGGCCGGTGGACAGGCGGGGGCGGGGGATGGTGCGGGGGCGGGGCGCGGTGCGGGCTCGGGCGTGGGCGGGAGTCGGGCCCGGTGTGGGCCGCGCGCGGGAGAGGGCCCGGGCACGGGTCGGGCACCCGCGTCGGCCAATGCCGGCCGGCCGGCGGGAACAGGCCGCCCGTGCCGGGCCCTGGTCGGGCGCGGGCGCGGGCGCGGGCCGTGCGAGGGCACGGGCACGGTGCGGGCTCGGGTCGGAGCGGCCACGCCGGCCGATGCCGGTCAACCCGCGAGGCCGGGGGCACGGGCACGGGTCGCGGGCGCGGGCCGTGCGAGGGTGCGGGCGCGGTGCGGGCTCGGGTCGGAGCGGCCACGCCGGCCGATGCCGGTCGACCGGCGAGGACGGGGGCGCGGGCACGGGTCGCGGGCGCGGGCCGTGCGAGGGTGCGGGCGCGGTGCGGGCTCGGGTCGGAGCGCCCACGCCGGCCGATGCCGGTCAACCCGCGAGGCCGGGGGCGCGGGCACGGGTCGCGGGTCGCGGGCTGGGGGAGCCGTGGGCCGATGCCGGCCGGCCGGCGGGGACAGGCCACCCGTGCCCGGTCCGGTGCGGGTGGTCAGGAGGCTCGCTTGCCGGAGGACTTCCCGGCGGCGGTCTTCCTGGCGGCCGGCTTCTTCGCCGCCGCTTTCCTGGTGGCGGTCCCCGCCGACGCGGACTTGCCCGTCGTGGCCTTCTTGGCCGGGGATTTCCTCGCCGGGGACTTCTTCGCGGGGGTCTTCTTCGCGGCGGCCTTCCCCGCCGGCGCCTTCCCCCCAGCGGCGGACTTCCTCCGGCCCTTGATCGGTGTCACGTCCGCGACCCCGCCCTCCTCCCCCTCCCGCGCCTCCCTGGCCGCCCGCACACTGCCCTCCAGCGCGGCCATCAGATCGATGACCTGCCCACCGCCGCGCTCCGCGCGCTCCGTCTCCGGCAGCGCCTCCCCGCCCTCCGCCTTCGCCGCGATCATCGCCTCCACGGCCTCGCGGTAATCGTCGTGCAGCGACTCCATGTCAACCTCGCCGAGCGTGTCCATCAGCGCGTCCGCCAGGTCGAGTTCGGCGTCCCGGACCGTCACATCGGACTCCGGGGCCACCCCCTCGGGGCTGCGGATCTCATCCGGCCAGAGCAGACCGTGCATGGCGATGACATCGTCCACCACCCGCAGCATCCCGAGCCTCTCCCGCCCGCGCAGGGCGAACTTGGCGAGGGCCACCTTCCGGCTCCGCTTCAGCGCCTCGCGCAGGAGGGTGTAGGGCTTGGCCGCCGGGACCCCGTTGGCGGAGAGGTAGTACGCCGCGTCCATCTGGAGCGGGTCGATGGAGGAGGCCGGCACGAAGGCGACGATCTCGATCGTCTTCGCCGTCGGGATCGGCAGCGCCGCCAGATCCTCGTCGGTGATCGGGATGATCGAGCCGTCGGCCTCCTCGTACCCCTTGCCGATCTCCGCCGCCGGGATCTCCTTCTCCTCCAGCTCGCAGACCTTGCGGTAGCGGATGCGGCCGCCGTCGGACGTATGGATCTGACGGAAGGAGACCGAGTGGTTCTCGGTGGCGTTCACCAGCTTGATCGGGATGCTGACCAGACCGAAGGAGATCGCGCCGTTCCATATGGATCGCACCATGGGGCAGATCCCTCTCATACCGGGCGGGACGGATGTCGTACGGGTCCTCCCTGCACAGTCTCTCGGCAGTGCGGCCTCTCTGCCACCGGTCCCGGCGAGGGGCGCGACACGGGAGGGGCGGGCGCGGGGCGGGATTCGGCCGGGCGTTATCCACCGGTTTCATGGGATTCTCGGGGTATGACGCCGATCACAGAGGTGGCGGGGCGGCGGCTGGCGCTCAGCAACCTCGGCAAGGTCATCCACCCCGCGACCGGGACCACCAAGGGCGAGCTGCTGCACTACTACGCCCTCACCGCACCGGCGCTGCTCCCCCATCTGAGGGACCGGCCCATCTCCTTCCTGCGGTATCCGGACGGGCCGGAGGGCCAGCTCTTCTTCACCAAGAACCCGCCCCCCGGTACGCCGTCGTGGGTACGGGTGGCTCCGGTGCCCCGCTCCGACGACCCGGGTGCCCGGCAGGTCGTCGTGGACGATCTGCCGTCGCTGATGTGGGCGGCGAATCTGGTGGTGGAGTTCCACACTCCGCAGTGGCGGGCGCGGGAGCCCGGCATCGCCGACCGGATGGTCTTCGACCTCGACCCCGGGGCCCCGGCGGGGATTCCCGAGTGCTGTGACGTGGCGCTGTGGCTGCGGGAGCGGCTGGCGGCGGACGGGCTCGGGGCCTGGGTGAAGACCTCGGGCTCCAAGGGTCTGCATGTGCTGGTGCCGATCGCGCCCGCGCCGTCCGGGGAGGTCTCGGCGTACGCCAAGGGGCTGGCCGTGGAGGGGGAGGCGGCGCTGCCGGGGCTGGTGCTGCACCGGATGGCGCGGGCCCTGCGGCCCGGGAAGGTCTTCGTCGACCACAGCCAGAACGCCGCCGCGAAGACCACGGCGACGCCCTACACGCTGCGGGCGCGCGCGGAGCCCTCGGTGTCGGCACCGGTGACCTGGGAGGAGGTGGAGAGCCGGCGGGAGCTGGCGTATCTGCCGGGGGACATCGCGCCCCGGCTCGACCGGTACGGGGATCTGCTGGCCCCGCTCACCGATCCGGCGCTCGCCCGGCCGCTGCCGTGAGCGGGGACGGGGCAGGGGGCGGCGGGGGGCGCGGGGTGCCCGGGCCGCACCTGCGGCCACCGCTGCGGGTGGCGCGCGCGGAGTCCGTCGGTACGCTGCCGCGCGGGGCGAACCTCGCGTACGAGCCCAAGTTCGACGGCCACCGGATGCTGGTGTTCCGCACCGGCGGGAAGGTGGTCCTCCAGGCGCGCTCGGGGCGGATCGTGACGGCGGCCTTCCCCGATCTCGCGGAGGCGGCCCGGCTGCTTCCCGACGGGAGCGTGCTGGACGGCGAGGTGGTGGTGTGGGTCGGCGGGCGCACCGACTTCGCCGCCGTGCAGCGGCGGGCCACCGCGACCCCGGGGCGCGCACCGGAACTCGCGCGCCGGCTGCCCGCTTCGTACGCGGCCTTCGATCTGCTCGCGGAGGGCGGGGAGGATCTGCGGGGGCTGGTGTACGAGACGCGGCGCCGCCGCCTGGTCGCCCTGCTGGCGCCGCTCGGCCCGCCGCTCCAGGCGGTGCCGATGACCCGGGACGCGGAGGAGGCGGCCGACTGGTACGCGTCCCTGCCGGGGATCGGTGTGGAGGGGCTGGTGATCAAGCGGGTGGACCAGACGTACGGGACCCGTCGGGGCGGGGCACGGGCGTGGCGCAAGCTCCGGCACACCGCTGTGCGGGACGCGGCGGTCGTCGGCTTCACCGGGGTGCCGGGGCGGCCGGCGGCGCTGGTGGTGACCGTGCCCGACGACGACACCCCGGTGGTGACCGGGGCTCTGACGCCGGGGCTGCGAGCGCAGGCGGCGGAGGTGCTGGTGGAGGAGGGGGAGGGAGAGGGGGAGGGGCGGGCGATGGCGATCGGTATCGGTGAGGTTGCCTACCGGCGGGTGGGGCCGGGGGTGATGGCGGAGGTGGAACAGCGCACCACCCGCCACGGCACCACGGTGGTCCTCCGCCTGCGCCTCCCCCAGGACCAGGCCCCTTGACGCCCGGTCCCGCCCATAATCTCCCCCGGAGCTGCCCCGGACCGGCTGGGAATGCTCAGCCCCGCCGGAAACCCGAGCAACCCCGGCCCCGCCGGCGATTGAGGCGCGGGGGCTCGGGGGCAGGCCCCCGACCGCGGCCCGCACCGTGCGGGCACCCGTGGCACGGGGGCCGTCCTCGAACTCCCCCAGAGCCGCCTCCCGGAGGCACCCCCGGACCGGCTCGGACTGCCCAGCCCCGCCGGAGGCGCCAACCACCCCAGCCCCGCCGGCGATTGAGGCGCGGAGGTTCGGGGGCCGGAGTCCGAGACGGGTCCGGGCGGGGGGAAGAGGTGTGGGGGCTTGGGGCAATATCCCCTCGATGTCAGAGCCGTGGTGCAGACTCTCCCCAAGCGCTCTGTTCCAGCGCATAGTTCAGGGCGCGGAGTTGGCAGCGCACGGCTCTTGGGAGGGGGCGGCGTGTTCGGGGGGATCGATGAGGTCGACTGGGCCGCACTGGAGCACGCGTACGGTCCGGCCGATGACGTGCCGGAACTGCTGCGCGGATTGGCGTCCGCCGACCCGGCGGAGCGCGAGGCCGCGCTCGACGGAATGTACGGGGCGGTCCATCACCAGGGAGATGTGTACGACGCGACACTCGCGTGCATCCCGTTCCTGCTGGAGCTGGTGGCCGACCCGGCCGTCCAGGACCGCGGGGGCATCGTCGAGCTGCTGACCAGCATCGGCGGCATCGACCTGGACGGCGATGACGAACTGGACCCGGAGGACGAGGAGTTCGAGTACGCGGCGAACTACGCGATGGCCGCCTCCGCGGTCACCGCGGGCGCCGATGTCTTTCTCGCGCTGATCGACGCGGACGACCGGGGCGTTCGGCTCACCGCCCCGCTGGCGCTCGCCGCGCTGCACGGCGAGCCGGAGCTGGTGCTCGGGCTGCTGCGGGAGCGGCTGAGGATCGAGCGGGACCCGGAGGTGCGCTTCGCCTGTGTGGAGGCGGCCGGCCGGATAGCGCTGCGCCACGACACCCTGGCGTCGGAGGTGGTGGAGTGGCTGATCGAGCTGGCCCGGATGCCGTACGAACCGGCGGCGCGCGGCGCCCGTGGCGCGCCGGCGCAGCGTCGGGCCGGGGCGGCCGGGGCCGCCGGGCGGGAGGCGCCGCCCGCCGGGGCTCCCGAGTGCCGCACCCACTGGTCGTACGACGCGGGACTGCGGCTCTCCGCCCTGGCCCAGCTCGCCCGGTGCGCCCCGCAGGCGCTGCCCGCCGATGTGGTGCCCGGGGTGATGGGGCTGCTGCGGGAGCTGCGGGCGGGCCCCTCGACCCAGGCACCGGGACCGGACGCGGGTCCGGACAGGGGTGCGGGCCGGGCGGCCGGCCCGGCGGACCCGGAGAGCGCGGGCCGCCACGCCCCCTGGACCGGCGATCTGCTGCGCACGCTCCACTCGGGGCTCGGGGACCGCGTCGAGGACCGCACCGCGCTCCTCGCCGACCAGCTCTGCAGCCCCGACTGGGGACAGCGGATCGACGCCGTCCGGATGAGCAGCGGTCTGCTCCGCACCTGGCGCGGGGAGTACGGCGAGCTGATCGGCCTGATCGGGGAGCAGCTCGCCGACAAGGAACCCCGGCTGGCGGACGCCGCGGCCGTGGCGCTCGGGGAGCTGTTCGACCTCGCCACCCCCGCCGCCGACGCCCTGGCGGAGTTCGTCTCCGCCGACCCGGGGTGCTGGGTGCAGGAGTGGGCGAGCGGGCCGCTGATGCTCGGCAGCCCGGTCGCGGCGCTGGCGCGCGCGGGCGATGCCCGGGTGGTGCCGGTGCTGGCCCGGATGCTGGAGCTGCCCGAGGCCCCGCAGGACCTCGGCTATGTGCTGGACCATCTGGGCCAGGCCGCGGCCCCGCTCGCCCCCGCGCTGCGCGGCAGGCTGGCGGAGACCGAGCTGGACGACCGGCTCTACGACTCGGCGGGCCCGCTGCTCTACGGCCTCACCGCGCTCCGGGCGGTCGACGCGCTCCCGGAGGTCCTGCGGATACTGCGGGGCGCGCCGGAGTACCGCAGGGAGTGGGTGGTGGAGCTGGTGCTGCGGACGCTCACCGCGTTCGGCCCGGCCGCCCGGGAGGCGGTGCCGGATCTGCGGGCGCTGCTGGCGCGGGCCGCCCGCTCGGGGGTGCTGTCGGGGGCGTTCGCGGCGAAGACCGCCGCCGCCTTATGGGCGGTGGAGGGGGACGCGGGGGCGGTGCTGCCGATGCTGCGCACGGCGCTCGCGTCGGCCGACTCCGGCGCCCGCCGCTCGGCGGCGGGCGTGCTGGGGACGATGGGTCCGGCCGCCCGCCCCGCCGTCCCGGGCCTCCGTCTGCTGCTCCGCTCCTCCGACCCCTGGACACGGGTGGACGCGGCGCTGGCCCTGTGGCGGGTGACCGGCGACCCGGAGCCCGGCTGGCCGGTGCTCCGGGCGGCCTGGGCCGAGCTGCCGTTCACCCGGGTTCCGACGGCCGAGCGGCTGGCCGAGCGGGCGGGCGGGGAGCCCGTGGCGGGCCGCGCCGATGGGGCGGACCGGCTGCTGCGGGCGGAGCTGTCCCGTATCCGCCGGCACAACGCCATAGACGGCGGATACGGCAGCCATGACATCGTGAGGGACGAGAGACTGCTGGCCCTGTGCCGGCGGGCGCTGACCCGGGAGGGACCCAACACATGATCATCTTCGGTACCAAGGGGTACCTCCACCAGCTCGCGATCCTGACCTTCGTCTGCGGCTTCTGCGGCAACCCCGCGGCGCACACGCTGCGGAAGCGGGTCACCAAGTTCACCCTGTTCTTCGTGCCCCTCATCCCGCTCTCCACCAAGTTCCAGACGCAGTGCACCTTCTGCGGCGCCGAGCGGAAGGTGAGCCGGGAGGAGGCGGACGCGCTGCTGGCGCAGAGCACCGCCGGACCGGGCATATCCGGCCCCCAGGGTCCGCAGGGCCCCGGGGGCGGGCAGCCGTACGGCGGGCCGCGGCAGCAGGGCCGCAACCCCTACCAGCACTGAGCGACCGCGCGCTCCCGGTGCCCGGCGGCGGCGCCGGGGAGCAGGGCCGCCGGTCCCCGGGCGCGCGCGTCGGGGCAGCCGGCTGCGCATAGGGTGGACGGGTCCGGCCGTCCGCCCTGCGAGGAGAACCTTGCGCTCGCCCTCACCCCGACCGCTGTGCGCCGCCCTGCTCGCGGCGGGCTGTGTCGCCGTGCTGGCCGGCTGCGGGGACGCGGGCATGGTGAAGAGCGCGGGCCCGACCGCCACGGCCACCGGGCCCGTACGGCTGTGGCCGGGTCTGCCGCCGGTCACCGCCCCGCCGTACGACTACGGCGAGGCGGACACCGCGCGGGTCCCGGGCATCGAGGTGCCGTCGCGGGGCGTGCGCGCGCTCGATCCGGTCGAGGTGCTGCGGGCCGAGAAGGGCGCCGCCCCCGACGCGCACACCGGAATCGACGGGCTCTACCAGGAGACCGTGGACAAGCTCGCGGAGTGCGGCGACAAGGCGAAGAGCTGCCCGGTGCTGCGGCCGTACCACCGCGATCTGACGGGGGACGGCCGCGAGGAGCTGATCATCGGGGTCACCATGCCCGAGCAGCAGACGGCGGTGCGCTGCTACACGCCGGACAGGAAGGGCCGGCTGACGCGGATCATGGCGACATCCGACCAGCTGGTGAGTGTGGAGGTCGCGGGCCGGGACATCATTCTGCGTTCGGTCTCGGCGGGCATCCCGGGGTACGAGTACCGCACGGTCTGGTCCTGGGACGGCCGCCATCAGGCGATGCTCCAGACCAGTGACGAGATCGTCCGGGTGAAGCCGGGGGCCCGGGAGCGGGTGCCGGGTGCGGCGGAGTCCGGTCCGGCGGCGGATCAGCCGTGAGCCGCCGTCCGCGCTTCCGGCTCCGGCACACCGCGCCGGGGCCGTACCGGCCGGGCCGCCCTCGGCGGCCCCGGCTGCCGCTGCCGCGCTGGACGGCGACCCTCACCTGGAAGGCCGCCGTCTTCATCACGGTCATGTGCTGCGCGCTCGCCGCGCTGCTGGGCGCGCTGGTGCACGCGGCGGTGACCGCGCAGACCGTGGAGCAGGCGCGGGAGAAGGCGCTCGGCAAGCTGACGGAGGTCACCGAGGCGTACGAGACCGGTGAGCCGCTGCCGCCGTACGCGGGGCTGAACCCGCCGGGGCTGCCCGATTCGCTGCGCGCGCTGGCGCTCGACGGGGAGCGCGGCACGATGGTCAACACCTTCCGGAGCCGCCCCACCATGTGGGCGGCGGGCCCGGCGGACGGCCGGGCGCTGGCGGTGCGGATCGACTACACGCTCAGCGCGCGCACGATCACCGGCCTCGACCAGGCGATCCTGGGCTCGGCGGGGCTGGCGATCGGGGCGACGCTGCTGGTGGGCGCGTTCGCCGTGACCCGGGTGACCCGTCGGCTGCATCTGACGGCGCAGGTGGCCCGGCGGATCAGCGCGGGCGATCTGGACGCCCGGGTGAACGACCCCCGCACCGAGGACCCCACCCGCCCGCAGGACGAGGTGGCGACGGTCTCCGTCGCGCTGGACACCATGGCGTCCTCGCTCCAGCGCAAGCTGCTGAACGAGCAGCGGTTCACCGCCGATGTGGCGCATGAGCTGCGGACCCCGCTGACCGGTCTGACGGCGGCGGCCGAGCTGCTGCCGGAGGGCCGCCCGACCGAGCTGGTGCGGGACCGGGTGCGGACCATGCGCTCGCTGACGGAGGATCTGCTGGAGATCTCCCGGCTGGACGCGGGGTGCGAGACGGTGGATCTGGATGTGCACGAGCTGGGTCTGCTCGCGCGGCGGGTGGTGCTGGCCTCCGGCACCGACACCGAGGTGCGGGTGGTGCGGGACGCGCTGGTGGAGACCGACCGGCGGCGGCTGGAGCGGGTGCTCGGCAATCTGGTCGCCAACGCCCATGGGCACGGCGAGGGGCCGGTGGTGGTCACCGTCGACGGCCCGGTGGTGACGGTCTCGGACGAGGGCCCGGGGTATCCCGGATATCTGCTGGAGCACGGCCCGGCGCGGTTCCGCACCGAGGGCGGCGGCGGCAAGGGACACGGTCTGGGGCTGACGATCGCGGTCGGGCAGGCGGCGGTGATCGGCGCGGAGCTGCGGTTCCGCAACGCGGCGACCGGGGGCGCGGTGGCCCGCGTGGAGCTGCCGCCGTCCCTCCCGGAACGGACGCCCTCCCGGCGCGGATGACGGCCCCCGGCGGCGGGAGGGCCCGGCGGGTGCGCCCGGCACCCGACGGTCCCCGCCACCCGAGCGGCACTCCGACACAGGTAACACAAGGTTCATAAGGGACATAAGCATTCGGGCTTGCTACGTTGCGTGGCATGACCGCTACGACGAGGGCCGCGGACGCTCCCCCGCCCGCCCCCCGCTTCCCCCGGCGGCGCGGCGTCGAACTCTCCCTCCTCTGCGCCGCCGTCCTCATCTCCGTCCTCGGCTATGTGTCCGTGGGCCTCGCCCGGCACCACGCCGTCCCCCACGACGTACCGCGCTACGGAGCGGGCCTGGGCGCCCTCGCGCTCCTGGCCCATCTCGCCGTACGGCTGCGCGCCCCCTGCGCCGATCCGCTGCTGCTGCCCATCGCGGTGCTGCTCAACGGCCTCGGTCTGGTGCTGATCTACCGGCTCGACCAGGAGACCCCGGGCGCGAGCGCCGCACCCGCGCAGCTGGTGTGGTCCACGCTCGGGGTCGCGCTCTTCACCGCCGTCGTGGTACTGCTCCGCGACCACCGGGTGCTCCAGCGGTACGCCTATGTCTCGGTCGCCGCCGCGCTGGCGCTGATGACCGTGCCGATCTTCTTCCCCGCCGTGAACGGCGCCCGGATCTGGATCAGGGCCGGCGGACTCTCCTTCCAGCCGGGCGAGTTCGCCAAGATCCTGCTCGCCGTCTTCTTCGCCGCCTATCTCGCCGCCAACCACCACACCCTCGCCGTCACCGGCCGCCGTATCGGGTGGCTCCAGCTGCCGACCGGCCGGGTGCTGGGGCCCGTCGTCACCATCTGGCTGATCAGCGTCGGGGTGCTGGTGCTGGAGCGGGATCTCGGCACCTCGCTGCTCTTCTTCGGCCTCTTCGTGGTGATGCTCTATGTCGCCACCGGCCGGACCGGCTGGATCGCGGTCGGGCTGACCCTGGCGGCGGCCGGGGCGTTCGCCGTCGGAACGCTGGAGCCGCATGTGCACGGCCGGGTCGAGGACTGGCTCAGCCCCTTCGCCACCATCGAGGCGGGCCAGGGCCCCAGCCAGGTGGCGCAGTCGCTGTTCGCCTTCGGCGCCGGCGGGATGCTCGGCACCGGCCTCGGCCTCGGCCACTCCGCGCTCATCGGCTTCGCCGCCAAGTCGGACTTCATCCTCGCCACCGCCGGGGAGGAGCTGGGCCTGGTGGGCCTGACCGGGATTCTGCTGCTGTACGCGCTGCTGGTGGCCCGGGGCTTCAAGTGCGGCCTCTGTCTGCGCGACCCCTTCGGCCGGCTGCTCGCCGTGGGGCTCGCGTCGATCGTCGCGCTCCAGGTCTTCGTCATCACCGGCGGGGTCACCGGGCTGATCCCGCTGACCGGGATGGCGATGCCCTTCCTCGCGCAGGGCGGCTCGTCGGTCGTCACCAACTGGATCATCGTGGCGCTGCTGATCCGGGTCAGCGACTCGGCCCGCGGACCGCGCCCGGAGCCCGCCGGGTCCCTGGTGCTCGCGGCGGGTGAGGCCCGGTGATCCGCTGTATCCGCCGGGCCGCCGCGCTCTGTCTCGTCCTCCTGGCCGCGCTGCTCGCCAACGCCGCCCGGCTCCAGATCGTCGAGGCCGGCGCACTGGACGGCAACCCGGCCAACCGGCGCGCCGTCATCGCCCGTTACGGCGAGCCGCGCGGCGACATCCTCGTCGAGGGGCGGCCGGTGACCGGGTCCCGGGACTCCGGACAGCAGCTGCGCTTCGAGCGCACCTACACCGACGGCGCGCTGTACGCGCCGGTGACCGGGTTCTCCTCGCAGACGTACGGCACGACGCTGGTGGAGCACGCCGAGGACGCGATGCTGGCGGGCACGCACCCGCTGCTGACCCCGTTCCCGTTCTGGAACGATCTGAGCCGGGGCCGCCCGGCCGGCGGGGATGTCACCACCACCATCCGGGCGGAGACCCAGCGCGCCGCCTACACCGGGCTCGCGGGGAGACGGGGAGCGGTGGCCGCGGTCGAGCCGTCGACCGGCCGGGTGCTCGCGCTGGTCAGCAGCCCCTCGTACGACCCCGGGGTGCTCTCCGGCACCGGGCGGGACGTGAAGACGGCCTGGGCGAGGCTCAACGCGCTGACCACCCAGCCGATGCTGAACCGGGCGATCCGCCAGACCTATCCGCCCGGCTCCACCTTCAAGATCGTGACAGCGGCGGCGGCACTGGACGCCGGGGTGGTCACCGATGTGGAGGCGCCGACCCGCACCCCCGACCCCTATCTGCTGCCCGGCACCCGCACCACGCTCCCCAACGCGGCGGACGGCTGTGGGGACGCCTCCCTGGCGTACGCGATCCAGTGGTCGTGCAACACGGTGATGGCCCGGCTGGGGGTGCGGATCGGGCTGCCCGGGATGGTGGAGGCGGTGCGGCGCTTCGGCTTCAACGACCGGCTGCTGACGATTCCGTCCGCCGTCGCCCCCTCCAACTTCGACACCCGGATGTCGGTGGATCAGCTGGCTCTCTCCTCCATCGGCCAGTTCAACACCACGGCGACCCCGCTCCAGATGGCGATGGTGGCGGGGGCGGTGGCCAACGGCGGGGAGCTGAAGCACCCGTATCTGGTGGACCGGGTGACCAGCGGCGGCGGTGTCCGCACGGTGGCGCAGGCGCGGCAGCGCTCGTACCAGCAGGCCATGAGCCCCACCACGGCGCAGCGGTTGCAGCGGCTGATGGTGGGGGTGGTGGAGGGCGGGACGGGGTCGGGGGCGGCGATCGAGGGCGCGACCGTGGGCGGCAAGACCGGCACCGCCCAGCACGGTCTGGGCAACTCCGGCATCCCCTATGCCTGGTTCATCTCCTGGGCCCAGGCCCGGGACGCCGTCCAGCCCGCCGTCGCGGTCGCGGTGGTGGTGGAGGACGCCGAGGCGGTACGGGGGCAGATCAGCGGCGGGGGGAGCGCGGCGCCGATCGCGCGGGCGGTGATGGAGGCGGCCCTGCGCGACTGACCGGCGCGGGCGCTCGGCGCGGGTGACCGGCGCGGGTGACCGGCCGCGGGTGACCGGCGCGGCGCCGACGGGGGCGCGGGACACCGGCCCACGGCTCCGGGGCGGCTCGGGTACCACCCGCCCGGGAGGCCGGATGCGACCGGGGCACACCCTCCCACGGGGCGCGGGACCGCCCCGCCGCACAGGACCGCCCGCCGGGCGCGGCCCAGGACCGGGCCGCCCGGCACCCGTGCCGCCGGGGCGCCGGGGCGTCGGGGCGTCGGGGCGTCGGGCGCGGGCCCCGGCTCAGTCCGGGAGAGCCTCGCGGCGCTCCAGCCAGACCCCGGGGGCCCTGTCCACCCCGGTGGCCGCCGCCACGATCCCCCCGGTGATGGCGCAGGTGGTGTCCACATCGCCGAAGCCCTCGGCGGTGGCCCAGAGCGCGGCCTCCAGATCGTCCCGGTGGCGGGTCGCGGTCCAGACGGCGAACGGGACGGTGTCGTCGGCGCGGATGCGCATCCCGTTGCCGAGGATGCCCGCCGCCTCCCCGGGGGCGGTGGTGAGGGGGAGACCGGCGGCGCGGCGCAGACCGTCCTGGACGGTGCCGGCGGGGGTGCGGTCGGCCACCGGGCCGAGGGACAGCTCGCCCCGGGCCGACAGCGCGGCGGCCACCGCGACCGCCACCGCGCCCGCGACGCCCTCGGGGTGGGCGTGGGTCACCCGCGCGGAGCGGGCGGCCTGGTCGGCGGCCCGGTCGGGATCGGTGGCGAAGTACGCGCCGAGCGGGGCGACCCGCATGGCCGCGCCGTTGCCGAAGCTGCCGCCGTCGAAGAGGCCGGGGGCCCACTCGCGCCAGCCCTCCGGCCGCTCCAGGAGCCGGGGCAGCAGCATGTGCATGCCGTGGCCGTAGCCGCGCCCCCGGTCGGTCTCGTAGCGGTGGGCGAAAGCCGCCGCCAGCCGGTCCTGGTCGATTTCGCCCGACTCGCCGGACTCCTCCAGCACCTGGTGGACCGAGAGCGCCATCGCGGTGTCGTCGGTCCAGTGCCAGTGGGCCTCCTCGGGAGTGCGCCGGGCGCCGATCTCGGCGCGGGCCCGCTCCCGCTCCCGGAAGAGCGGGAACCAGCGCTCCCCGAACGCGTCGCCGAGCGCGAGCCCTTCGAGGCTGCGGCGGCTGCGGCGGACTGCTTCACGGTGGGCCCGGCTCACGGTGGTGGTCATGCCGCCATGGTCCCGGACCGGGAAGCCCGCCGTATATCCATTGTCGTCCGGGAACAGGGCGTTTTCCGTCCTCCTGGCGGACGATCTCCGGCCGTCCCGGCCGCCCCTACGGTGGAGGCATGACTCTCCTCCACGTCCATGACCACGGGGGCGACGGCACCCCTCTCCTGCTGCTCCACGGCGCGGGGCGCTCGCTCGCCGACTGGGACGCCGTCGCCGGGCGGCTCACCGCGGGACACCGGGTGCTCGCCGCCGATCTGCCCGGGCACGGCCGCTCCCCCGCGCGCTCCCCCTGGACCCTCGACGGCGCCCTGCGGGACATCGAGGAGACCCTCGGCGAGCACGGGATGCCCGGCGCCGCCGTCGTCGGCCACTCCCTGGGCGGGGGGATCGCCGCCCTGTACGCGGCGGCGCACCCCGGCCTCACCCCCGCCGCGGTGAACCTGGACGGCTTCGGCTGGGGCGCGCCCGGCCGGTACCCGGCGGCGGACCGGGTGCGGGAGATGGGCAGGGCCGCGGCCGGAGCGGTCGTACCGCCGGAGTACGTACAGCAGCAGGTGGAGTACGCCGGGCGGTTCGGCGTCCCCGCGGGGCGGGCGCGGGCGGCGACGCTGGGCGCGCTGCGCCCGCTGGACGACGGCCGGTGGCAGACGCTGCCCGAGCGGGCGGCGGCGCTGGAGATGCTGGACGCCCTGGACGCCCTGGACGTCTTCGCGCTGCTGCGGCGGGTGCCGTGCCCGCTGCTGGTGGTCCGGGCCCGGCGGGAGCTGCCCGGCACCCCCGGCATGGAGTGGCTCGACGAGCTGCTCCGGGAGTACGGGAAGGGACTTGACCGGGATCTGGCCGCGCTCACCGCCGACCGGGGCCCGGAGCGGGTGCGGGTCGCGGACATCGACGCGACGCACGCGATGCTGCTGGAGGAACCGGCGGAGGTGGCGGAGCTGGTGGCGGGGTTCCTGGGCTGAGCGGACCGGGGCTCGCGGGAAGCCCTCCTCGGCGCGGGGGTGTTGACGCACTTACTGACAAGGAGTCTTATAAGAGGGTGCCCCGGGGACCCGGACCGGACCGGCCCCTTCCCCGGACCGCCCCCGGCCCCGGCGGCACCCCCTGTCCCCGACGCGCCACCCCTGTGGACCTCGCGAGGTGCCCGACACCATGACGACCACCGCACCCGGACACGACGACACCGCCGGCCGTCTCCATGACGCGCTCGGCCCGCTCCGCGACCGCGAACAGGTCGCCCGCCGGCTGCTGGACGCCTCGGCCCGGCACTCGTTCGACCCCGACCGCGAACTCGACTGGGACGCGCCGTTCACCGACGGCAAGTGGTTCTGGCCGCCGGAGCTGGTCTCCCTGTACGGCACCCCGCTGTGGCGGCGGATGCCCGAGGAGCAGCGGATGGACCTGGCGCGGCACGAGGCCGCGTCCCTCGCGTCCCTCGGCATCTGGTTCGAGATCATCCTGATGCAGCTGCTGGCCCGGCACATCTACGACAAGCCCGTGACCAGCGGTCATGTACGGTACGCCCTCACGGAGATCGCCGATGAGTGCCGCCACTCGATGATGTTCGCCCGCATGATCGAGAAGGGCGGCACCCCCGCGTACCCCGTGCCCCGCGTCCACCACAACGCCGCCCGTGTCCTGAAGACCGTCTCCACCACCCCGGGCTCCTTCGCGGCCACCCTCCTCGGCGAGGAGATCCTCGACTGGATGCAGCGGCTCACCTTCCCCGACGAGCGGGTGCAGCCGCTGGTGCGCGGCGTCACCCGCATCCATGTGGTGGAGGAGGCCCGGCATGTGCGGTACGCCAGGGAGGAGCTGCGCCGCCAGATGGTGACCGCGCCCCGCTGGGAGCAGGCGCTCACCCGGGTGAGCTGCGGCCAGGCAGCGCGGGTCTTCTCCGTCTGCTTCGTCAGCCCACGGGTGTACGAGGACGTGGGCCTGGACCGGCGCGAGGCGGTGGCGCAGGTGCGGGCCAGCGGCCACCGGCGCGAGGTGATGCGGTCCGGCGCCCGGCGGCTCACCGACTTCCTGGACGACATCGGTGTGCTGAGGGGGCCGGGCCGGCGGCTCTGGCGGAGCTCCGGGCTGCTGGCGTGAGCCGCGTCCGGACCGGATCGCGGCCGGGGCGCGCCGGTTACGCTGGGGCATGACGACTACCGCACCCGCGGCCCGTGCGTACCGCCGGCTGAGCCTCGAGGAACGGCGCGGCCAGCTTCTCGGCGCGGCACTGCGCCTCTTCGCCCACCAGGCGCCGGAAGATGTCTCACTCGACGACGTGGCGGAGGCGGCCGGGGTGTCGCGCCCTCTCGTCTACCGCTACTTCCCCGGCGGCAAACAGCAGTTGTACGAGACGGCGCTGCGCTCGGCGGCGGACGAGCTCCGGCGGTGCTTCGGCGAGCCCCAGGCCGGCCCGCCCACGGAACGGCTCGGCCGGGTGCTCGACCGCTATCTCGCCTTCGTCGACGGCCACGACGCCGGGTTCAGCGCCCTGCTGCGGGGCGGGAGCGTGGCGGAGACCTCCCGCACCACCGCGATCGTGGACGAGGTGCGGCGGGCCGCCGCCGAACAGATCCTGGTCCATCTCGGCGCCGAGCGCCCCGGCGCCCGGCTGCGCATGCTGGTCCGCACCTGGATCGCCGCGGTGGAGGCGGCCTCCCTGATCTGGCTGGACGAGCGGAAGCAGCCGCCGGCTCCCGAGCTGCGCGACTGGCTGATCGACCATCTGGTGGCGCTGCTCGCGGCCTCGGCGGCGACGGACCCCCAGACGGCGGAGGCGATCGGCGGCCTGCTGGAGCTGGAGCGCCCGGACGGCCCGGTGGGGAGGCTGGCGCGGGGGGTGCTGCGGATGACGGAGAGCGCGGCGCGACGGCGGTAGGTCCGGCACTCGGACGGGCCGTGGCCGGTCAGGTTCCGGTGACGCCGTCGATCCGTTCCCGCAGCAGATCGGCGTGGCCGTTGTGACGCGCGTACTCCTCGATCATATGGATCAGAATCCAGCGCAGCGAGACCTCCCGCCCGCCGAAGAGCTGCCGGGTGAGCGGCTCGTCGGGCAGCAGCCCGCACACGTCCAGCGACACGGCGGCGGCGCTCTCCTTCCGGCTGCGCGCGACCTCCGCCCGCCAGCCGGCCAGCGCGTCACCGGCGCTCCGCGCCGGGTCGAGCAGATGGCCGCCGCCCGCGCGCACCGGCGGAACGTCCCGCTGGGCGAGGACGATCTGGAACCAGTTCCGCTCTACCTCCTCCATGTGCTGCACCAGCCCGAGCAGGGTCATCTCCGACGGCTCGACGGCCACCGTCCGCATCTGCTCGTCGCCGAGTCCGGCGCATTTGAGCGCCAGGGTCTCGCGGTGGAAGTCCAGCCAGGTCTCCAGCATGTGGCGTTCGTCCGCGCACAGCGGCGGTACGGGTCGTCCGTCGGGCATCTCAGGCATGGGAACCACCCTCCCACAGCGGCTCATCGGCCCACCGGGGGCCCGGTGACATCGCCCACGGGCGGGCGGGGGGACACGGGCGGGGGGTGCGCCCGCCCCCCTCCGCACCACCCCCGTCAGGCCCGGCACACCCGGCACACCCGGTACGCGGCAGCGGCACCACGGACCCGCCGCCCCACGGCCACCGACCGCTGGGCCCGACAGCGTGCCCGGTGACATCGCCCACGGACGGGGGACGGACACCCCACGGGCCCGCCCTCTCCACACCACCCCCGGCACGCGGCAGCGGCCCCCACGGGCCCGACCCTCCCGGGAAGCACGCGCCGGGCCGCGTGCCCGGTGGGGGCGGGGCGGTGGGGCTGGGACAGACTGGCGGGTGTGAGAAGCGAGAACACACCCTTCGCCGGCGGCCCGCTGGACGGGCGCGTACTGCCCGTGCTCGTGGGGCCGACCGGGCACCCGCCGAAGTGGTACGAGATCCCGGTGCCGAACGACGACGGCAGCCCGCCGACCCCGCACGCCTACCGGCGCGAACCGTACGGCCAGACCAAGCGGCTCGGCCTCCAGCGGGGGTGGAGATATGTCTACGTCCCCGAGGGGCGCGAGCCCCGTGAACTGAAGTGGCCCTGGTCGAAGCCGGGCGGACGAGCCGACACGCCGTAGCGGGCGGGAGTCCGCCCCGCCGGGTGAGGTGGTTGCGCCGAACCGACCACCCGCGCGGTGGCTCCGGTCGCGCGCGAGCACCATCGGTGGGGGACGGACAGGCCGTCCCGCGACCGGAGGTGATGGCATGTCAGGCCGACTGCTGCGCACGGCGTGCACCGCGGCACTGGTGACGGCCGCGGCGATCACCGCCGCCGGGAGCCAGGGCCCGGTGACCGCCCCGGCCACCGCCCCCGTGGCCCGCACCGCGCCCGTGCCCGTACCCACGCCCGTACCCGCGCCGGGAGCGGGGAGCGGCGCGCCGACGGACGCGACGGCCGAGACGGGCGAGGCGCAGGCGGAGGCCACGGCGGAGGCCGGGGGAGCCGGCCCGGCCGCGCAGGGGCTGGCCGGGACCATCGGGCGGCTCACCGCGCTCTACCGGCAGGCCGAGGACGCCGGTCTGCGCTACACCGGCGCCGCGCGGGCGCTCACCGCCCAGCGGGCCGAGACCGCCCGGCTCGGGCGCGAGCTGACCCGGGTCAGGGACGCGCTCGCCGGGAGCAGGGTGGAGGCCGGGCGGCTGGCGCGGGAGCAGTACCAGGGACGGTCCGAGCTGTCGTCGATGCTGCGCATCCTCCTCTCCCGCCACCCCGAGCAGGCCCTCAACGAGACCCATCTGATGGAGCGCGCCGCCGCGCACCGCCTCGCCACCACCGCACGGCTGGAGAAGGGGACCGCCCGGGCCACCGCGCTCGCCCGGGCCTCCCGCGAGGCCCTGGACCGGGAGCGCGCCCTCGCCGCGCGGCAGCAGCGGGCACGGGACACGGCGACCGAACGGCTGCGCGCCGTGGAGCGCACCCTCGCCTCCCTGACCGCGCCGGAACTCGCCCGGCTGACCTCCCCCGCCGCCCAGCGGCAGCTGACGGCGGGTCCGCTCGCCGGCGGCGCATACCTGCCGACCGCGCGCGGAGCGCGGGCCGTGCGGTACGCCGTCGAACAGATCGGGAAGCCGTATGTGTGGGGGGCCGAGGGCCCGGAGGCGTTCGACTGCTCGGGGCTGACCTCGCAGGCGTGGGCGGCGGCCGGGAGGCCCGTCCCGCGCACCAGCCAGGAGCAGTGGGAGCGTCTCCCGAGGGTGCCGCTGCGCTCTCTGCGCCCCGGTGACCTGGTGGTCTACTTCCCCGGGGCGACCCATGTGGCGATCTATCTGGGCGACGGCCGGGTGGTGCAGGCGCCCCGCCCCGGTGCCACCGTCAAGGTCTCCCCCATCGCTGCCAACCCCGTGCTCGGCGCGGTCCGCCCCGATCCGGACGGCGTCCCGCTGAGCGCGGCGGCCCATGTCCCACCGAGGCTGCCCGAGGGCGCCACGGCGGGACCGGACACCGGCTACTCGGCGGCGGACGCCCCGGCGGAGGCCGCAGCCTCGGCGAGATAGGCCCCGGCGCGCTCGGGCTCGTAGAAGAAGTTCTCGAAGTCCGAGGGATCGTTGAACCCATTGGCGAACCGGTCCGCCACGGGCTGGAGCTGCCCGGCCGCGCCGATCACCTGGAGCACGTGCTCCGGCGGCGGCGCCAGCATCGCGTTGGTCCACTTGGTGACATGGCGGGCGGTCTGCCAGTAGCGGTCGAACGCGGACTGCATCCACGCGCCGTCGAAGGGACGGTCGCCGTGGTCGACGATCGACGCGAGATAGGAGGCGGCGCACTTGGACGCGGAGTTCGAGCCCTGACCGGTGATCGGGTCGTTGGCGACGACGACATCGGCGACGCCGAGAACCAGTCCACCGCCGGGGAGCCGGCCGATCGGCTTCCGCACGGTCGGGGCGTACCGCCCGGCGAGCGTGCCGCCCGCGTCGGTCAGTTCGACCTTGGTGGCACGGGCGTACTCCCACGGGAGGAAACGTTCCAGCAGCTCCAGGGTGAGCCGGAGGTGCTCCTCCGGGTCCTTGATCCCCTGGAAGGCGTCGAGCGGCCCGCCGGGGACGCCCTCCCAGAAGAGGATGTCCGCGCGCCCCGAGACCGTGTAGGTCGGCATGACGAACAGCTCGCCGACACCGGGCACGAGATTGCAGCGGACCGCGTCGAACCCGGGGTGCTCCGGGCGCGGGCCGAGCCCGTGCACATAGGCGACGGCCAGCGCGCGCTGCGGGGTGTCGTACGGGGAGCGGGCGGCGTCCCGGCCGAACATGGAGACCAGTTCGCCCTTGCCCGCCGAGACCATCACCAGGTCGTAGGTGCGGGAGAAGTAGTCGAGGTCGCCGACGGCCGCGCCGTGGATGACGAGCTGTCCGCCGCGCTGGGCGAAGGTCTCCATCCAGCCGGCCATCTTCACGCGCTGGTCGACGGACTGGGCGTAGCCGTCGAGCATGCCGACCCAGTCGACGACGCGCTGCGCCTCGGGACCGGCGACGGAGACGCCGACCCCCTGGATCTTCGGGGCCTGGGTCTCCCAGAAGTTGATGCCGAGGTCGCGCTCGTGCTGGAGCGCGGTGTGGAACATGCACTGGGTGGACATCACACGGCCGGAGCGGATCTCCTCCGCCGTGCGGTTGGACATGAGGGTGACCTCGTAGCCCTTCGACTGGAGGCCGAGGGCGAGCTGGAGACCGGACTGGCCGGCTCCGACAATGAGTATCTTCCGCATCCGGGGGAGTCTCTTTCGTCTGGACGAAGCGGTACGGGACCGTGGGGGTTACTCGGGGGTGGCTTCGAGCGCATGGGCCACCAGTTCGAGCAGTGACCCGACCACGGTGGTCTTCTTGCGCGCGTCCATGATCACAATCGGTACATGTACCGGTATGGTCAAGGCCTCCCGTACGTCCTCGGTCTCGAAGAGCTGCGATCCGTCGAAGTGATTGACGGCCACGATGTACGGCAGCCCGCTGCTCTCGAAGTAGTCGAGCGCGGGGAAACAGTCGGAGAGCCGCCGGGTGTCGGCGAGCACCACGGCGCCGATCGCGCCGCGCGCCAGGTCGTCCCACATGAACCAGAAGCGCTGCTGGCCCGGCGTGCCGAACACGTACAGCACCAGATCGGCGTCGAGCGTGATCCGGCCGAAGTCCATGGCCACGGTGGTGGTCAGCTTCTCCGGCGTGGAGGAGAGGTCGTCGGTCTCCTCGCTCGCCTGGGTCATCAGCGCCTCGGTCTGGAGCGGGGTGATCTCCGAGACCGCGCCGACGAAGGTGGTCTTGCCCACGCCGAAGCCGCCCGCGACCACGACCTTGGCGGTGGTGGGGGCCCGGGTGTGGTCGAGCTGCCAGTCCTGGAGGCCCTCCTCGGCAGGGCTGAACCACTCCGGTGAGCCGGACCGGGACCCGGTGCCGGAGCCCGGGCCCGGGCCGGGGCCCGGATCGAGAACGGGGGCGGGGTCCGCCCCGCGTACGCCGGAGCCAAGCGTGTCAGAGGCGGCGGAGTCCACTCAGCACCCTTTCAAGCAGTGCGCGTTCGGGCCGTCCCGGGCCGTGCCCGGTGCCGTACACACGGATCTTTCCCTGGTCGGCGAGGTCGCTGAGAAGCACCCTGACGACGCCCAGTGGCATCTTGAGGATCGCCGAGATCTCGGCGACCGTACGCATTCTTCGGCACAGCTCGACGATGGCCTGCAACTCGGGCATGACCCGGGTCGACAGATCGCCCTTCGGCAGCTCCCGGCGCTCTTCCGGCGCTTCGAGCGCGGCCACGAACGTCTCGACCAGCAGCACATGGCCGAAGCGGGTGCGGCCGCCGGTCAGGGAGTAGGGGCGTACGCGGGCGGGCCGGCGGTTCTCGCCCCGCACCGGGAGCCCGGAGGGGGTGGAGGACGGCGGGGTCGGGGACGGCGGGGGAGGCGAGGACGTCACCGGGGGCCCTCCAGGGACTGGCGCAGCTCACTGCGGAGTTCGGGGGTGAGGACATGGCCGGCGCGGCCCACGAAGAGGCCCATGTGGTAGGCGACGACGGACATGTCGCAGTCCGCGTCCGCGGAGACTCCGAGGAGCGAGCCGTCGCTGATCGACATGATGAACACGCAGGCGCCCTCCATGGCGACCATGGTCTGTTTGACGCCCCCGCCCTCCATCAGCCGGGCGGCGCCGATGGTGAGGCTGCCGATGCCCGAGACGATGGTGGCGAGATCGGCGCTGGAGCCCTTGGGGCCGTCCTGGGCCGTGGTCACCGCCGCCGGGGCGGGGGTGTTCTGCGCCGGGTCCGAGGACAGCAGCAGCAGTCCGTCGGACGAGACGACGGCGACCGAGCGCAGACCAGGCACCTCCTCCACCAGATTGCTCAGCAACCAGTGCAGATTGCGGGCCTCACTGCTCAGGCCGAACGTGCCGGTCGCAGTCAACTGCGTGCCTCCTCGACTGTGTCCCCCGCTTCTTCGGGTGCCGTGCGCGTGATCTCCGCCTCGGCTTCCTGGCGGCCCTTGTCGGCGGCTCGCTGGAATCCCCCCAGCCTGCGGCGGAGGGCGTCGGCGTCGACGCCGCCGGTGCGCTCACCGGGTGCCGCGGCGGGCTTGACGACCTTGGGCGTGCGCTTGGGCAGGCCCTTGTCGGTGACGCGGTCCCAGACGGGCGCGGCGCCCGCCGCCGGCTCGGGAGCCACGGCCCGAGCGGGTTCCCCGGCCCGCTCGGACTCGGTCGCGGATGGATGGGCCGCGGCCGTGGGGTGTGCGGACGATGCGCCGTGCGCATCGACGTCGTGGGGGGTGGGTGCCTCGGGGAGGCGCATGGTGAAGGTGGGTTCGTCGACTCCGTCGGGGGTGCGCCCATGGGAGTCGGCTTCACCGGTGGCCTCGGCCCCGTCCCCGGCCGGAGCCCGCACCGCGCCGGCACCCGTGGCCCGGGGTCCGTCCTCAAACGCCGGACGGGCTGAATCCACCGGCTCATCGCCCCCGGGCGCAGGACGGGCCGGAGTGCCCGGACTCACGGAGTGGCGAACGCCCACCGCACCAGGAGCCTCACCGGCAGCCTGAGGCACCCCGGCCGCACCGGTCGCCCGGTCGAACCCAGCCGCCCCGGAAGCCCGGGGCAACCCCGCCTCACCGGAGGCCCGGGTCTCCCCGGCCGCACCGGTCGCCCGGTCAAAGCCAGCCTCGCCGGCGTTTGAGGCGCGGGGGTTCGGGGGCAGGCCCCCGACCGGAGCCCGCACCGCGCCGGCACCCGTGGCCCGGGGACCGTCCTCGAACGCCGGACCGGCCGAATCCACCGGCGGCCCGTCCGTCTCGGGGGCGGCGGACGTCTCCGACGCCCTCACCGCCGCCTCCGCCGCAGCCACCACCGGGTCGGTGGACGGAAGGGAGTGGCGGGGCGCCGGAGGAAGCGCGTTGGAGTTGGCCTCCGCCACCGACCCGGGGAGCCCGACCGGAGTGGAGCCGGTGTCCGACATCGACGCCGGACCATCCCCGGGAAGCTCCTTGGGCAGCAGGCCCTGCGGCAGCACCACCACGGCGGTGACCCCACCCTGCGCCTGCTCGCGCAACTGCACCCGGACACCGTGCCGCTCGGCCAGCAGCCCGGCCACCCGCAGCCCGAGGCCCTCCGCGTCACCGCCGGAGGGAGCCATCTCGTACGACTGGGGGTCCTCCAGACGGGCGTTCAGCTCGGCGAGGCGCCCGGCGGTCATCCCGATGCCGCCGTCCTGCACGGAGAGCATCACCTCACCGCTCTCCAGGAGCCAGCCCGACAGTTCGACCTGGGCGTCCGGCGGCGAGAAGGAGGTGGCGTTCTCCAGCAGCTCGGCTATCAGATGGCTGAGGTCGTCTGCGGCGAACCCGGCGACCTGGGAGTGCGGCGGCAGGGACTGGATGACCACCCGCTCGTACCGCTCGATCTCGCTAACGGCGGCCCGCAGCACATCCACCAGCGGCACCGCCCCGACATGCCCGTGGCCGTGCTCATGGCCCGCGAGAACCAGCAGGTTCTCGCTGTGGCGGCGCATGACGGTGGCCATGTGGTCGAGCTTGAAGAGGGTGGCCAGGCGCTCCGGGTCCTGCTCGCGCTCCTCCAGCTTCTCGATGACACCGAGCTGACGCTCGACCAGTCCGAGGGTGCGCAGCGAGAGATTGACGAAGGTGTGGTCCACGGTGTGCCGCAGCCGGCGCAGCTCCGCGGTCAGCTCGCCGGTGTTCTCGCGCAGCTCGGCACGGGCGGCGGAGAGCTTCGCGGCGAGCACGTCGCGGGAGGCGTTGGCCTCGGCGCGGTCGCTCTCGATGGCCCCGGCGCGGGCGGACAGCTCGCGCACCCGGCCGTGGAGGGTGTTGAGGGAGCGGACGACCTGGGCGAACTCGTCGTTGCGCCCGGTGAAGCCGACGGGCTCCTCGGTCTCGGGGGCGGCCGCGAGACGGGCGGCGCCGATCCGGAGCACGGCGAGCGGACGGGTGAGGGTGCGGGCGACAGCGGCGGAGACGCCGATGGAGAGCAGCACCAGACCGCCGAGGACCGCGACCTGGATCTCCAGGGCGGTGACATCGTCGTCCCGGAGGGTCTCCAGACCGGTGATCCGCTCGGAGGCCAGGGAGGACTCGACGCCGCGCATCTGGTCGATCCGGGCGGTGAGCGCGGCCTCCAGCCGCTCCTGCCCCGCCTCGCGGTCGCTGTCGGAGAGCCGGGGCTGGTCGGTGAGGCGGGAGAGGTAGGTCTCGGCGGACTTCACCTCGGCACCGGTGACGGTGGCGGCGAGCGAGTCGCGGGCGTCCTTGCCCGCGGCCTGGTCGAAGTCGGCGAGGGCGGCCAGCTCGCGCACCCGGGCCTGCTGGGCGGCGGCGCTGAGCCCGTCGCGGGCCTCGGTGGCGGCCTTGCCCTCGTCGCTCTCCGTCTCGACCGGCAGTCCGGTGATCGGGTCGATCTCGGTGACGGGCTCCGGGGCCGGCACGGCGAGGGCGGCCAGCAGCAGCCCCCGGGTGGCCGACGCCTGCTCGACGGCGAGGCCCAGCTCGGCGGAGGCGCGGGCGGCCCGGGCGGCTCCGGAGGCGCGCGGCGGGGACGCGTCGGCCAGCTCGTCGGCGAGGGCCTGGAGGGAGCCGATGACGGCGGTGTACGCCCGGTGGGCCTCCATCGCCGAGCCCTTGCCGGTCATGGCGGTGCGCCGGACCGAGGGGACGGTGGCCAGCTCGCGGCGGAGGTCGGCGCGGTCGTCCGGGATGGTGCCCCGGATCTCGTCTATCTGCCGGTCGACGCGGGCGCTGCGGGCGTCGGTGACCTGGCGCCGCTCCTTCCGGGGGCCCTGCTGCTCGTCCCGTCCGGCGGCGATGTACGCGGTGACCTCGTCGCGCTCGTCGGAGAGCGAGTGGGCGAGGGTGACGGCCTGCCGGTTGAGCTGGGCGAGGGTGACCAGTCGCTGGGACTCGCGGAGCTCTCCGGAGCCGGCGAGGACACCGGGGGCGCCGGCGCCGATCACCACCAGGCTGACGACGGCGACTCCTGTGACCAGCCGGCCGCGCACCCGCTTGGCCCGGCCGGAGGCGACAGGGACCGGCGAGGGGCCCTGTGCCGGATACGTCTCAGGGACCAGGGGGGCCTGAGGCCGCTTCTTCTGCACCGGTGCTCGCAATCCTGCTTGACTCGTCCACCCTCTGAAACACGGAGCAGAGATGACGACCGGTCACACACATGATCCCACCCCTGGCACGACATAAGACCATTCCAGTGCTTTTGGGAGGGGGGCGCACAGTCGGCCGCTCCGCCACCTGAACGAGTGAACATCACTGGGGAGTTGGCAAACAACTCCTCTCGGTGGCGATCAAGGGCCTCCGGCGGGCACTGACTGGATCTTCCGGCCGGGCTTTGGCAGGATGCGCGCCCGCAGCACGGCCCGATGACCCGTCAGGCCTTTCGAACAGCCTCTGACCTGCTCGTACGGACAGCTTGTGCAGGTGTGCAGGCGCCGTGAACACATCGTGCAGACTGGGGCCCATGCGTATGGATCTGGCCACTTCGCCGAGTTCACCCGAACGCCCCAACGAGGACTGGGCATCCGTGGCCCTGCCAGCGTCCGGCCAGGGTGGATCGCTCGTGGTGCTGGACGGGGTGACTCCCCCGACGGGCGACTGCGGCTGCGTGCACCCGGTCCCCTGGTTTACCGCCCGGCTCGGCGGCGCACTGCTCGAACTGTCCGCTTCTCGGCCGGATACGCCCCTGGCCGGGATTCTCTCCGCGGCAATCCGGCGCACCGCCGACGCCCACCGGAAGAGCTGTGACCTTTCTCACGTTCGAACTCCGCAAGCAACGGTCGTCCTCGTCCGCTGGGGCGACCCGTCGGGCGATGTGGAGTATCTGGTGCTCTCGGACTCGACCCTGCTGATCGAGGCGCCGGACGGCTCGGTGCGCGCGGTCCTGGACGACCGGCTGGACCGGCTCCCCCGCGAGGCGCTGCGCACCCACGCGTCGGCGGACGCGCTGCGGAACGCGGAGGGCGGGTTCTTCACGGCCGCGGCCGACCCCGGGGTGGCCGCCCGCGCCGTGACCGGGCGCACCGCGCGCGCCGGCGTGCGCTCGGTGGCCGCGCTGACGGACGGCGCCTCGCGCTGGGTGGACATGTTCGGGCGGGGCGACTGGGCGCAGGCGCTCGGGGTGCTGCGGGAGGAGGGCGCGCAGGGGCTGATCGACCGGGTGCGGGAGGCGGAGTCGGCGCCGGAGCGGGAGGGGGCGGTCCGCGGCAAGCGCCACGACGACGCGACGGCCGTCTTCGCGGAGCTGTGAGGCCGCGCCGGAGGGCCGCGGGCCCCGGCGGTCAGTCCTCGGACCGGCTGTTCAGCTGATGGAGCAGCCGGGCCAGCTCCGCGATCTCCCCCCGGTCCCAGCCGGCGAGCTTGGCGACATAGCGCTCGCGGCGCGCGTCCCTCACTCGGCGGAACCGCTCCAGACCTTCTTCGGTGAGCCGTACGAGTGAGGCCCGGCCGTCCGCCGGGTCGGGTTCCCGGACCACGAGACCCAGCTCCTCCAGCGCCCGCAGCTGCCGGCTCATCGTCGCCTTGCCGACGCCGAAGTACCCGGCGAGGTCGGTGGCGCGCAGCGACCCGGACTCCTCCAGGCGTACGAGCAGTCCGTAGGCGGCGGCCTCCAGATCGGGGTGGAGCTGACGGGCCATCTCGCCCGACGAGGCCCTGGCGCGGCGGTGGAAGACGGCCAACTCCCGTTCCAGGGCGAGGAATACGTGGTCCACACCACTCTCGCCCTGGGGGCCGGCTTCCCTTCCCATACCGCTTCTGTGCACGTCAGCACCCCTCGTACGCTTTCCGAATCCTGAAAGTTTCCGCCACCGGCGTCCATTGCCGCAGCTCGTCCAGTATTTCGCAGGCGTAGACCATCGGCGGCACCCCGCACCCCTTCCACGGGGCTTTCTCCGCGCGTAGCTTCGCATATGGCATGTCCACACCATATTGCTCCATCGCGGGCATGTCGTCGGATCGTCACATCCCCCCACCCAAGGTCCGCGGAGGCACGCTATGACCGTGCACAGATCCGGAACGACCGTCCCCCTCAGCTCGTCGGGAAGACCCCGCCGCTCGCTCCTGGCAGCGGCCGGCGCCCTTCTCGCGGTCCTCTCCCTCCTCCTCACCCTCCCCGGCTCCGCCGGCGCGACCGACACTCCCCCACGGGGCTCCGCCTATCTGGGCATGGGTGTCATCGAGCACGACGGCCAGGGAGGTCTGCCGCGCGGGAACCGCGCCGCCCAGACGGAAGGCGTCGACGTCTCCAGCCACCAGGGCAACGTCAACTGGTCGGCGCTGTGGAGCAGCGGCGTGAAGTGGTCCTATGTGAAGGCCACGGAGGGCACCTACTACAAGAACCCGTACTTCACCCAGCAGTACAACGGCTCGTACGACATCGGCATGGTCCGGGGCGCGTACCACTTCGCCACCCCCGACACGGCGACCGGTGCCGCCCAGGCCGACTACTTCGTCAGCAACGGCGGCGGCTGGAGCCGGGACGGCAGGACCCTGCCGGGCGCCCTCGACATCGAGTGGAACCCGTACGGGGACGCCTGCTACGGCAAGTCGCAGTCGGCGATGGTGAGCTGGATCAGGGACTTCCTCAACCGGTACAAGGCACGCACCGGCCGGGACGCCGTGATCTACACCGCCACCAGCTGGTGGACCCAGTGCACCGGCAACTACGCCGGCTTCGGGGCGAGCAGTCCGCTGTGGATCGCCCGCTACAACACCACCCCCGGGACGCTTCCGGCCGGGTGGGGGTTCCAGACGATGTGGCAGTACACCTCGTCCGGGCCGATCGTGGGCGACCACAACAAGTTCAACGGGGCCTACGACCGGGTCGTGGCCCTCGCGAACGGCTGAGCGGCCGTCCGGCGCCGGCCGGCACCGCCCCGTGCCCGGTCCCTGTCCCTGTCCCGGGTCAGGACCAGTGCGCGGGGCGGTCCAGCGTCCCCGGGAGCCGGGTCGAGGAGTCGCCCCGGGCCGCGTTGACCTGCGGCTGGGTGAGGAAGAAGGCCTCCGACAGATCGGCGCCGGAGAGGTCGGCGGCCCGCAGATCGGCGCCGATGAGGTCGGCCCGGCGCAGATCGGCCCCCGAGAGGTCGGCGGCGATGAGATACGCGCCCCGCAGGCTCACCCCGCGCAGATCGGCGCCCCTGAGGCGGGCCCCCATGAGGTCGGCTCCCCTGCGGTCCTTCCTCCGCCGCCCGGGGACACCGGCGCGCACCAGCTCGCTGGCGCGCAGGAGCAGCACATTGACCCGCTCCCGGTGCGCGCCCACATCGAGCCCGGCCAGCTCGCCGGGGCCGAGCAGGGTGAGCGCCCCGGTCTCGTCGAGCAGCTCCCGCAGGGCGGGGTGGAGGGCGCGGGCGGGCGGGAGGGTGAGCGCCTCGGTCAGGTACCAGAGGAGTTCCTGGAGCTGCCGGACGACGGGGAAGACCGCGAGGACCGCGTCGGTGGCGGCCGGGGAATCCCGCCAGTCGCGGCCCGCGAAGGTCACCTGGGTGACCTTCTGGCCGGCGCCGAAGCAGTCGTAGACCGTGCAGCCGGGGAAGCCGCTCCGGCGCAGACGGGTGTGGATGCCGCAGCGGGAGTCGGCGGTGAGGTTGGGGCAGGGGGTGCCGGCCTTCTTGTCGAGGGCGAAGTCGGCGGAGGCGGAGAAGGGGAGGGCGACGCAGCAGAGCCCGGAGCAGTTGGCGCAGTCCGCCCGCAGCTCCTGCGCCCGGCTGCCCCGAGCACTGGTGTCCATCCCCCCATTCTCCCCTCCGCCCCTCACGCCCATCCGCCACACGAGGACACCCCCCGGGTCACGGGTGCCCGCACGCCGCGGGCCACGGTCGGGGGCCGGCCCCCGAACCCCCGCGCCTCACACGCCGGCGAGGCTGAGTCGCAGCGCAAACACCCGGCGCAGCGGGAGAGCGACGACTCGGACACCGAGGAGGCCAGGCTTACACCTCGCCCCACCCGAAGCCGGGCAAACCAAGCCGGGGCACCTCCCGGAGGCACCTCTGGGGGAGTTCGAGGGCGACCCGCACCCGGGACACCCGGGGCCGCGCATGTCAGCCCGTCCGGCGCTTGAGAACAGACCCCGCACCCCGGGACACCCGCACGGCGCGGGCCCCCGGGGCCGTCGGGGTCAGGCCGCCGCCGGGATCGGGAGGGCCGCCGGGGTCAGGGCGATGGAGAGGACCTGGCGGACATCGGTCACCGGGTGAACCTCCAGCCCATCGAGGATCTCCGCGGGAACATCATCCAGATCCGCCTCGTTCCGCTTCGGAATCACCACCGTGGTGATCCCCGCCCGGTGCGCCGCCAGCAACTTCTGCTTCAGCCCACCGATCGGCAGCACCCTCCCCGTCAGCGACACCTCCCCCGTCATCGCCACATCCGTCCGCACCGGCCGCCCCGACAGCAGCGACGCCAGCGCCGTCGTCATCGTGATCCCCGCGCTCGGCCCGTCCTTCGGCACCGCGCCCGCCGGGAAGTGGATGTGCACACCCCGGTCCTTGAGATCCGCCACCGGAAGCTCCGCTTCCGCACCGTGCGACCGCAGGAAGCTCAGCGCGATCCGCGCCGACTCCTTCATCACATCGCCGAGCTGCCCCGTGAGGGTCAGTCCCGACGCGCCCGTCTCCGGATCGGCCAGCGACGCCTCCACGAAGAGCACATCGCCGCCCGCCCCGGTGACCGCCAGCCCCGTGGCCACCCCGGGCACCGCGGTCCGGCGCTCGGCCGGGTCCTGCGCGGACTCGGGCACATGGTGCGGCCGGCCGATCAGCGGGCGCAGCTCCTCCGCTCCGATCGTGAACGGCAGCTCCCGGTCGCCCAGCTCGTGCTGGGCCGCCACCTTGCGCAGCAGCCTGGCGATGGAGCGCTCCAGATTGCGGACGCCCGCCTCACGGGTGTACTCCCCCGCGAGCCGCCGCAGCGCCGCGTCCTCCAGAACGACCTCCCCGCTCTCCAGCCCCGCCCGCTCCAGCTGGCGCGGGAGCAGGTGGTCCCGGGCGATGACGACCTTCTCGTCCTCGGTGTAGCCGTCCAGCCGCACCAGCTCCATCCGGTCGAGCAGCGCCTCCGGAATGGCCTCCAGCACATTCGCCGTCGCCAGGAAGACCACATCGCTCAGATCGAGCTCGACCTCCAGGTAGTGGTCGCGGAAGGTGTGGTTCTGCGCCGGGTCCAGCACTTCGAGGAGGGCCGCCGCCGGGTCGCCCCGGAAGTCCGAGCCGACCTTGTCGATCTCGTCCAGCAGCACCACCGGGTTCATCGACCCGGCCTCCTTGACCGCCCGGACGATCCGGCCCGGCAGCGCTCCGACGTAGGTGCGCCGGTGGCCGCGGATCTCCGCCTCGTCCCGGACACCGCCGAGCGCGACCCGGACGAACTTCCGCCCCATCGCGTGCGCGACGCTCTCGCCGAGGCTGGTCTTGCCCACCCCGGGCGGGCCCACGAGCGCGAGCACCGCGCCGCCGCGCCGCCCGCCGACCACGCCGAGCCCCCGGTCGGTGCGGCGCTTGCGCACCGCGAGGTACTCGGTGATCCGCTCCTTCACATCCTCCAGGCCCGCGTGCTCGGCGTCGAGGACGGTCTTCGCGCCCTGGATGTCGTACGCGTCCTCGGTGCGCTCGTTCCACGGCAGTTCGAGAACGGTGTCGAGCCAGGTGCGAATCCAGGAGCCCTCGGGGCTCTGGTCACTGGAGCGCTCCAGCTTCTCGACCTCCTTGAGCGCGGCCTCGCGCACACGCGGGGGCAGATCGGCGGCCTCGACCCGGGCCCGGTAGTCGTCGGACTCCTCGCCCTCCGCCTCGCCGTTCAGCTCGCGCAGCTCCTTGCGGACCGCGTCGAGCTGGCGCCGCAGCAGGAACTCGCGCTGCTGCTTGTCGACGCCCTCCTGGACGTCCTTGGCGATGGACTCGGCGACATCCTGCTCCGCGAGGTGCTCGCGGATCTGCTCGGTGGCGAGCCTGAGCCGGGCGACCGGGTCGGCGGTCTCCAGGAGCGCGATCTTCTGGGCGGTGCTCAGGAACGGCGAGTAACCCGCGTTGTCCGCGAGCTGGGACACATCGTCGATCTGCTGCACCCGGTCCACGACCTGCCAGGCGCCGCGGCGCTTGAGCCAGTCGGTGGCCAGGGCCTTGTACTCGGTGACCAGCTCGGTGAGCTGCCCGGGCAGCGGGGCGGGGACGGATTCGTCGATCCTGGTGCCCTCGACCCAGAGCGCCGCTCCGGGTCCGGTGGTGCCCGCGCCGATGCGCACCCGGCCGACGCCCCTGATGAGCGCGCCGGGGTCGCCGTCGGAGAGCCGTCCGACCTGCTCGACGCTGCCGAGCACGCCGATCGCCGCGTAGTTCCCGTCCACTCGCGGAACAAGCAGCACCTGCGGCTTGCTGCCACCGGTGGGGTGGAGCGCCTGCGCGGCCTCCACCGCGGCCCGCACCTCGGTGTCGGTCAGGTCGAGCGGCACCACCATTCCGGGCAGCACGACCTCGTCGTCGAGGGGCAGCACGGGCAGGGTGAGCGGTGTGACGGTCTGGGACTCAGCAGCCATGATCTCCCCTTAGGCAGTGAAGTTGAGCTATGTGGACTCAATGCATGGGGCCGCCCGGATGTTCCCGCCCCCGTGTTCGCTGTGAGCGATCACCCCGGAGCGGGCCGGCCGAGAACCGGACGCACCTCCGCGCGCGATAGAGGGGTGTGAGATGGACCCGCCCCGCGAGGGGAGACACCGAGGCCGACGGCGCGCGGGACGACGCGGCGCTGCTCCGCGCCGTCACCCGGGGTGACGCCGACGCGCTCGCCGCGCTCTACGACCGCCACGCGGGCTGGCTGCACGCCCGGCTCGCCCGCCGCTGCCCCGACCCGGAGACCGTGCGCGAGGTGCTCCAGGACACTTTCGTCACCGTCTGGCGCTCCGCCGCCTCCCACCGGGGCGGCGAGGCGGGCGGCTGGCTCTGGGTGATCGCCGCCCGCCGGCTGGTCGACGCCCAGCGGGCACACGCGAGGGCCGGCCGCCCGCGCCCCGGACCCGCGTGGTCACCGAGCGTGCCGTCGGCGGAGGACCGGGTGCTCGCCGGTCTGGAGTACGGGGATGTGGGCGCCGCGCTCGACCGGATCTCCCCGGAGCTGCGCGAGGTCCTGCGCGCCACCGTCATCGACGGGCTGACCACCCGCGAGGCCGCCCGGGTGCTGGGGATACCCGAGGGCACCGTCAAGACCCGCGCCCTGCGGGCCCGGCGCGAACTGCGCGCCGCACTGGACCTGCTCGCCCCGGAGACCGGCCCGCTGGGAGGCACGGCATGAGCGGTACGAACGACACGGGCGGCACGAAGGGAACGAGCGGCACGAAGGGCACGGGCGGCATGGGCGGCTGGCATGTGAGCGAGCGCCTCGCCGGGGAGTACGCGCGGGGCACGGTGACCGAACCCGACGCCTGGTCGCTGGAGACGCACGTCGAGAAGTGCGGGCCGTGCGCCGCCCGGGTCTCCGGCGCGGTGCGCGCGGGCGCCGCCGGTCCCGTGCTCGGCCTGGTCCGGGAGGCCGTCCTGGCCGAGACGGCCCCGCGCCCCCGGCCCGTACCGGCACCGCGCCCCGCCGGGGTGGGCCGGGCCGCGCGGGTGATGTGGGCGGCGGGGCCCGCGCTGCGCGGCTCCTGGCTGCTGGCGCTGGCGCTGGTGATCGCGGGCGCGCTCCTCCTGGCGTACGGAGCAGGCTTCGACGGCACGGGACCGCTGCTGCTGGCGCTCTCGCCCGCGCTCCCGCCCGCCGGGGTGGCGCTGTCGTACGGCAGACACGCCGACCCCCTGTACGAGATCACCGCCGCCACCCCCTCCGGGGGGCTGCGGCTGCTGCTGACCCGCACGGCGGCGGTGCTGGTGGTGAGCGTCCCGCTGCTGACCGCTGCCGGGGCGCTGCTGCCCCGCTCCCCGGGCGGCTCCGGGGCACCGGGCCCGGGGGCCTGGCTGCTGCCGGGGCTCGCGCTGACCCTGGCCGCGCTGGCCCTGGGCTCCTGGATCGGCTGCCGGGTCGCGGCCTCCGTGCTGGCCGGGGGCTGGAGCGCGCTGATCCTGTCCACCGCGCAGGGCGCCATGCCGGGAGAGCTGGGGGCCGAGCTGGCCCGCCATGTCTCCGGCCCGGCCACCCAGGGCGGCTTCGCGGCGGCGGCCGTGGTGTGCGGGGCGCTGCTCGCCGTACGCCGTTCATCCTTCGACCACCTGGAGCGAGTGTGAGTACGCCGGTGAGAGTGGACGGGCTGACCGTCCGGCACCGCAGAACGGTCGCGCTCGACGCGGTCGCGCTGGAATTCGACCGGGGGGTGCACGGGCTCCTCGGCCCGAACGGCGCCGGCAAGACCTCGCTGATCCGTGTCCTGGCGACGGTCGCGGCACCCGCGGCCGGCCGGGTCGAGCTGCTGGGCCGCGATGTGTCGGCGCACCGGGAGCGCGCGGAGGTGCGGCGGCGGCTGGGGTATCTGCCGCAGGAGTTCGGCTTCTACCCCGGTTTCACCGTCCGGGAGTTCGTGTCGTACATCGCCTGGCTGAAGGAGATGGCGCCGGACACGGTGCCCGGCGCGGTGGAGACGGCGGTGGAGCGGGTCGGACTCGCGGACCGTATCGACGCGAAGGTACGGACCCTGTCGGGCGGCATGGTCCGCCGGGTGGGGATCGCCCAGGCGATCGTGAACGAACCGGAGCTGCTGCTGCTGGACGAGCCCACGGCCGGGCTCGACCCGGAGCAGCGGGTGGAGTTCCGGGCGCTGCTCCGGGAGGTGGGGACCTCGGCCACCGTGATCGTCTCCACCCATCTGGTGGAGGACGTGGCGGCGGCGTGCGGCCGGGTGACCCTGATCGAGTCGGGGCGGGTGGCCTACCGGGGCAGCACCGAGGAGCTGACGGAGCTGGGCGGGGCGCCGTCCGGGGACGCGGTCAGCGGGATCGAGCGGGGATACACGGCGGCGCTCCGCGCCCACCGGGGCGCGGGCGCGGAGGCGGGGCGATGAGGCACACCGACCCCTGGGACCCGGGGCTGTCCCGCGCCGCCGTCGGGGCGGGGGTTCCGCGATGAGCGGGGTCTCCGGCGGCGGGGGCGGCCGGGCACGGCGGGCGCATCCGCTCCGCAGTGAGCTGCTGCGGGGGTCCGCGCCCTGGGCCGGGGCCGCCGCGCTGCTCGCGGTGGCGATCCCGCTGTGGACCAAGTCGCAGGAGTGGCAGGGCAGCTGGACCGCCACCCTGGAGCTGCTGCGGGCCGTGGCCAGCGTGTTCGTGGGCCCGCTGGCTCTGGCGGCGGGGTGCTGGCAGGGGCAGCGGGAGCTGCGGCGGCGCACCGGCGATCTGCTCGCGGCCTCCGCCCGGGGGCCGCTCGCGCGGACGCTGATGGCGGCGCTGCCCACGGCGCTCTGGCCGGCCGGGGTCTTCCTCCTCGGCGCCGCCGCCGCGCTGCTGGCCTGTCTGCCGTACACCTCGGCGGGCCGGCCCGACCCGCTCGCGCCGCTCGCGGACGCCGTCTTCATCGCGGCGATGGGCCTGATCGGGTACGCCATCGGCGCCCGGGTGCGCCGGCGGCTCACCGCTCCGCTGCTGGGCGTCCTCACGCCCTTCGCCTTCGGACAGCTGACCCTCGGGACGCACGGCGCCCGGCATCTGATCCCGTACGGCGCCGAGGGACTCATGGACGAGGCGGTCTCGGTCTGGTGGCAGCCGCCGGCGGCGATGGTGTGGGCGGGCGGGCTGGCGGGGGCCGCGGTCCTCGCCCACGCGGCCCGCCGCCGGTACACGGCGCTGGTGCCGCTGGCGGCGGCCGTCGTCGCGGGGGTGCTGATCGCCCGGACCGGGGACGGCATGTGGCGCCCGGACCCGCTCTCCCAGCGGCAGGTGTGCGACACATCGGTCCGGCCGGCGATCTGTGTGAACGCGCTCCACCCCGGCATGCTGCCGGAGGTGCGGGACGCCCTGTCCCGGATCACCACCCGGCTGGAGGGGGTGGAGAACCTGCCGGTCCGCTTCTCCGACCTGCGCCGGGACCCGGGGCCCGGGGAGGCGAGGCTGCCCATGATCAGCCCGCTGGGCTGGGTCGTCGTCCGGGGGAAGCTGACCGACCCGGAGATCTACGCACGGGAGGCCGCCCAGGAGCTGACCGGTATGAGCGCGAGCGGCATGGGGGAGCCCTGCGCCGACCGGTACGAGGACGAGCGGGTGCGGGCGGTCGACTCGGCCGTCGTGGAGTGGCTGGTGCCGAGGCCCGCCGCCTACGGCTCCGCGCTGGAGTGGGTGGAGGCCGGTGGGGACAAGGCGGAGATCGCCCGGGCCAGGGCGGAGCTGAAGAGGTTCGAGGAGGCGCTGGGCGCGCTGGAGGGCATGGGCGGGGAGGAGCGCGGGGCCTGGCTCTCGCGGTACTTCGCGACGGTCGCGGTGTGCGACCCGAGCCGGGTGCCCGCGCTGTGAGCGCGTGGGCGGGGCCGATGCTGTACGTCCGTTCGCGCGGGCTGCCCGGGGTGGTGGGGGTGCTCGCCGCGACCGCCGCCTTCGTGGCCTGGTGGGGGTCCGGGGGCCCGGAGCCCGTCCTCCCGCTGGTGGCGCTCGCGCCGCTGGTCGCGGCGGCGGCGATCGGGACGAGCTTCCACACCCCCGGCGGTGAGCTGGACCGGACGGCGGTCGCGCCGTGGTGGCCGCGCCGCCTCTCCCATCTGGTCGCCCTCACCGCCCTCGCCTCCCTCGCGCTGGCCCTGGTGGCCCCGGAGACCATCCGCCCCGGCCCGGACCCGGGGACCCCGGTGGTGCTCGGCGCGGAGGCGATGGCCCGGAACACGGTGGGGGCGGCGGGGCTGGCGGCCCTGGGGGTGAGGGTGGTGGGGGCTCGGCTGAGCTGGGTGGTGCCGCTGGGGTATCTGGGGGTGGTGTTTCTGGGGGTGGGGGATGTGGGGGCGGTGTGGGGTTGGGCGGCCCGTGCGGAGGGGGATCTCACCGCCGCCCTGACAGCCGCCGCCCTCTTCACCACAGGAGCCTCCCTCTCCACCCTCCACCCCCGCCCCTCCGGCGGTTGAGCAGCACCACCCCAGCCCCTCCGGCGATTGAGCAGCACCACCCCAGCCCCTCCGGCGATTGAGGAGCACCACCCCAGCCCCTCCGGCGATTGAGGAGCGGGGGTTCGGGGGCCGGCCCCCGACCCGGGCCCGCAGCGTGCGGGAACCTGTGGACCGGGGTCCGTCCTCGAACTCCCCCAGATCCGCCTCCGGGAGGTACCCCCGGACGGGCTGGAGACGCGCGGGTTCTCGGGGACGGGGCCCGGCAGGCGGGCACTCGTGCCCCGCTGCGGGTGAAGGTGGCTGAAATCGGTTGCCCCGGGCGGGTGGGGACACCAGCATGAGCCCCACCGCCCCCCGGACCGGAGGTCCCATGCCCCACAGCGCCCCCGTCGTCCTCGACCGCCGCCAAGGCCCCCACGGCGAAGTCGTCCTCCGCCGCCACGGCGACCACCACGAGATCATCGCCAACGGCTGCTTCCTGATGGACACCTCCGACGGCCGCTCCGAGCGCCTTCTCATCGACGCCGCCCACCACGCCCTCCGCACCCGCTCCCCGGCCCACCGCCCCTCACTCCTCATCGGCGGTCTCGGGGTCGGCTTCTCCCTCGCCCACGCCGCCAATAACCCCCATTGGCGACATATCGCCGTCGTGGAGCGAGAACAGGCCATCATCGACTGGCATGTCTCCGGCCCCCTGGGCCGGTTCTCCGGCCCCGCCCTCGCCGACCCGAGAAGCGTGATCCTCCGCACTGATCTGCTGACCCACCTCCGCTCCCCCGGCGCCCGCTATGACGCCCTCTGTCTGGATATCGACAACGGCCCCGACTGGACCGTCACCGACGACAACGAGAACCTCTACTCCCCGGCCGGACTCGCCCTGTGCGCGGAGAAGTTGGAACCGGGCGGAGTGCTCGCCGTGTGGTCCGCGAAACCCTCCCCCGCTTTCGAAGATACCTTGCGGAATGCCGGTTTCACCGGGGTAAGAACCGAAGAGATCCGGGTTGCCCGAGGCGCCCCGGACGTGGTCCACCTCGCCGTCCGGCCTGCGTAGCCCGGACCGTCCAACTGCCTTTACGCTGCTGAGCTACAACACACAGACCACAGATCTACCAAGCGCACACGGTTCGTGAGAGCGCTTACAGGGGCGGGCGATGGAACAGACACACTCCACCCAGAACGGCGCGGCGGCCACGCCCGGCGCCCAGCGCCGGGTGCTGGTCGTCGAGGACGACACCACCATCGTCGACGCCATCGCCGCACGGCTGCGGGCCGAGGGCTTTCTGGTGCAGACCGCCGCCGACGGGCCCGCCGCGGTCGACGCGGCCGAGGCATGGCAGCCCGATCTGATGGTGCTCGATGTGATGCTCCCCGGCTTCGACGGGCTGGAGGTCTGCCGCCGGGTGCAGGCCCAGCGGCCGGTCCCGGTGCTGATGCTCACCGCGCGGGACGACGAGACCGACATGCTGGTCGGGCTCGGGGTCGGCGCCGACGACTACATGACCAAGCCGTTCTCGATGCGGGAGCTGGCCGCGCGGGTGCATGTGCTGCTGCGCCGGGTGGAGCGGGCCGCGCTCGCCGCCGTCACCCCCCGCAGCGGCATCCTGCGCCTGGGCGAGCTGGAGATCGACCACGCCCAGCGCCGGGTCAGGGTCCGGGGCGAGGACGTGCATCTGACCCCGACCGAGTTCGATCTGCTGGTCTGCCTGGCCAACACCCCGCGCGCGGTCCTCTCCCGGGAGCAGCTGCTCGCGGAGGTCTGGGACTGGGCGGACGCCTCCGGCACCCGGACCGTGGACAGCCACATCAAGGCCCTGCGCCGCAAGATCGGCGCCGAGCGCATCCGTACCGTCCACGGCGTCGGCTACGCGCTGGAGACGCCGGCGCCATGAGGCGGTGCCAGGAGCAGCAGCCCCGCAGGTCGGTCTCCATCTCGATCAAGACCAAGCTCGGCACCCTGGTCGTCGTCTCGGTCTTCATCACCACCGGCCTGCTGCTCGTCGCCCTGCGCACCTCCACCGAGCTGCGTTTCATCACGGTCTTCTCGGTGATCGCCACCCTGTTGATCACCCAGTTCGTGGCGCACGGCCTGACGGCGCCGCTGGACGAGATGAACCGGGTGGCCAAGGGGATATCGCACGGGGACTTCACCCGGCGGGTGCGGGGCGCGGACCGCCGGGACGAGCTGGGGGACCTGGCGTCCACCATCAATCTGATGGCGGACGACCTGGAGGCGGTCGACCGGCACCGCAAGGAGCTGGTCGCCAATGTCTCGCACGAGCTGCGCACCCCGATCGCCGCGCTCCGGGCCGTCCTGGAGAACGTGGTGGACGGGGTGTCCGCCGCCGACCCGGAGACCATGCGGACCGCGCTGAGGCAGACGGAGAGACTGGGCCGGCTCGTGGAGACCCTGCTCGACCTCTCCCGGCTGGACAACGGGGTCGTACCGCTGCGGGCCCGCCGCTTCGAGGTGTGGCCGTATCTCTCCGGGGTGCTGAAGGAGGCGAACCTGGCGGCGGCCCAGCGGGGGCTGGCCTCCGGGTCGGGCCATCACACCCGTACGGATGTCCATCTGCACCTGGACGTCTCACCGCCCGAGCTGACCGCCCACGCGGACGCCGAGCGGCTGCACCAGGTGGTGGCGAATCTCATCGACAACGCGGTGAAGCACTCCCCGCCGCACGGCCGGGTGACCGTGCGGGCCCGGCGCGGCCCGCTTCCGGAATCGCTGCGGCTGGAAGTGGAGGACGAGGGTCCGGGCATTCCGGAGCCGGAGCGCCACCAGGTCTTCGAGCGGTTCAACCGGGGCGCCGTCAGCTCGCCGCACGGCAAGGGCAGCGACGGCGGCACGGGGCTCGGCCTGGCCATCGCCCGCTGGGCCGTGGATCTCCACGGCGGACAGATAGGGGTGGCCGAATCGGCGCGGGGCTGTCGCATCCAGGTCACCCTGCCGGGGATTCCGGGACAGCGGGGTTGACGTAGGGTTCGAACCGGAAGCAACCCTTCTGTGTCCACCGGGCGAGGCCGGGCCCCCAGCAGGGGCCTCGGGGCCGGACCGCAGATCGCCGCGCGGGTCTCTCTTACCAGCGGCGAGGGCAAACCGTGCTTATTTCCCGCCATACCCAGCCCCGAAACCCGTCTTTCGGTGTGACTTGCGCGACTGTGGCCCGCCCGGCCTGCACCTCTCGGCCGGGGAGGCGTAGCCTTGATTCCCGCTGTCCATCACCTTGTGAAGCGGAAGAGGGCGGTTGCCGCCGTGTCGTCTCAGTCCCCCAGTAACTCCAGTACTCCGACCGACCAAAGCGCGCAGGGCATCGATCCTGCCGCTGCCTTCGGCCCCAATGAGTGGCTCGTCGACGAGATCTACCAGCAGTACCTCCAGGATCCGAATTCGGTCGACCGAGCCTGGTGGGACTTCTTCGCCGACTACAAGCCCGGTGCCAAGAACACCGCCGCCACCGGGGCGGAACCCGCCGAGGGCACCCCCGCGGCGGCTCCCGTGACGCCGCAGGCCACAGCGCCCGCGACGCCCGCCCCCCGGGCGGCCGGCAATGGCGCGGGCCCCGCCGCGCCTCCTGCCGCTCCGGCCGCGGCTGCCCCGGCCGCTCCGGCCAAGGCCGCGCCCGCGCCGCAGGCCGCCGCTCCGGCGAAGCCCGCCGCGAAGGCGGCCCCCGCCCCGGCTGCCGCGCCCGCCGCGCCCGCGCCCAAGCCCGCCGCGAAGGCGGCCCCCGCCGCCGCCCCGGCCAAGGCGAGCGGCGAGGGCCCCGAGCTGGTGACCCTGCGCGGCCCCTCCGCCGCCGTGGCGAAGAACATGAACGCCTCGCTGGAGGTGCCCACGGCGACGTCCGTGCGCGCGGTCCCGGTGAAGCTGCTCTTCGACAACCGCATCGTCATCAACAACCACCTGAAGCGCGCCCGGGGCGGGAAGGTCTCCTTCACCCACCTCATCGGCTACGCCATGGTGCAGGCCCTCAAGGCCATGCCGGCGATGAACTACTCCTTCGCGGAGAAGGACGGCAAGCCGACCCTGGTCAAGCCGGAGCACGTCAACTTCGGCCTCGCCATCGACCTGGTGAAGCCCAACGGCGACCGCCAGCTCGTCGTCGCGGCGATCAAGAAGGCCGAGACGCTCAACTTCTTCGAGTTCTGGCAGGCGTACGAGGACATCGTCCGCCGCGCCCGCGGCAACAAGCTGACGATGGACGACTTCACCGGCGTCACCGTCTCGCTGACCAACCCCGGCGGCCTCGGCACGGTCCACTCCGTGCCCCGGCTGATGCCCGGCCAGTCGGTGATCATGGGCGTCGGCTCCATGGACTACCCCGCCGAGTTCCAGGGCACCTCCCAGGACACCCTGAACAAGCTGGGCATCGCCAAGGTCATGACGCTGACCTCGACCTACGACCAC
This sequence comes from Streptomyces sp. NPDC001889, assembly GCF_053594535.1. Taxonomy (NCBI): domain Bacteria; kingdom Bacillati; phylum Actinomycetota; class Actinomycetes; order Kitasatosporales; family Streptomycetaceae; genus Streptomyces; species Streptomyces sp. NPDC001889. The sequence goes on from NZ_JBSFER010000007.1 coordinate 91,915, forward strand.
CGGGTCATCCAGGGCGCCGCCTCCGGCGAGTTCCTGCGGGTCGTGGCGAACTTCCTCCTCGGCGAGGAGGGCTTCTACGACGACATCTTCGAGGCGCTGCGGATTCCCTACGAGCCGGTCCGCTGGCTCAAGGACATCGACGCCTCGCACGACGACGACGTCACCAAGGCCGCCCGGGTCTTCGAGCTGATCCACTCCTACCGGGTGCGCGGCCATGTCATGGCCGACACGGACCCGCTGGAGTACCGCCAGCGCAAGCACCCCGACCTGGACATCACCGAGCACGGGCTCACCCTGTGGGATCTGGAGCGCGAGTTCGCCGTCGGCGGTTTCGCCGGCAAGTCGCTGATGAAGCTCCGCGATGTGCTCGGTGTGCTGCGCGACTCGTACTGCCGGACCACCGGTATCGAGTTCATGCACATCCAGGACCCCAAGCAGCGCAAGTGGATTCAGGACCGGGTGGAGCGCCCGCACTCGAAGCCCGAGCGCGAGGAGCAGCTGCGGATTCTGCGCAGGCTCAACGCCGCCGAGGCGTTCGAGACCTTCCTCCAGACGAAGTACGTCGGCCAGAAGCGGTTCTCGCTGGAGGGCGGCGAGTCCGTCATCCCGCTGCTCGACGCGGTCATCGACTCCGCCGCCGAGTCGCGCCTGGACGAGGTCGTCATCGGCATGGCCCACCGCGGCCGGCTCAATGTCCTGGCGAACATCGTCGGCAAGTCGTACGCGCAGATCTTCCGCGAGTTCGAGGGCAACCTCGACCCGAAGTCGATGCACGGCTCCGGCGATGTGAAGTACCACCTGGGCGCCGAGGGCACCTTCACCGGGCTCGACGGCGAGCAGATCAAGGTCTCGCTGGTCGCCAACCCCTCCCACCTGGAGGCGGTCGACCCGGTCCTGGAGGGTGTCTCCCGCGCCAAGCAGGACGTCATCAACAAGGGCGGTACGGACTTCACCGTCCTGCCGGTCGCCCTCCACGGCGACGCGGCCTTCGCCGGCCAGGGTGTCGTCGCCGAGACGCTGAACATGTCGCAGCTCCGGGGCTACCGCACCGGCGGCACCGTGCATGTCGTGATCAACAACCAGGTCGGCTTCACCGCCGCCCCGGAGTCGTCGCGCTCCTCCATGTACGCCACCGATGTGGCCCGCATGATCGAGGCGCCGATCTTCCATGTGAACGGTGACGACCCGGAGGCCTGCGTCCGGGTGGCGCGGCTCGCCTTCGAGTTCCGCCAGACGTTCAACAAGGACGTGGTGATCGACCTCATCTGCTACCGCCGCCGCGGTCACAACGAGGGCGACAACCCGCAGTTCACCAACCCGCAGATGGTCGCGCTGATCGACAAGAAGCGCTCGGTGCGCAAGCTGTACACCGAGTCGCTGATCGGCCGCGGCGACATCACCCTGGAAGAGGCGGAGCAGGCGCTCCAGGACTTCCAGGGGCAGCTGGAGAAGGTCTTCGCGGAGGTCCGCGAGGCCACCAGCCACCCGGCCCCCGCGCTGGTCCCGGACCCGCAGGCGGAGTTCCCGGTGGCGGTGACCACCGCGATCTCCCAGGAGATCGTGAAGCGGATCGCCGAGTCCCAGGTGAACATCCCGGACCATGTCACGGTGCACCCGCGGCTGATGCCGCAGATGCAGCGGCGCGCCGCCTCCGTGGAGGACGGCACCATCGACTGGGGCATGGGCGAGACGCTGGCCATCGGCTCCCTGCTGATGGAGGGCACTCCGGTCCGGCTCTCCGGCCAGGACACCCGGCGCGGCACCTTCGGCCAGCGCCACGCGGTCCTGGTCGACCAGGAGACCAACGAGGACTACACCCCGCTGCTCTACCTCACCGAGGAGCAGGCCCGCTACAACGTGTACGACTCGCTGCTCAGCGAGTACGCGGCGATGGGCTTCGAGTACGGCTACTCGCTGGCCCGGCCGGACGCGCTGGTCATGTGGGAGGCGCAGTTCGGTGACTTCGTGAACGGCGCGCAGACCGTGGTGGACGAGTTCATCTCGTCGGCCGAGCAGAAGTGGGGGCAGACCTCCGGGGTGACCCTGCTGCTGCCGCACGGGTACGAGGGCCAGGGCCCGGACCACAGCTCGGCGCGGCCCGAGCGGTTCCTCCAGATGTGCGCGCAGAACAACATGACGGTCGCGATGCCGACGCTGCCGTCGAACTACTTCCACCTGCTGCGCTGGCAGGTCCACAACCCGCACCACAAGCCGCTGATCGTCTTCACCCCGAAGTCGATGCTCCGGCTGAAGGCGGCGGCGTCGAAGGTGGACGAGTTCCTCACCGGCGGGTTCCGTCCGGTGATCGGTGACGAGTCGGTGGACCCGGCGGCCGTGCGGAAGGTCGTCTTCACCTCCGGCAAGGTCTACTACGACCTGGACGCCGAGCGGAAGAAGCGCGGTGTCACGGACACGGCGATCATCCGGCTGGAACGGCTGTACCCGCTGCCGGGGGCGGAGCTCCAGGCGGAGATCGCCAAGTTCCCGAACGCGGCGAAGTATCTGTGGGCGCAGGAGGAGCCGGCGAACCAGGGGGCGTGGCCGTTCATCGCGCTGAACCTGATCGACCATCTCGACCTGGCGGTCGGCGCGGATATTCCGCACGGGGAGAGGTTGCGGCGGATTTCGCGGCCGCATGGGTCGTCGCCGGCGGTGGGGTCGGCGAAGCGGCACCAGGCGGAGCAGCAGCAGCTCGTCGAAGAGGTCTTCGACGCCTGACCCGCTCCCCCTCGAAGGGCCGGCACCTGGTGGTGCCGGCCCTTCGTCCACCCCCGCCCCAACCAGGAGCCCCGAGGCACGAAATCCAGCGCCTCCGGCGATGGAGCCGCACCACCCCGGCCCTCCCGGCAACCTGCGCAACCCAAGCCCCTCCGGGGGCACCTCCCAGAGGCAGCTCTGGGGGAGATTGAGGAGCGGGGGTTCGGGGGCCGGCCCCCGACCGAGGCCCGCGGGATGCGGGGCCCTGTGGCACAGGGTCCGTCCTCGGCACATCACCCCAGAGGTCAGGACGAGGACTCCAGACGAGTGATCTCCTGGTGGATCAGGTCCGCCAGGGCCGGGTGGGCGGCGGGGTCCAGCAGGGCGAGCGTCGCACGGTGTTCCTCCAGGGCCCGCTCCGGCCCCGCCACCCCCTCCAGCCTCCCCGCCCTCACCCACTGCGCCGTCACCACCGCCTCCACCCACCCCGCGCGCCGCGCATACCCCACCCCCATCCGCAGCCGCGCGCCCGACCCGGTCCGCAGGCCCAGCAGCGCCGCCGCCAGCGCCCGGTACCACCAGGCGTACGCCGCCAGCTCCGGGTCGGCGGCTCCCCGCGCCGCCGCTCCCAGCAGCCAGTCGGCCTCCTGGAGGTCGGACGTCGTCTCCTCCGCGCGGAACCGCTCGATATGCGCCTGCCCGAGCAGCGCCCGGCGCAGGGGCAGCTCGGGATCGCCCGCCGCCGTCTCCGTGATCGCGGCACGCAGCAGCCGTACCGCCGTGCGGACATCGGCCGGCGCGTCCTTGTCCACCCCGCGCTCGGTGAGCTGACGCCCGAGCGCGGTGAGCACCGCCGCGCGCCCCGGGTCGGACCGGGGCAGCAGCGGCAGCGCCTCCGTCCAGGCGGCGATCGCCGAGTCCCGGTGGGTCCAGCTCCCGGTGGCCGCGTACCGCTGCTCCAGCAGCCCCGCCATCCGCAGCAGGATGTGCGCCCGGGTCTCCTCGTCCCGGTCGGCGGTGCGCCGGGCCTGGTCCAGGGCCTGGAGGATGCGCAGCCGGGTGTCGTCGTCGGGGTGCTCGTGCTGGAACTCGATGGCGTCGGCGTAGTCGAGCCAGGCGCCGCACAGCTCGCCCCGGTCGACGTCGTCCCAGTCGATCCCGTCGATCCCGGCGTGCAGATCGTCCCCGGCGCGTTCCGCGTACGCCCGGGAGGCGGCCGGGTCCTTCTCGCGGGGCTCGACGGGCCCCTCGCCCCGGTGGTGGCGGGCCAGCTCCAGCAGGAGCCCGCCGCGCAGCAGCAGCGCGGACTCGTGCCGCTCCCCGGCCCGCGTCCCGGGGGGCTCGTCGCCTGCGCCCTCGTCCAGGAGGAGCTGGACGGCGCCGACGGCGGTCTCCATCGCCCGGGTGAACCAGTCCCCGGGCGCGGCCGGCCCGCGCAGCGCGTGGGGCGCGCCGAGGACGGCGAGCCTGCGCAGCACCCGGACGCGGGTGGCGGCCGCGGTCACCCGCAGCGCGCCGGACGCGCCCGAAGCGGCGGCGGTGAGTTCGGCGAGACTGGTGTCGGCCGCCGACAGCAGCACGGCGGCGACGGGCCCGGGTTCGTCGCCCGCCTGCACCCACGCCCACTCGGGCACGAGCTTCGCGCTGAGCCGCCCGGCGGCGACATCCTCCGCCATCGCCTCCAGCACCCGCGCCAGGGTGAGCTGGGCCCGGGGCGGGCCGCCGGAGATCGCGTTCTGCGCGGCGTCCAGGGCCTCGGGCAGATCCTCCGGCAGCGGGCGCACCAGCCAGCGCCGGAGCAGGGCGTCGGCGAGTTCGTCGTAGAGGGAGGCCCGCCGGGTGGTGCGCCGCTCGGCCTGGGCGGCGAAGCCGAGGAGTCCGATCGCGGTGTCCAGGTCGCGCACGGTGCCGTGTTCGCCGAAGTGCGCCAGACAGACGCGGGCGCGGGCGGCGAGACCGGCCGGGCCCTCCGGCGGCAGCGGGCCCGGCATCGCGGTGGGCCGGGGGGTGCCGAGGCGGCGCAGTACCTGCGCGGAGACCTGGGCGAAGGGCCAGAGCCTGCGGCTCCCGGGGCTGCCGGGCACGGAGGGCCGGGGGTCGACCGAGCCGGCGAGGAAGGCGGCGGCGATGGCGGGGAAGTTCCGCGCGGTGCGGCCGTAGCGGGACTCGACGTACTCGGAGCAGTGCTTGAGCACCTGGGCGGCGCTGCCCGCGCCGAGCCGGCCGAGCAGTTCCTCCCGTACCCCGTCGAGGAAGGCGTAGGCGGGGCCGGGGTCGTCGCCCGGGTCGCCGGGGGCGGTGTCCTCGCGCCGGAGCAGTCCGCTGAGGAGCACCTCGGCGAGGACGTCGGGGCCGCTGCGGGTCAGCATGGCGCGCTGGACGAGCTGCATCACGGGCAGTGTCAGCGGTACGGCGGAGAGATGGACGGCGAGCTGGGCGGCGGCCGGTGAGGCGGTGCGGCGGAAGAGCCGGACCCGTTCGGCGGGGGTGAGCGGTGCCCCGTCGTGCCGGCGGGGCGGGGCGGCCGGGTGGCGGCGCAGGACGACGGCGCCCGCCGCGTTCAGGCTCTGGCCGGTGGCGCCGGCGATCAGCCGGGTCCAGGACTCGAAGGAGCCGGGGCGCAGGGCGAGCACCGGCACGGGCACTCCCCGGGTGATGGCCGCGCCCCGCTGCGGGGTGAACTCCAGCCGCCCGGCGGGCCCCTCGCGGCGCCGGAGCAGCCCGGGGCGCGCGGGCAGATGGGTGCGGTCCCACATCCGCTGGGGCAGCGGCTGGACGACGGCGACGGGCGCGGTCGACGCCCAGGTGTGGAGGAGCCGCTGCATCCGGCCGCTGCGCCACATCGGGCCCGCGCAGTCGCTGAGGACGAGGGTGAGCTGCCGTCCGGTGGGGTCGCCGAGCTGGGCGGGGACGGGACGGCCGGGGCGGACGCGGTGGACGGCGATCTCGCGGAAGGCCCCGGAGCGCTCGCAGACCTGGCGCAGCTCCTCCAGGGCTCCGTCCCAAACCGCGTTGGAGCTGGACTCGTCCATGACGAGGGCGAGCCGGGCCTCGCGGCGGCGGGCGCCGGTGAGGACGGGGACGACGATCCCGGTGTCGGCGGCGTGGTCGGCGGTGGCGGTCTCGTCGAGTTCGCGGCGGACGGGGCGCATGGGCGGGTGGTAGCGCTGGAGGGGGCGGAGCGAGCGCTCCAGGGCGGGGGCGTCGGGCAGGGCGGCGGGCACGGGCACGGGGACGCGGCGCAGTCCGCCGCCGGGGAGCAGCCCGCCGGGGCCGGCCGAGCGGGCGGGTGCGTAGAGCCCGATCCGGGCGCGGGGGGCGGGCAGGGCGGGGTGGGCGGGGGCGAGCGGGGGTTCGGGTCCGGTGGCGAGGGCGGGTTCGGTGTCGGCGGGCGGGCCGTCGGCCGGGTCCGGGGGCGGTGGGCCGGGCGGCGGGGCCGGGGGTGCGTACCGCGCGAGCCAGAGGGCGTCGGCCAGCTCCTCGGCGGTGGGGTCGAGTTCGGCCTCGCGCAGCCGCCGGACGAGGGCGGTCAGGGGTGCGGCCGGGGCCCGCTGAGGCGGGGGCGGGGGCGGCACCGGGTCACCGCTGCCGGGTGTCGAGGGGACGCATCAGCAGTCCGGCGATCTCCTCGCGGCGGGCCGGGTCCCTGCGCACGGTGTGCTGGGTGAGGTAGATGGCGTTGAGGAGCTGATCGGTGGGGCGGAGTTCGCCGTCGCCGTCCTCGCTGGTGAACCGGCCGATCAGATCGAGGTTCCCTTCGTCGGCGCCCGCGCCGAAGTGGGCCTGGACCATCGCGGCGAGCCGTTCGTCGCGCGGCGGGTCGAGGTGGAGGTGGATGCAGCGGCGGAGCAGCGGGGCGGGGAAGTCGCGTTCGCCGTTGCTGGTCATCACCACGAAGGGGAAGGCGTGGCAGCGCACCCGGCCGCCGCGCACCGGCACCCGGCGGCCGTCGTGGGTGAGGACGCGGACCTCGGCGTGGCCGGGCCGGTCGGCGGTGCGCTCCAGTTCGGGGAGGGCGAACTCGCCCTCCTCGACGACGTTCAGCAGATCGTTGGGGAGGTCGATGTCGCTCTTGTCGAGTTCGTCGATGAGCAGGACCCGGGGCCGCTCGGTGGGCAGCAGCGCGGTGCCCAGCGGCCCGAGTCTGATGTACCGGCCGATGTCGTCGGGCTCGCGCTGCTCGCGCTCGGCGAGCTGGGCGTCCTGGAGGCGGCCGATGGCGTCGTAGGTGTAGAGGCCGTCCTTCAGCTCGGTGCGGCTGACGACGGGCCACTGGAGGACCCGGCCGAGGCCGAGTTCGTACGCGACGGAGTGGGCGAGGGTGGACTTGCCGGAGCCGGGTTCGCCGGTGACGAGGAGGGGGCGCCGCAGGTAGAGGGCGGCGTTGATGAGTTCGAGGGCTCGGGCGTCCTGGGCGGGCGGGGCGCCGACGCGGGCGCCGAGTCTGCGGGTGGAGGAGGCGTCGATGGGGGGCGCGGGGTCGGGCAGCGGCTCCCCGGAGAAGACGCGCCAGGGCGGGGGCGGCGGGAGGGTGCGGATGCGGTCGGGGTCCGGCGCTCCGGCGCCCCGGTAGATCAGCCAGTCGTCCATCGCTCGCTCCTCAGTGACGGCCGGGTGGACCGGTGGCGGGCAACGCCGGATATGTACCCACGGCTCCGGGCTCCCAATGGCCCGGGCGGCGGTCTCTCGTCCGCCGCCCGGTGCGCGGGGGCGGCGGTCCGGCGGGATTCCCGGAGATCCGCATCCGGAATGGCCGCCTCATGGGGAGTCCACCGGTCCGCCGGTGTCGGTGGGGAGCGGGCGGCCCGGGTCGTCGTAGAGCAGGGCCACGCCCTCCGCCCAGTGGCCCCCGTTGTGCGATCCGCTGATGTCGTCCCTGACCCGGCGGAGGCGGTCGGGGAGTTCCAGGACATCGGCCGCCTGTTCGAGGAAGCGGGCGGCGCCGTCGTGGAGCCGCTCGCAGAAGTCGGTGCAGCCGTGGTCGGGGTGGCCGTCGGTGTGCCAGAGGACCACCCCGTGCCCGGCGTCCAGGGCGAGGCCGATGGCCCGGCGGCCGACGCCCCGGCTCGCGGGGCGGCAGAGCACCGGCACCGCCGACGCCCCGGTGTCCTCGAAGTGGCGGGCCCGGGGGACCTGCGACAACGGGGGCGTGCGCAGCGCGGTGAGCGCCCCCGCGCGCTCCATCGCCCGCCATCGGCGGACCCGTACGGGATCGGGTGCGCCGCGACGGGCGATATCGCGGAGGACCACCATCCGGCGTACACCCACATACGCCGCGTGGTGCAGCCGCGCCATCTCGGTGAGCTGCCAGCGGTGGACGGCCGTGTCGAAGTGGTCGACGGGAAGGGCGACCTCCAGCGGGGCGGGCGCGCCGGGGGCGTCGACGGAGGAGAAGACCTCGGCGAGCGGTCCGCGCAGCCGCCGGACGAGCCGGTCGGGCGGGGTGCCGTCGCCGGTCTGCTCCTCGTGGAGGGGTTCGTTGAGGTCGTGGCCGTCGTCGACGCGGATGCGCCAGTAGAAGCGGGGGGCGGCCGTGTGGATCACGGGTTCCAGCTCGACGATGACGACGGCGGAGCCGTCGGCGGGCCGGGGGTAGCGGACGACGGCCCGCCCGCCGGGACCGCCGCCCGGCACCGCGGGCGGGACCAGCCCGGGCGGCAGGGTGGCCTGGGTGACCACGGTGTGCACGATCGGCGGCACCTCCCGGAGCCGGCGGGCCACCCAGCCCGCGAGGGCGGCGGGTTCGCCGCCGCGGGTCCGCTCGTACTCCACGACGAGCTGGAGGTAGTGCAGGGCCGCGATGGCGGCGACCGGCTGCCCCGCCTCGTAGAGCAGTCCATGGCCGTCGCGCCAGGCGTGGGGGAGCAGCTGGCCGGGGGGTGCGGCGATCCCGCCGCGGGCCTTGCGGGCCAGCTCGGCGACGGGCCGGATGCCCTCGGGCGGCGGCACCGAGGCCAGCAGGGCGAGCGCCGCCCGCCGGTCCCGGGGGCTCCACTGGTCGCCGCCGGTGTGCACGCCCGCGCCGGGCAACTGGTGCTGGCGCTCGGTCCAGTGGTGCCCTCCGACGGTCGGGGTACGGCCGTGCCAGCCGTCGTGGGCGGCCATCAGCACCTGGTAGGCGGGGCCGAAGCGGCGCAGGGCGGTGCAGGCGACGGCCGTCCCGCCGTCGCGCCCGGTGCGCCGGGACTTGAGGACGCCGATGACGGCACCGGTGTGGGCGTCGAGCACCGGAGACCCGGAGCCGCCCTTGGGGAACTCGGCCTCCGGCCGGAAGCGGAGGCCGTAGTCGTCGTCGAAGCCGTTGATCCGGGCGGCGGCCTGCCAGCGGACCGCGCGCCGGTCCTCGTCGGGGCGGTAGCCCTGGACGATGCCGCGCCCGCCGGGGTGGTCGGTCCGGTCGGTCAGCCAGACGCACTCGTGCGCGGCGCCGTCCGCGGCCACCCGGACCAGGGCGAGGTCCTGTTCCACCGGGATGCGCTGCTCGGGGCGGGGGTCGCCGTCGAGCAGCCAGTGGCCGAGCCGGGCTTCGAGGGGCGCGCCGCCGTTGACCTCGCTGCCGCTGACGGAGAAGACCCGGGTCCGGTCGGACCTCAGATGGGGCGCGAGGACATGGGCGCAGGTCAGCACCCAGCCGGGGGCGACGAAGAAGCCGGTGCCCCACAGCCCCGGCTCGTCGGGGCGGGCGGAGTGGAGGCGGACGGTGGCGGCGCGGGCGAGGGCCTCGATGACGGCGTCGGATTCGCTCACGGCGGGAACTCCGGTGCCGCGGGCGTGCCGGGGCGGCGCCAGACCAGGGTGACATGGACGGACGCCTTGGTCTCGCCCGCCGCGAGAACGGCGAGGACGGCGCCGGACTTCGCGGTCAGCTCGATCCCGAAGGAGACGCTCGCCTCGTCGGGCCCGGCGGCGGAGGCCGCGTCCAGGACGGCGGCGCCCACGCCCCGGATCAGCTCGTCGAGCTGCCGCACCCGGGCGGCGGCCCGCTCGGCGACGCCGACGTCCTCGTCGTCCTCGCCGTATCCCCCGCCGGCGGGGGTGAGCCGGGCGTGCACCACGGCACCCCCGGGGAGCTCGATCCGCTGGACGTGTCCGCTCACGGATTCCCCCGCCCTCGGGTGCCCGCCTCCGCTGTCGGCGGCGGGCTACCCAGTACGTACCCGCGACCGGGCCCGCTTCGAACGGCGACGGAGGCAATGGCGCGTTCCGGTCCGCCCGGTTGCCGGGCGGGAGGGGGGCGCGCCGTAGGCTGGGGAGGTAGTCCCCCATCCGTCCCGGGAGCATGTTGTGTACTTCACCGATCGCGGCATCGAGGAGCTGGAGAAGCGGCGTGGCGAGGAGGAGGTCTCCTTCGAGTGGCTCGCCGAGCAGCTCCGCACGTTCGTGGATCTGAATCCCGACTTCGAGGTGCCGGTGGAGCGGCTGGCGACGTGGTTGGCGCGTCTGGACGACGAGGACGACGAAGAGGACTGACCCTCCCCACCCGGCGCGTCCCGCGCCACAGGGAGCCCGGGCAAAACCCAGCCCGTCCGGGGGCACCTCCCAGAGGCGGCTCCGGGGGGGGCTTGAGGACGGCCCCCGCACCACAGGCAACCCGCACCCCGCGGGCCACGGTCGGGGGCCGGCCCCCGAACCCCCGCGCCTCAAACGCCGGCGAGGCTTGAGTTGCTCAGGTCACCGACGGGGCTGGGGTGACGCGGCTCAACCGCCGACGGGGATGGAGTGGTGCGGCTCAGCTCGCCGGTGAGGCTGGGCTTGACCAGCCCGTCCGGCGATTGAGGACGGACCCTGTGCCACAGGCAACCCGCACAATCTCAGCCCGTCCCGCCCCACAGGCCCCCGCAGGCACCACCCTCCCCACCCTACGAACCCCCCCAAACCCCCCCACGAAAAGCACCAACCCCATTGGCGACGAGCACCACCCCCGCAGCCACCCACCCCGGACTCCTCCGAACCACCCCGTAGACCCCGATCGGCACCCCCACGGCCAGCTGCACCGCCCCCAGCGTCCTGGCGCGGTCCTCCCGGTCCCGCAGCCAGTGGTCCAGCCCCTCCTCCACGGCCTGGAACTCCGCCCGCACGGCGTCGCGCCACCCCGCCCACTCCACGGTCTCCGCGCCGAGCGCCCGGGCGGTCGCCCGGAGTCTCCCGCCCGGTTCGCCGGGGAGGAGCCCGGGCGGCAGCCGCAGCCCCGCCCTGCTGAGCACCGCCACCAGACCCAGCAGCCGGGCGCGGGCGTCGGCCTCGCCGTCGGGCCGGGTGAGAGGGTCCAGGGACTGCACGTCCAGCACGGGGTCGAGCCCGAGACGCGCGGCGAAGGTGTGCATCGCCTCCGCCTCGCCGACCGGGGTACCGTCCGTGAGCCAGACGTACCCGACGGGCCGCCGGAATCCGGAGGCGAGGGTGAACCCGGCGCGGTCCGCGTCCCACCACAGGGCCAGCACCGGCCGGTTGGTGGCGACGGCGACGGCGGACGCCCATCCGCCGAGCACCCGGTCCACCGGCTCCGCGGCCTCCCGCCAGGGCCGTCCCTCGGGGACGAGAACACTCCAGTCGTCCCCCGCCGGGGCGAGCAGCTGCTGCTCACGCAGGAGGTGGGCCGCGGGCCGTACGGAGGAGGGCTCGGCCCGGCAGAGCAGCAGCGCGCCCACGGGTGTCGCGTTCATGAGCCTCACGCTAGGGCAGTTTGCCCCTGTATGGCGCCTTTTGGTCACTCCATCGCGGCCGGCCGGGCCCTTGACACCACCCACTCGCGATATATCGTATTGCCCATGAGACGCGATATGTTGCGTCCCGTGAATCCGTCGGGTCCGGCCGGAAGGGCTGCGTGATGACAGAGTCGACGTGGGAGGTCACCGAGCCCGGGAAGCTCACCTTCGACGAACCGGTAACGGCACTGCCGGCAGTGACGGCACTCCGAGTGCGGGTCGTCAGCGGCACGGTGAACGTGGTGGGCACGGACGAGGGCCCCGCCCGCCTGGAGGTCTCCCGCCTCCAGGGCCCCCCGCTGATCGTGACGCGGAAGGGCGGCGCGCTGGGCGTGACCCATGGCGAGCTGCCCTGGAAGGAGTGGACGAAGCTGCTCGACCGCGCGGAGTGGCGGCGCGAGGCGACCGTCACGCTGACGGTCCCCTCCTCGTGGGCCGTGGAGATCCACGCGGTGGGCGCCGGAGTGGTGGTCTCCGGTATCCGCGGCCGGACCTCCGTCCGCAGCGTCAGCGGTGACGCCACGCTGATGGGGCTGTCCGGCGAGGTCAGCGCCGAGACGGTGTCGGGGAACGTGGAGGCCCAGTCGGTGACCGGCGGGCTGCGCTGCCATTCGGTGTCGGGGGATCTCACCGTGATGGAGGGCGGGGTGGGCTCGCGGGTGCGGGCCGAGTCGCTCACCGGGGACATGCTGATCGATCTCGCCGCCGACGGCGCGCCGGGCGCCCCCGCGGACATCAGGCTGACCACGGTCTCCGGCGAGGTCGCCGTCCGGCTGCCGCACCCGGCGGACGCCCGGGTGGAGGCGAACACGGCCAGCGGCTCGCTGTCGAACGCCTTCGACAGCCTGAAGGTCAGCGGCACCTGGGGTTCCAAGCGGCTCACCGGGCGGCTGGGCGCGGGCACGGGCACCCTGCGGGCCACGACCGTCTCCGGCTCGATCGCCCTGCTGCGCAGGCCCCCGGCCGAGGACCCCGGCACCCCGGGACCCTCCGACGACGCCCCGGGCCCCGCCCCGGCGCCGGACGGCGACTCCCCCGACACACCCGGCACAGCCGGACCGGCCGGTCCGGCCGACCCCGCCGGCCCTTCCGGAAAGGTGCTCTGACCATGCCTCCCGTATTCGCGCACGGCCGGCTGCGGCTGTATCTGCTGAAGCTTCTGGACGAGGCCCCCCGCCATGGGTACGAGGTCATCCGGCTGCTGGAGGAGCGCTTCCACGGTCTGTACGCGCCCTCCGCCGGCACGGTCTACCCCCGGCTGGCCAAGCTGGAGGCCGAGGGCCTGGTCACCCATGCCACCGAGGGGGGCCGCAAGGTCTACTCGATCACCGAAGCGGGCCGGGCGGAGCTGGCCGGGCGCGGCGGCGAGCTGGCCGATCTGGAGCTGGAGATCCGCGAGTCGGTCTCCGAACTGGCGGCGGAGATCCGCGACGACGTGCGCGGCGCGGCGGGCAAGCTGCGCAGCGAGATGCGGGCCGCGGCGGACCGGACCCGGACCTCCCCGGGCGCGGAGAAGGCGGAGAAGGAGGAGTGGCGCAAGGTCACCCACGAGTGGCAGGAGCAGGCCCGCCGCGCCAGGGAGGACGCCCAGCAGGCGCGCCGCCAGGCCAGGGAGGCGCAGGAGAAGGCGCGGCACGAGATGCAGCGGATCGCCAAGCAGGTGCAGGACCAGGTGCAGGGGCACTTCACCCGGGGCGACTGGCCGACCGGGCTCCGCGAGGGGCTCTCCGATCTGACGGAGCGGCTCTCCGGTCTGACGAGGACACCGCCGCCGCCCGCTCGGGACGCCCCCGCCGCCCCCGGGGCGGGCCCGGCACCCGGAGCGGCCGGAACAACCCCCGCGCACGGTTGGCCCGGTGAGGAGCCGCCGCCCACCGGCGACCCGGCCCGCGATCTGGACCGGCTGCTGGACCGCTTCCGCGACGACATCCGCGACGCGGCCCGTGACCACGGCGTCACCGAGGCCCGGCTCGACGAAGCGCGCCGCCGGCTGGCCACGGCGGCCGAGGACATCCTCGGGGCGCTGCTCAAGCCCGAGGGCCGACCCGAGGGCCGATAGCGGCCCGGACGTGCGCGCGCACCGGCCACCGGGGCCGGCCCGCGCGCACGGCGGCGCGGGGCCCGGGCCGTCTCGCTACCGCTCCCCGCCCCCTTCCCCGTACAGCGCGCGCCGTACGGCCTCATGGGTGGCGCCGTGGTCGGCGAGCGTCTCCGCGACCACACCGGGCCGGGCGGTGAGGGCCAGCAGCAGATGTTCGCCGCCGACGCGGCGGTCGCCCCGGCCGGTGGCCATCCGCAGGGAGCACGTCAGGACGTCCTTGGCCTCGGGGGTGAAGGGGCTGTTCCACCAGCGCCTGGCGCGCTTCGGCGGCCGGAGCGCGCCGGGGCCGTGGGCCCGCTCCACCCGGGAGACGATCTCGCCGATGTCGATACCGAGGCCGGCCAGCGCCTCCGTGTCGGAGCGGGAGAGACCCGCCCGCCCCCTGGCCTCCGCGAGCGCGCGCTCCAGGGAGGAGCGCCGGTCCAGGACACCGAGGGCGGAGAAGGCGAAGGACACCCGGGTTCCCGGCTGTTCGAGCATCGCCAGCAGCAGATGCTCCTCGGTGACCTCGCCCGCACCGGTCCTTTCGGAGACCGCAACCGACCCCTTGACCGCGTCCCGGGCGTCCTGGGTGAACCGTTCGAACATCACTGCCTCCCGTACTTCTTGTGCACGGCCTGCCGGCTGACTCCCAGTTCGGCCGCGATCTCCTGCCACGACCAGCCCTGACCACGGGCACTGCGCACCTGGACCGCTTCGAGCCGTTCGAGAAGCCGGCGCAGGGCGGCGACAGCGCGCAGCCCGACCCTCGGGTCGCGGTCACCCGCCCGCGCGGCGAGATCCGTTGCCTCAGTCATGGGTGTCAACTTACATTGACACCCATGACTCGTCAACCAGAGTTGACATCCGGCGGGAGGCTCAGGGCGTCAGCACCACCTTCCCGAACAGCCCCCCGCCCGCCATCCGCTCGAACCCGTCCCGGGCCCGCTCCAGCGGCAGCACCTCGTCGATCACCGGCCGCACCCCGGTCGCCGCGCAGAACGAGAGCAGATCGGCCAGCTCGTCCCGGGAGCCCATGGTCGAGCCCACCACCTTCAGCTCCAGGAAGAAGATCCGGGTCAGCTCCGCGTGCGAGGGCCGGTCGCCGCTGGTCGCGCCGGAGATCACCAGGGTGCCGCCGGGCCGCAGCGACTTGACCGAGTGCGACCAGGTCGCCGCGCCGACGGTCTCGATCACCGCGTCCACCCGGCGGGGCAGCCGCTCCCCCGGCGCGTACACACCCTCGGCGCCGAGCCCGAGCGCCCGCTCCCGCTTGGCCTCGTCGCGGCTGGTGGCGTACATCCGCAGTCCGGCCGCCTTCCCGAGCACGATCGCGGCGGTCGCCACTCCCCCGCCGGCGCCCTGCACCAGCACGGTGTCACCGGGGCGCACCCCGGCGTTGGTGAAGAGCATCCGGTACGCGGTGAGCCAGGCCGTGGGCAGACAGGCGGCCTCCTCGAAGGACAGCTCCGCCGGCTTGGGCAGCACATTCCAGGACGGTACGGAGACCTGCTCGGCGAAGGTGCCCTGGTAGCGCTCGGTGAGGATGGAGCGCGGCTCGTCCGGGCCGACCCCGTGCCCGGTCTGGCCGATCACGGAGTGCACCACCACCTCGTTGCCGTCCGGGTCGGTGCCCGAGGCGTCACAGCCGAGGATCATCGGCAGCCGCTCCGCGGGGAGGCCGACACCCCGCAGGGACCAGAGGTCGTGGTGGTTGAGGGAGGCGGCCCGGACGGTGACGGTGGTCCAGCCGGGGCGGTCCGGCGGGGCCGGGCGCTCGCCCAGCTCCAGGCCGTCGAGGGGGGCGTCGGGGTCGATGCGTGCGGCGTAGGCGGCGAACATGTCCCGCACCCTAGATCCGGACCGCCGGTGACGGAACGGCGCCGGGGTGTGACACACACCGCGCCCCCGGTACGGACTCCGGGCCCGGCCCCCGCACCGCGCCCCCGGCAGTGGCCCCCGGACCCGCCACGCCGTACCCCGCACCCGGAAGCGGCTCCCGGACCCGCAACCCCGCACCCCGCACCCGGAAGCGGCTCCCGGACCCGCAACCCCGCACCCGGGCAAGGCCCCGGAAGGACTCCGGCAAGGCCCCCGCGCGCCCCACGCAGCGCGGGCCCGCCCCCAAGGGCGGGCCCGCAACCTGTCCACGGCAGGACGACGCGTCAGCGCCGGGCGACACCCTCCGCACGGGCCGCCGCCGCGACGGCCGCCGTCACGGCCGGGGCCACCCGCTCGTCGAAGGGCGAGGGGATGACATAGTCCGCCGCCAGCTCGTCGCCGACCACATCGGCCAGCGCGTTCGCCGCCGCGATCTTCATCCCCTCGGTGATCCGGGAGGCCCGCACCTGGAGCGCGCCCGCGAAGATCCCCGGGAACGCCAGGACGTTGTTGATCTGGTTCGGGAAGTCGCTGCGGCCCGTGGCCACCACCGCCGCGTACTTGTGCGCGATGTCCGGGTGGACCTCGGGGGTCGGGTTGGCCATGGCGAAGACCAGCGCGCCCGGGGCCATGGAGGCGACGGCCTCCTCCGGCACGGTGCCTCCGGAGACCCCGATGAACACATCCGCGCCGGCCAGCGCGGACTCCAGCGAGCCGGAGAGACCGGCCCGGTTGGTCAGCTCCGCCACCTCGCGCTTGACCGGGGTCAGATCGTCGCGGTCACGGCTGACGATGCCCTTCCGGTCACTGAGCGCCACATCGCCGAGCCCCGCCTCCAGCAGGAACTTCGCGATCGCGACCCCGGCCGCGCCCGCGCCCGAGATCACCGCGCGCAGATCGCCGAGGCCCCGGCCGGTCAGCCGCGCGGCGTTGCGCAGGGCCGCCAGCGTCACCACGGCCGTGCCGTGCTGGTCGTCGTGGAAGACCGGGATGTCCAGCCGCTCCTGGAGCCTGCGCTCGATCTCGAAGCAGCGCGGCGCGGAGATGTCCTCCAGATTCACCCCACCGAAGGAGGGGGCGAGCCGCACCACCGTCTCGACGATCTCGTCCGTGTCGGTGGTGGCGAGCGCGATCGGCACCGCGTCCACGCCGCCGAACTGCTTGAAGAGGATGGCCTTCCCCTCCATCACCGGAAGCGATGCCTCCGGTCCGATGTCGCCCAGTCCGAGCACCGCGGTCCCGTCGGTGACGACGGCGACGACCTGCGACTTCCAGGTGTAGTCGTGGACCAGTTCCGGCTGCTCGGCGATCGCGCTGCACACCCGGGCGACACCGGGTGTGTACGCGAGGGACAGGTCGTCCTTGTTGCGCACCGGCACAGTCGCCTGGACGGCCATCTTGCCGCCCCGGTGGAGCGCGAAGGCCGGATCGAAGGGCTCCGCCGGAGCGCTCTCCGTGCCTCCGTCGGTCTCGCCGTCCTGGTCGCTGCGCGAATTGACGATCTCCGCTGCCATTGGTTGACCCCTTAGGTCTTCATCAGTTGAGGGTTGCCACTCCTGGTTGAGGAGGGGTGGGCGGGCACCGTGTCCATGCCCCGCTCCGACGGCCTGCCGCCCGCGGGGAGGTGCTGTGAACACGCGGGCACGCCGCACACGCGCCCTGAGCCCCGGATGAGGGGTGTAAGGGTCCTTCTTACCCGACGGGGCCCGCCGGAGACGAGTCGATATCCCGATACGGACATAACTCATCTCTGATTTCAGGACACGTCGGCTACGTGCCCTTTATCTGCTCCGTGAGCCTCCGCCGACCGGAGAACTTCCGGCCAGAAGGACGTACTCCCGCGAATGGTCCGGCGCTGCCTGACCGGTTCACGGTGGTCGGGGGTGTCCCGTTACCCGATTTTGACATGCACGGCCCCCTGATTGGGCTGGTCCGAATGGCAAGATGCCGAAAACACACCAGGTCGTGTCACTCGACGACGAGGACACGATCGGGATACGACCACGAAATGGCAGCTCTCTGACACGCCGGAGGACCCTCGACATGACCGCACGCATCACGCGCCCGAAGACCGCCAAGAAGACCCGGAAGACCCTCAACTCCCGGTTCGCCGCGGTCGGCGCCATCGCGGTCGCCGGCACCATGCTGCTGACCGGCTGTGGCGACCAGACGGAGTCGAAGGGAGGCGGGAGCGCCAAGGAGAGCGCCGGCGGCTCCGCCTCCGCGGGGGACGGCAACAAGCTCAACGCCATGCTGCCCCAGGCGATACGCGACAAGGGCGTCATCAAGGTGGGATCGGACATCGCCTACCCGCCGGTGGAGTTCAAGGACGACTCGGGCAAGACGGTCGGCATCGACCCGGACCTGGCCGCGGCGCTCGGCAAGGAGCTGGGGGTGACGTTCGAGTTCGAGAACGGCACCTTCGACACCCTCGTCACCGGTCTGCGCTCCAAGCGGTACGACCTGGCCATGTCGGCCATGACGGACACCAAGGACCGGCAGAACGGCGTGGACGCCGACACCGGCAAGAAGGTCGGCGAGGGCGTCGACTTCGTCGACTACCTCACCGCGGGCGTCTCGATCTACACCAAGAAGGGCGATGACCAGGGCATCAAGACCTGGGCGGACCTGTGCGGCAAGAAGCTCGTCGTGCAGCGCGGCACGGTCTCCGAGGACCTCGCCAACGCCGAGAACAAGAAGTGCGGCGACAAGGGCAAGATCAAGATCGAGAAGTTCGACAACGACCTGGAGGCCCAGACCCGGCTGCGGGCAGGCGGCGGCGACGCCGGCTCCTCCGACTTCCCGGTGGCCGCGTACGCGGTGGAGACCTCCGGCGGCGGCAAGGACTTCCAGACCGTCGGCGAGCAGGTCGAGGCGGCTCCGTACGGCATTGCGGTCGCCAAGGACAACACCCAGCTGCGGGACGCGGTCAAGGCCGCGCTGGACGTGATCATCAAGAACGGCGAGTACAAGAAGGTCCTGGAGAAGTGGGGCGTCGCCGACGGCGCGGTGACCGAGGCCAGGATCAACGGCGGTTCCTGACCCGGCTGGGGCCGGTGCCGCGGGCACCGGCCCCAGGTCAGCAACTGATTCGCCACGGAAAGGCTTCCCTGTGACTGCCGACATCAAGAAGACGGGTCCAAAGGACGCGCCACCCCCGCCGCCCGCGGCCGGCCCGGAGGCCATCAAGGCCGTCCCGGTCCGCCACTACGGCCGGTACGTCAGCGCCCTCGTCGCCATCGCGCTCTTCGCGGTGATCATCTACGCCTTCGCCCAGGGCAACATCAACTGGGGCGCGATACCGGACTACTTCTTCGACGACCGCATCGTCGAGGGGGTCTGGAAGACCATCGTCCTGACCGTGCTGTCGATGACGATCGGCATCGTCGGAGGCATCCTCCTCGCGGTGATGCGGCTGTCGAAGAACCCGGTGACCTCGTCGATCGCCTGGTTCTACATATGGTTCTTCCGCGGCACCCCGGTCCTGGTCCAGCTCTTCGTCTGGTTCAACCTGGGCCTGGTCTTCGAGTACATCAACCTCGGCTTCTACCGGGACGAGTGGGCGGACTTCATGACTCCGTTCCTCACCGCGCTGCTGGGGCTCGGCCTCAACGAGGCCGCCTACATGGCGGAGATCTGCCGGGCCGGCCTGCTCTCCGTGGACGAGGGCCAGACGGAGGCCTCGCACGCGCTGGGCATGAGCCACAGCAAGACCCTGCGCCGGATCGTGATCCCGCAGGCGATGCGGGTGATCGTGCCGCCCACGGGCAACGAGGTCATCAATATGCTCAAGACGACCTCACTGGTGGCGGCGGTGCAGTACACCGAACTCTTCCGCCAGGCACAGAACATCGGGCAGACCTCCGGAGCACCGGTCGAGATGTTCTTCCTGGCCGCCGCCTGGTACCTGGTCCTGACCTCGGTCCTGAGCGTCGGCCAGTACTACCTGGAGCGCTACTACGCCCGGGGCTCCAGCCGCACCCTGCCGGCGACCCCGTTCCAGAGAATCCGGTCGAGCGTGTTCTCCGTGCGCCGGCCGAAGGGAGTCTCCGCATGAGCGCCAACGCGATGGTCAAGGCGGAGGGCGTGCACAAGTCCTTCGGCCCGGTCGAGGTCCTCAAGGGCATCGATCTGGAGGTCGCCCCGCGCGAGGTCTTCTGTCTGATCGGCCCCTCGGGCTCCGGCAAGTCGACCTTCCTGCGCTGCATCAACCATCTGGAGAAGATCAACGCCGGACGGCTGTACGTCGACGGGGAGCTGGTCGGCTACCAGCAGAAGGGCGACCGGCTGTACGAGCTGAAGGACAGCGAGGTCGCGCTGAAGCGGCGCGACATCGGCATGGTCTTCCAGCGCTTCAACCTCTTCCCGCACATGACGGCGGTGGAGAACATCATGGAGGCGCCCGTCCAGGTCAAGGGCGAGTCCCGGGCCACGGCACGGGCCCGCGCGCTCCAGCTCCTGGACCGGGTGGGGCTCGGCGACAAGGCGGCCAACTACCCCTCGCAGCTCTCCGGCGGCCAGCAGCAGCGGGTGGCCATCGCCCGCGCCCTGGCGATGGACCCCAAGCTGATGCTCTTCGACGAGCCGACATCCGCGCTCGACCCGGAGCTGGTGGGCGATGTGCTGGATGTGATGCGCCAGCTCGCCGAGGACGGCATGACGATGGTCGTGGTCACCCATGAGATGGGCTTCGCCCGCGAGGTCGGCGACGCCCTGGTGTTCATGGACGACGGCGTGGTGGTCGAGTCGGGCCACCCCCGCGATGTGCTGACCAGCCCTCAGCACGACCGGACGAAGTCGTTCCTGTCCAAGGTGCTCTGACAGGGAGCGGGAGAGGGGCGGTACGGACCCGGTCCGTACCGCCCCTCTCCCGTGCCGGGCGCCCGGGCTGCCCGGGCTACTTCAGCGCGAGCAGCAGGCTGTCGGAGGGCGAGGCCCAGACCGCGCGGGCCTCGCCGAACCCGGCCGCGCGCAGGGTCTCGGCGTGCCACTGGAGGGAGGGGGTCTCGCCGTCCGCGTGCTCGCCGAAGATCTCGAAGCGGCGGGCGGTGGGCCCGGCCAGGGCCGGGTCCCGGCGGGCGAGGGCCCACCACTCGGCCCAGTCGACCGCGCCGGCCGCCCTGGCCCGGTCCATCCCGGTGTGCCGGTGGGCGCGCTCGGCGGCGTTGATCCGCGGGGTGGAGCGGTCGACCATGCGGTCGGCGTTCATCAGGACGCCGCCGTCGCGGACGAGCCCGGCGAGCCGCCCGTAGAGCGCGGCGAGGGGGCCGAGGCGCAGCCAGTGCAGGGCCGTCGCCGTGAGCACGGCGTCATAGCCGTCGTGCGGGAGGGCCTCGGTCCAGTCGGGGGCGGTGAGGTCGGCGGTGACGAGGGTGACGCGGTCGTCACCGGCGAAGTGGCCGCGGGCGATGGCCAGCAGGGCGGGGTCGAGATCGACGCCCGTGCTGGTGGCGTCCGGGAACCGCCGGAGCAGCCGGTCCGTGATACTTCCTGTACCGCACGCGAGGTCCAGTACCCGGGGTGCGGGGCCGACGGTGGCCTCCACCATGTCCAGCATCACCCGGAACCGCTCCTCGCGGTCGGGCATGTACCACTCCTGCTGACGGTCCCAGCTCCGCTGCCAGGCCCGCCAGTCGGTGCCCCCCGTCCCGGCTCCCGTCCCCGCTCCCGCCCCGGCCCCCGCTTCCGTCCCCGCTCCTGGCCCTGCTTCCGTCCGCGACACCGGAACCCTCCCATGTGTAATACCCTGAATACAGGATCATCCATTACTTTTACTCACTGACCATAGACCGCCCTGGTAAGGACTACAAGTGGAACTGGCCTCTTACTCGGACTTCGCCGTACGCCTGGTCAACACCGAGGAGCCGGCGCGCGGCAAGGACTCCCTCACCTCCGTCGAGGCCGTGCGGGAGCTGTTCGGCGCCTCCCGCCAGGCCGCCCGGCGCGCCACCGACTCCGATGTGACCCGCTTTCGCTCGGTCCGGGGCAGACTGCGGGCGGTCTTCGCCGCAGCCGACGCCGGGGAGGAGACCCACGCCGTCGACCTGCTCAACTCCCTGCTGCTGGAGTTCCCCGTCAGCCCGCAGATCTCCGGCCATGACTTCCGGGACGACGACGGCCGCCCGAAGTGGCACATGCACCTGGCCGACCACCCGTCGAACGCCACCGCCGGATACGCGGCCATCGCCGCGATGGGCCTGGCGATCCATCTGACGGAGCACGGTGTCGACCGGCTGGGCCTGTGCGAGGCGGCGCCCTGCCGCAACGCCTATCTCGACACCTCGACCAACCGCTCCCGCCGCTACTGCTCCGACCGCTGCGCCACCCGGGCCAATGTGGCGGCCTACCGCGCCCGCAAACGCCTGGAGACCGAGCGCGAGCAGAGCACCGGCCGCACGGCCGAGAACGCCCAGGAGACCAGCGCGAGCACCGAGCGCTGATCCGGGTCGCGCGGCCGGTACCGGCCGCGCACCCGCCCGAGGAGCAACTCGGGGGGCACGGCCCCGAAGACCCGGCTGTCCCCCTCGGCCCCCGGGTTGTCCCCGAGCACCCACCAGCCGCCACCGCGCCGCTCCGCCAGCCGTTTGACGATGAGCAGATCCTGCTGGAGCGGATGGCGCAGCACCGCGACATCGCCGGGCCTCACCTGAGCGCCGTAGTGCACCAGCAGCCGGTCGCCCTGCCGCAGCGTCGGGTACATCGACGGCCCGGTCACCTCGGCCACTCCGAACGGCGCCGTCGGCTCCCGTCCCTGCTCGGTCATCCGCCACCTCCGGCTCCCAGAGTACGGTCGGCCGGGGGTCGTACAAGGACCCCGGACTTTCGACCTAAGCACTAGGGGGCACTCGCGAAAACGGGGCTCTCACGGAGTAATGTCCCCCCTTGAGAAGACGATCACGAGGAAGGACTGCCCCATGCTCTCCCGCCTGTTTGCCCCGAAGGTGAAGGTCAGTGCCCACTGCGACCTTCCGTGCGGTGTCTACGACCCGGCCCAGGCCCGGATCGAGGCCGAGTCGGTGAAGGCCGTCCAGGAGAAGTTCCAGGCCAATGACGACCCGCACTTCCGGGCCCGCGCCACGGTCATCAAGGAGCAGCGC
This sequence comes from Streptomyces sp. NPDC001889, assembly GCF_053594535.1. NCBI lineage: Bacteria > Bacillati > Actinomycetota > Actinomycetes > Kitasatosporales > Streptomycetaceae > Streptomyces > Streptomyces sp. NPDC001889. The sequence goes on from NZ_JBSFER010000007.1 coordinate 114,375, forward strand.
GCCGAGCTGGCCAAGCACCACGTCTCGGTGCTGTGGAGCGACTACTTCAAGCCGCCGCACTTCGAGAAGTACCCCGAGCTGCACCAGCTGGTGAACGACACCCTGAAGGCGCTGTCCGCCGCCAAGGCGTCCACCGACCCGGCGACGGGCCAGAAGGCGCTGGACTACATCTCCCAGATCGACAAGATCTTCTGGGAGACCAAGAAGGCCTGACCCACCCGGCCGCGCGCCCGGTGACCGCACCCGGTCCATGGATTCCTCCTCGCGGGGGAACCGGTGGGCCGGGTGCGGACGTATATCCCCGCACCTGGCGCGTCTCCGCCCCGGTCCCGTTTCATAGGATCGGTCCGTGACAACGGGGACGGGGACGGGGACGGGTGCGGACACCGGCTGGGTGCCGCCGACGGAGGTCGAGCGGAGACTGCGCGAGGCGCACGCCCGAGGCAGCCGGGACGAGCTGATCGACGCGCTCTCCCGGAGCAGGCTCTATGTGCTCACCGCGCGGCTGCACGCCGACACCCCGGGCTTCACCCCGCCGCCGGTGCCGGCGCGGGAGCCCTCGGGCCGCCGGATGTGCCTACCGGTGCTGACCGCGGGCATGCTGCCGCCCTGGCACCCCGAGTGGGTGTTCCGGCAGACCAGTCTGGCCGAGCTGGCCCGCACCTGGCCGGACAACCGGTGGCGGCTCGGTGTCAACCACGGCACCCCGGGCGCCATCGCGGTCGACGCCCGCCCGCGCAGGCGCCGGGAGTGGCTCGCCGCCCGTGTCCGCTCCGGCGGCCCGGCGAGAATCGGACTGCTCACCCACGGCGGCGGACCGCTGCACGGACCGCTCGCCCACGGCCTGGCGGTCGGCGCCCATCTCGCCGTGCTCAACGGGCTGGTCTGGAACCAGCTCGGCACGGTGTACGAGGAGTACGCGCTGGACATCGCCCGGCTGGAGCACCCCTGGCGGATCGGCAACCGGGCCGGGTACGAGCAGGTCCTCAGCTCCCTGATGGCGACCCGGCTCATCGGCCGCACCCATGAGTCCGCGCTGCGTCTGCGGCGCTCCCTCGCGGCCCGGCTCGGCCGCACCCCGTCGTCCGCCGAGTGGCGCGAGGCCGCCGCCCTGGACCGGGCCCGGCGCGGGGTGTCCGACGCGGACGCCGCGGAGTCGGAGGAGGCACTCGGCCGGATCGAGAAGTACGAGGAGCTGCTCCGGGCCGAGGGGGTGCTGGCACCCGGCGCCCGGGTCGACAGCCTGGCCGCCTTCGACCACGGCCGGGCGGTCAATGTCGTACGGCTGGCCCTGGGCGCGCGCTACTGCGATCCGGCCCAGGCCGAGCAGTCGGTGCTGCGGATCGGGGCGCTGGCCCGTCAGGCGTACGGGTCCTGGGAGGAGTTCGCCCTCGGCTACGCGCTGGCCCGGCTGATCCACTTCGACGACGAGGACGCGTCGGGGACGGTCCGCCGGGAGACCCTCGCCCAGCACCGCGTCCTCACCCGGGACCCCGCCGGCCCCTACCGGAACATCCCGTGGTCATGAAGCGGCGCCGGCGCGCCCCCGAGCCCCCGGCCCACGGGCCCCCCTGGACACCGCCGTCCGAGACGGAGCGGGCGCTGTACGAGGCGGGGGCGCGGGGCGGCCCGGAGGCCCAGCTGCGGGTGCTGGCGGGCGCCGAGCTGTACATCGCCGTCCCGAGGGCGGAGGCGGACGCGGAGCCGGACCGGATCGTCTGGCGGGCGCACCGCGACGAGGCGGGCCGCGACTGCCGGCCGGTGCTGACGCGCGGAGTGCTGCCGCCGTGGCACCCCGACTGGGTCTTCCACGGGGTGACCCTGAAGTGGATCGCCGAGTTCGGCTGGCGGGACCCCCGGCAGCTCCTGTCGGTCAACACCGGCACCCCCGGCCGGCTCCTCTTCCCCGCGGCGCCGCACGACCGGGCGCTGTGGCTGCGGTACTTCGCGGAGCACGACCGCCCCGACGGGGAGCGGCTGATCGCCCTGCGGCACGGGGCGCTGCACGGGCCGCTCGCCTACGGCCTGGCCTGCGGGGCGCATCTGGCGATCGGGAACGGTGTGCCGTGGAACGAGGTCGGCACGGTCTACCACGACTACGTCCAGCAGCTGGCGTCGCTCCGCGACGGCTGGGGCATCACCGGCCGCGCGGAGTGGCAGGAGCAGCTGAGCCTGCTGCTGGACGCCCGCAACAGCCCGCCGGAGCACGATTTCGCGCTGCGGGTGCGGGAGCGGCTGCGGGCCGGTCTCGGCGAGCCGCCCCCGGCCGACCTGTGGCGGGAGACCGCCGCCGGGCACGCCCAGGACGTGGGGGCCGAGCCCCGGGCGGTGAAGGGCGTCGAGGAGCTGGTGCGGCGGATCGTGCGGTACGAGGCCCGGTTCCGGGCCGACGGTCTGCTGCCGCCGGACGGCCGGGTCACCACCACGGTCGCCCACGACTACGGGCGGGCGGTGAATCTGGCGCGCTGGGGACTGGCCGCCCGGTTCTGCCATCCGCACGAGGCCGAGCAGGCGATCGTGTACGCGGGGGCGCTGGGCAAGTCGGCCTACCACTCGTGGGAGGAGTTCTCCGCCGGGTACGCGCTGGGCCGGGCGCTCCGCTTCGACGGGGAGGAGTACGGCCGCGTCTACGAGGAGAACGTGACCGCCCACCGGCTGCTGACGGAGAACGAGGGCAGCCCCTGGCGGAACATCCCCTGGCGCTGAGCGGGCGCGGCGCGCGGACAGCGGGAAGCCCGGCCGGGCGGTCCCGGCCGGGCTCTCGGTCCGGCTCCTCCCCCTCGGTCCGCCCGGGGGAGGGAAACGTCACTGCGGACGGTCAGGTGGTGCGCAGCCCCAGCCGGCGGCGCAGTCCGGTGACCGGGTCGACGAACGCGACCCGCACGGTGAAGACCTGCCGCTTGTCCAGCGGCTTGGCGTAGGCGGGCAGGCCCAGCCGGCGGAAGCGGGAGGTGGGGACCCCCGCGGTGGCGGGCACCCAGACCGTGGCCGTGAGATCCGGCGCGCTGAGCGCCAGCGACAGCTCCCAGGTGCCGGTGGGCAGCACCCGCCCGGTGAACGCCTTGGCGAGGTCGACCCGCAGCTCGAAGGGGCCGGGCGAGCCGAACTCCCCGCGCTGGAAGCCGCGCAGGTCGATGGTGCGGTCCTTGTCGGTGGCCCGGACGACCAGGTCGTCGGAGCTGATTCCGGCGTTGAGCCGCCCGGTGATCGCCAGCACCCCTGAGGTGCCGGTGGCCCAGACGGCCTGCTCGATCTTCACATGCGACTGGAGGCGGTGCTTGCGCTGGCCGACGTCCAGGGTGAAGTTGTCGTACGGCTTGGTGAAGTACGGGGTGACGACCTGCGAGGTGCCGTCGGCGGTGCGGTTCAGCCGGGGGCCGGGCGAGGAGTCGATGGACCCGGCGCGCTTGTTGCCGGCCCGGCCCTCCTTGAGGATGCCCTGGCTGCGGACCCGCAGATGGAGGTCCCAGAGCCCCGGGGGCAGCTCCTTGCCGTCCGCCGCGGTGAGGGTGTCGATCCGGACGGAGAAGCCGGCGTTCCCGTAGTCGTGGAGCCCGTCGGTGTCCTCGGGGGCGGGGCCGCTCCCGGCCGGGAAGCTGTACTCCACCCCGCTGTCGCGCTCCCGCAGCACGGCCTCGATGGCGGTGTCCACGGTGTCGACGGTGTCGATGTAGGCGTGGCCGGAGAGGCCGAGCTGTGAGCCGTCCAGCTCGGCGGTGGCCAGATGGTGCCGGACGGACAGCTCGCGGGTGATGTCGTAGCAGTGGTCCGGGACGGCCCGGGAGGCGTCCCGGAAGTAGGGGTAGGCGCCGTAGGCGCGGCCCTTCTCGACGACCGTCCCGCCGGCCGCCCTGTCCCGCTTGCGGGCGCCCTCGAAGCGGTGCAGCTCGCGCAGCTCCTCCAGCATGCCGTGGCGGGCGAAGTACAGCCGGAGCCGGTGCATCGCGGGGTAGCGGGCCACCAGTTCGTCGCTGAGGTTGGCGCTGATCAGCCGCTGGATGTCGGCGAGGGCCGAGTCGCGTATCTCCGGCTCGGTCTCGCGGAGCAGATGGCGCAGCGCGGACTTGATGTCGACGTCGAAGTGGCGGCGGAGCAGGATGTCCCGCTTGGTGCTGTCCTTGACCTCGCGGGCGAGCAGCTCGAACATCGCGCTCAGGTACTTGATGCGCGGGTGGGTGCCGCGGGTGGTGCGGGTGACGTTGTTGCCGTCCTCGCGCTCGACCCAGTAGTAGCAGTCGTAGTCGGCGACCACGGATATCGCGGCGGCGTGGAGATACGCCATCGAGACGAAGGGCTGGTCCTCGCCGGTGCGCATATCGGTGCGGAACCGGAGGCCGAGGCGCTCGATCAGCTCGCGGCGGAAGAGCTTCAGCGGGTTGAGCGTCCAGTAGACCCGGGAGGTGAAGACATCGGTCTTGGGCTGGTTGCGCTGGAACATCGACTTGGGCGCGCCCCGGCCGCCGACGCCGACCATCTTGCCGAGCACCACGTCGGAGCCGTTGGTGTCGGCCATGGAGACCATGCGCTCCAGGGCCTCGTCGCCGAGGTAGTCATCGGCGTCGAGGAAGAAGATGAAGCGGCCGCGGGCCAGCTCGATGCCCGCGTTGCGGGGGGCCGAGGGGCCACCGGAGTTCTTCTGGTGCACCACCGTGACCACGGTGGGGAACTCCGCCGCCAGCCGGTCCAGCTCCTCGCCGGTGCCGTCCGTTGAGCCGTCGTCGACCACGATCAGCTCGATGCGGTCCCGGCCGATCGTCTGGTCGACCACGGAGCGCACACACCGGGTCAGATAGGGCATCGCGTTGTAGGCGCCCACGATGACGGAGACATCGGGAACGGCCGCATCCGGCACACGGTTCACAAAAATCTACCTTCTGGTAACGGAGGAGACACTGCCGCGGGCACCGCCGCACACACGACGCCCCACCACGCACCGGCGGCTGGGCCGCGCCGATGACTCCGTGGTACGCGGTGGCCGTGCCGACAGCGGGGGACCGCGCGGGCGACCAGGATGAATGTCATCTTAGCAGTGCATATTCCCGGTAATTTGCTATTCACTTCAGCGAATAGCCCTCGGCGGAGGGCTCCGGGCGCCCGGAGCGGACCGCCGGCGCCGGGGGCGAAACGGCCTTTCGGCTGCTCGGAAGCGGGCGGGGCGGCGCTCCCGCGCCGCGCGCCGGCCCCCCTCCAGGGTCGGGCGGGGCGGCCGGGGGTGCCGGTTATCACGTGATCGGGCGGAAGGGCACACGTTGCTCCATCCGGGTGACGGACAAGTGGGAAGGCCCGGCCGCCGACGAGGACAGTGGTGCCGACAGATCACATGGACGCATTTTTGCGAGGAGTTGGGCCATGCGCTGGACCGTCCACGGGGAACGCCAGATCTACGACAACCCCTGGGTCAACCTCTGGCTCGCCGATGTACAGCAGCCCGACGGGGTCCGGCTGGAGCACCATGTGGTGCGGATGCGGCATCTGGCGGTCGCCGCCGTGGTGGACGACCGGCGCCGGGTCCTCATGATGTGGCGGCACCGCTTCATCACCGACACCTGGGGCTGGGAGCTGCCGATGGGGCTGATCGAGCCCGGGGAGACCCCGGCCCAGACGGCGGCCCGGGAGGTCGAGGAGGAGACCGGCTACCGGGTGGACCGGGTCCGGCCCCTGGTGTACGCGCAGCCGGCGAACGGCATCACCGACTCCGAGCACCATGTCTTCCGGGCCGACGGCGCGGTCTGGTCCGGGCCGCCGACGGAGCTGAACGAGTCGGACCGGATCGAGTGGGTCCCGCTCCACGAGGTGCGGGCCCTGATCGACAGCCGCCAGGTGGTGAGCGGCGGAAGCCTGGTCGGGCTGCTGTATCTGCTGCTCGACGAGGCGACCCGCCCCGCGAACGGCCCCGCGGCCGGTTCCGCGCACAGCCCCGCGAAGGACCCCGCCCCGGACGCGGGGGCCCGCCCCTGACCCGGCCCCGCCCCTCCCCGGTGGCCGGGGGACACGGCCCCTGACGGCCGGAGGACACCGCCCCCGACGGCCGGACGCCCGGTGTCCACAGGAGTCCCACGGCACCGGGCGGCTATCACCGGGAGATGGGACCGCCCCCGTCATCGGCTTCCGGCCAACACCGGACGGATTCGACGTGAATCTGACGCAACTTCAGCCGATCACGGCGGAAACACCTGCCCACTGAAACGATCTCTCCTACCTCTCGGGTAGCTTGCGGCGCAGCAGTGCGACGGAAGGATGTCCGAACCGAAATGAAGACGCGTCGTTGGGTGGGGGCGGCCTCTGTTGTGGCCGCGACAGTGGCCGGAGTCCTGGTCGTCCAGGGTGCGACCGGTCAGCCCGTCGAGGGCAGGACGGTGGACAGCGCGAAGCCGGGCCCCGTCAAGAGCGCGCAGCGGACCGCGCCGCTCAAGGTGAGCGGCGGCTCCGCCGTGCTCGGCAAGCAGGACGCCAAGAGGTTCAGCATGCTCGGGGTGACCTGGGCCGATCCGTCCGCCCGGGTCACGGGCACGGTGGAGGTACGCACTCGCGGGGCCGGCACCGGCACCTGGTCGTCCTGGCTGGAGCTGGACAGCAGCACCGTCGCACCGGGCGACGAGAGCGGTGCGCGCGGCGGCACCGAGCCCGCCTGGGTCGGCCCGTCCGACGGTGTGGAGGTCCGGGTCCAGGGCAGGTCCACCGGGCTGCCCCGGGGCCTTCAGCTCCATATGATCGACCCCGGCAGCGGCAAGGTCTCGGCCATGGAGCCCGCGGCCTTCGCCGCGGACGCCACGCCGGTGCCCGCCGCCACGGAGACCGGTGGGGCTCCGGCGCCGGAGCCGCCCGCGCAGTCGCCCCCGGCCTCCGGCCCGGCGCCGACGGAGACGGCCACTCCCACGACGGCCACTCCCACGACGGCCCCGGCCACCACCCCGGCGCCGTCGTCACCGCCCGTATCGGTCTCCCCGAAGCCCCCGGAGTCGGTCGAGCCGTCCACGGTGGGGCCCTCGCCCTCCACCTCCGCGCCGACGCCCACTCCCACCCCGAGCGCTCCGGCGTCCACCGCTCCCAAGCCGCCGATCACGGACCGGGCGGGCTGGGGCGCGGACGAGTCCATCAGCCCCGAGGCCCCGGGCTACCTCCCCGGCGGGAGGATCAAGGCCGCGGTGGTGCACCACACCACCGGCTCCAACAGCTACACCTGCGCCGAGGCACCCGCGCTGGTGCGCGGCATCTACGCGTACCACGTCACCGGTCTGAAGTGGAAGGACATCGGCTACAACTTCCTGGTCGACAAGTGCGGAGTGGTGTACGAGGGCCGCAAGGGCGGCGTGGACCAGCCCGTGATGGGCGCCCACAACTACGGCTTCAACTCCGAGACCACCGGCATCTCCGTCCTGGGCAGCCATGACCTCGTGGCGCCCTCCCGGGCGGCGCTGACCTCCGTGGCACGGGTCGCCGCCTGGAAGCTCGGCCAGTACGGGGTGTCGCCGACCGGAACCGCCACGATGATCCCGGGCGCCGACGGGAAGAACCTCAGGAACGAGACCTGGAAGAAGGGGGTGCCCCTCGACCGGCCCGCCATCTTCGCCCACCGGGACAGCGATGTCACCGTCTGCCCCGGGGACTTCCTCTACAGCCAGATGCCGGCCATCCGCGAGATGGCGGGCGGAAAGGTCGACGGTCTCGCCGTCACGTCGGTGGCGGGCGCGGGCCTGGCCGGCTCGACGTACTACACCAAGGGCACCGTCACGGTGAACTGGTCGGCCACCACCCCGGCCGCCCTGGTCTCCGGCTATGAGCTGCTCGTGGACGGCAGGGTCGCGGCCACCACCGCGGGCACCGCCACCTCCGCCCGCGCCACCCTCGCCCCCGGCAGCCACAAGGTGCAGATCCGCGGTCTCCACCAGTCCGGCAACAGGAGCGGGCTCAGCTCCCCGGTCACCGTCGTCGCCGAGACCACCGCGCCGGCTTTCCCCACCAAGCCCGGTCTGACCCTGCGCAAGGCCACGGTGGACACCCGGGCCGTGCCGCTCACCCTGGGCTGGAAGGCGGGCGACAACAGCGCGCTGAAGGAGGTCAGGCTCACCGCCCCGGTGGCCAGGACCTACGGCCCCACCGTCACCGGCGCCTCGCACACGGCCGCATCGGGTGTGGCGACGAAGTGGTCGCTCACCGCGCACGACCAGGCCGGCAACACCGGCTCCGCCTCGGTCAGCGGTACGCCGGTGATCCTCCAGGAGTCGTCGGCGACCAAGTCCGGCGCCTGGTCGACCAAGTCGTCCACCAGCTACCTCGGCGGCAAGTCGTACTCCAGCAGCTCCAAGAACGCCGCGCTGACCTGGACCTTCACCGGCCGCTCGGCCGCCCTGGTGGTCTCGCGCGCCACGACCTCAGGACAGGCGCACATCTACGTCGACGGCAAGAAGACCGACACCGTCGACCTGAAGTCGGCCTCGACGAAGTACCGCGACGCGCTGTGGACCAAGTCCTGGTCCACGAGCGCCAAGCACACGGTCAAGATCGTGGTCGTCGGCACCAAGGGGAGGCCCGCCATCACCACCGACGGGCTCGTCTATCTGAAGTGACCGGGCCCTCGGCCCGCACCCGGCCCCCGCGCCCCGTCCAGGGCGCGGGGGCCGGGTGCGGTCGGGCCGGGCGGCCCCGCCGGACGGCTCGCGGTCAGGCCGCCGGGGTGGTCAACAGGGGGCTCTTGTGGCGGAGGAGCCACTGGCGGTAGGCCGCCGCCCCCGACGCCACCTCCCGATACGCCGCCACCAGGTCCGCGTACACCCCCTCGTGGTCGTCCCCCGTCCCGCCGGACGAACACCACAGCAACCGCACCGCCAGCGGGTCCCCCCTCAGCGGCCGGATCGCCATGTCCTCCCGGGGTCCCGACGTCGGCTGGCAGGGCGCCACCGCCTCTCCCACCGCCACCAGCGACGCCGCCGTGTGGTAATCCCCGTGCAGCACCGAGGGGTTCAGCCCGGCCGCCGCCAGCACCCGGCGGAGCCCGTCCCACTCCCCGTCCACCGTCGGGTCGACGATCCACCGGTCGTCCGCCAGGTCCGCCAGCTCCACCACCGCCGCCGAGGCCGCCGGGTGACCGGACGCCAGCGAGACGAACTGCGGCTCGCGCTCGACCAGAACGCGTACATCGAGCCCTCCTGGCATCAGCAGCGGGCACCCCTCCACCTCGTGGACGAAGACCACATCGAGCTGGCCGGCCGCGGCCATCCGCAGCAGCGCGTTGGCGGAGACATCCATGTGCAGCGAGATGTCGGTGCCCGGCAGCCGCTGCCGCAGCCGCCCCAGCCAGCCGGGCAAGGCGCGGCTCGCGGTGGAGCCGATCCGCAGCCGGGGCCCGTCCGAACAGGCCGCCGCCGCCTTGGCCTCGACCACGAGCGCGGTCATCTCCGCGAGCAGCGGCCGGGCCCGGGTGAGTACGGCGCGGCCCACCGGCGTCGGCCGGCAGCCGGAGCGCTCCCGCCAGAAGAGCGCGCTGCCGAGCGCGTTCTCGATCCGCCTGAGCTGGGTCGTCAGCGACGGCTGACTGACCCCCAGCTGCCGGGCCGCCTTGTGCAGGCTGCCGCTGTCCGCAATGGCGCACAGGGCGCGGAGATGCCTCACATCCAGCTCCATGCCCCGAGGGTATGACCGCCTCCAGCCGCCACACCAGACACACAGTTCGGGCCAGAGCGGACGGACATGGACATGACGATTCACTGGTGTTATCGCGAGTTGGCATCATCCGCGAACCGCTTCCCTGCCCGAAACTCGCCGTACCGAATCCGTTCACCGGACGAGTAGGAGCCCCCCATGCGTCACCCCAGAGCCGCCTTCTCCGCCGCCCTCGGCGTCGCCCTCGCCGCCGCCCTCGGCGCCGTCCCCGCGTCGGCCGCCACAGCGTCCCCCGCCGCGGCGGCCGTTCCCTCGTATGTCGCGTACGAGGGGTCCGCCGAGGACGTGAAGGCGACGAAGGCCTTCTTCGAGGCGGTCGTGAAGTCCGTCGCCGAGAAGCGCGCCGCCAACCCGGGAGCCCGGGTCGTGACCGTCACCTACAGCGCCGCCAACGCCCCGAGCTTCCGCTCCCAGATAGCCCGCAGCACCCAGGTCTGGAACAGCTCGGTCGCCAATGTGCGGCTCCAGGAGGGCGGCAACCCGAGCTTCCGCTACTACGAGGGCAATGACGCCCGGGGCTCGTACGCGAGCACCGACGGCCACGGCCGCGGCTACATCTTCCTCGACTACCGGCAGAACCAGCAGTACAACTCCAACCGGGTCACCTCGCACGAGACCGGCCATGTGCTCGGTCTGCCCGACAACTACCGCGGCCCGTGCAGCGAACTGATGTCCGGCGGCGGCCCCGGCACCTCCTGCCAGAACGACACGCCGAACGCGAACGAGCGCGCCCGGGTGAACGCCCTGTGGGCCAACGGCCTCGCGTCGGCGATGAAGAGCGTCTCCTGACGGCCGGAGCGAACCGATGAGACGAGGGGCGTCCCGCCGGTGACCCGGTGGGGCGCCCCTCGGCGGGCCGGCGGGGAGAGGGTGCGGACGGGTCGGTCAGACGTCCGCCGAGGTGAGGGTCGCCAGCTCGGCCCCGTGCGGCAGCTGTTTCTGGATGCGGTCGAGCGCGTTGTCGAAGTCGCCCCCGGCCACTCCTGATTCATAGGCCGCCCCGCCGTAGTGGAGCGTGAGATTGAGATCCGCCCGATCGAGTGACCCCTCGGGCCTCAGTTCGCCGAGCGTCAGCAGACAGCTGAGCGTGGCCCGTTCCACCGTGCCGTCGTCCGCGTGGACGGGCAGCGGTATGTCCCACTCCAGTACGCAGGAGGAGAGCACGCCCTCCGATCCCGCTGCCTCCAGGGCGGCGAACGCCGCACCCTCGTACTCAACACCCCTGATGCGCGTGCGCAGTTGCCGTCCGTGCGCCGCGATCGTGACCGCTTCCGCGCCACGTCGGTCGCGGTACCAGCCCGCCCAGACTTCAGTCGACTCCGATGACATGGCGCGGACTGTAGCGGCACGGGACACCCCGCCGAACAGCAGGGATGGCTCAGACCGTGCGGGTGCCGGCGCCGGGGCGCTCCGCCGGGTGCCCGGAGGGGCCCTCGGCGCAGTCGGGGTTGCGGCAGGGACCCGGGCCCCAGGAGGGGACAAAGGCCCCCAGAGTCTTGCGTCGCTCGATGACGGTACCGACGGGCTGTCCGCACGACGGGCACCGGAGCCCGGTCTGCGGGCCGCGGACGGTCCGGCGTCCTTCGCTGCCCATGCGTCCAGGGTACGGCGGCCCGGCGGCCCGCGCCCGGCGGCCGGCCCGCCCGGCGGTACCGCCGCCGGCCCTTCGCCGAGCGGAGTGGTTTCCGCCGGATTCCCGGCACCCCGGCACCCCGGCACCCCGGCATTCGGCGGAAACCACTCCATCCATAGTGCTCCATCCGCAGTGGTTCGATGGGCAGTGAGGGCCGGCCGGGCGGACCGCGCCTCAGCGGGTGCGGCGGGTGACGAACTCCGCAAGCGCCAGCAGCTCCCCCGCCGCGTCCGGGTCCGGCACCGCCCGGGACAGCTCCAGCACCGCCCGCGACATCCGGTCCGCCGCCTGGAGCTGGGCCCAGTCCCGGCCCCCGGCCCGCTCCACCGCGTCGGCGGCGCAGCGCACGGCCGCCCCGGTCATGGGCCCCTGGTACAGCTCGGCCAGCTCCGCGCCGGCCGGGGTGCCCGAGCCGAGGGCCGCCACCACCGGCAGGGACTTCTTGTGCGCGGCGAGATCGGCCCCCGCGGGCTTCCCGGTCCGTCCGGGGTCCCCCCAGATGCCGATCAGATCGTCGATCAGCTGGAAGGCGAGCCCGGCCTCCCGCCCGAAGGCGTCCAGCGCCCGGGCCGCCTCCTGCCCGGCCCCCGCGTAGAGCGCGCCGAGGGCGCAGGCGCAGCCCAGCAGCGCCCCGGTCTTGGCGGTCGCCATGGCCAGACACTCGTCGAGGGAGACATCGTGCGGCCCCCGGTCCTCGAAGGCGCAGTCCGACTGCTGCCCGGCGCACAGCTCGATCACACAGTCCGCGAGCCGGGCGGAGGCGGCGGCCGAGGCGGGGTGGCCGTCCTCGGCGAGCAGCCGCATCGCCAGGGCGTGGAGCGCGTCCCCGGTGATGATGGCGTCGGCGGTGCCGAAAACCGTCCAGGCGGTGGGGCGGTGGCGGCGGGTGGGGTCCTCGTCCATGACGTCGTCGTGGAGCAGGGTGAAGTTGTGCACCAGCTCCACGGCGACGGCGGCCCGCACGGCGCGGCCCGGGTCGCCGCCGAGGGCCCTGGTCGCGGCCAGCACCAGCGCCGGACGGATGGACTTGCCGGCGGCTCCGGCGGCCGGGGCGCCATGGGCGTGCTCCCAGCCGAAGTGGTACGCCGCGACCCGGCCGAGCGGGCCGGGCAGTGACGCCACACTGGCGCGCAGCAGCGGGTCGACGGTTTCGCGGGCGTGTTCCAGGAGAGCGAGGGCCTCACGGCCCTCCAGGGCCTCCGACATGGTCACCTGGCTTCTGTCCTTTCCGGGTGGGGTCGTCCGGTGGCGCGGCCGGGGGCGGCGGGCGCCGAGAGACACCCCCGGCCGCGCGTGAGGTGGCCCGCTCCGGCGAGCGGGCCCGGAGCAGCACCTCACCGGTGCCGGCGGCTCAGCTCCAGCGGCTCACCTCGACGTTCTCCAGCACTCCGAGCGCGTCGGGGACCAGCACGGCGGCCGAGTAGTAGGCCGTGACCAGGTAGGAGATGATCGCCTGCTCGTCGATGCCCATGAACCGGACGGAGAGGCTCGGCTCGATCTCGTCCGGGATGCCGGCCTGCTGGAGTCCGACCACGCCCTGGTCGGACTCGCCGGTGCGCATGCAGATGATGGAGGTGGTGCGGGCCTCGGTGACCGGGATCTTGTTGCACGGGAAGATCGGCACTCCGCGCCAGGCCGGCACATGGCTGCCGCCGACATCCACGCTCTCGGGGACGAGCCCGCGCCGGTTGCACTCGCGCCCGAAGGCGGCGATGGCGCGCGGGTGGGCGAGGAAGAGCCGGGAGCCGCGCCGGCGGGAGAGGAGTTCGTCCATGTCGTCGGGGGTGGGAGCGCCGTCGTGCGGCTGGAGGCGCTGGGAGTAGTCGCAGTTGGCGAGGAGCCCGAACTCGCGGTTGTTGACCAGCTCGTCCTCCTGGCGCTCCCGCAGCGCCTCGACGGTGAGCCGCAGCTGCTGCTCGGTCTGGTTCATCGGCTGGTTGTAGAGGTCGGCGACCCTGCTGTGGACCTTCAGCACGGTCTGGGCGACGCTCAGCTCGTACTCCCGGGGAGCGGCCTCGTAGTCGACGAAGGTGTGGGGGACGAACACCTCGCCGACATGGCCGGCGGAGAGGTCGATGGCGGCCTCGCCGTACTTGTTGGTCCGCTGCCGCGGCTGGGCCGCCACCTCGGCCAGATGGGTGCGCAGGGACGCGGCGCGCACCGCGAGGTTCAGCACGTCGTCCCGGGTCAGGACGAGGACCGTGCAGGCGGTGGCGGCGCGGGCGGTGTACTGCCAGGTGGCGTCGGCCGCCAGCAGCGAGCGCTCGCCCAGATAGGCGCCGTCGGCGAGGACGTTGACCACGGCCTCGTCGCCGTAGGGCCCCTCGCCGAGCTGTTCGACCTTGCCGTGGGCGAGCAGCAGGACGCGGTCCTCGGCCGTGCCGGCCTCGGCGAGCAGCTGGCCCGCCGCGTACTCCCGCTGTTCGCAGCGCCCGGCCAGCTCGGTGAGGACGGATTCGTCGCCGAAGTCGCGCAGGGCGGGCAGTTCCCCCAGCTCCGCGGGGACGACCGAAACCCGGCCGCCGGTCTGGACGAAGGTGACGCGCCCGTCGCCGACCGCGTAGGTCAGCCGGCGGTTCACCCGGTAGGTGCCGCCCTGGACCTGGACCCATGGGAGCATCCGCAGCAGCCACCGGGAGGTGATCTCCTGCATCTGCGGGACGGACTTGGTGGTGGTCGCGAGATTCCGCGCGGCAGCGGTGCCGAGGCTCTGCTGCTGTGGCTGCTGCTGCCCGGCGCCCTCGCCGGCAGTGCCAACCGAACCGACCGACATAGAAGTGTCCTCTCGATCATACGTTTGTGCTGTAGGCCATCTGTTCGCCGTCGGCCCACAGGCAGAAGCCTTTCAGCACGGAGAGTCCTGGCACCATTACACAAACGGATGGGACTACTTTCATTCCGGAGTGGGCATAGGGGGCGCGATTACGGGAAACGGCCGACGAGTTGACCGGATCGGATCGCACGCCGTCCGAACGCATGGCCCTGAAGCGGCTATTGGAGTAAAAGCAGTAAATGCACAGTACGGACCGTTCCGTACACACTCCTCGCACTTCAGGGAGCCGGTTTTGTCCTCACCCATGTCCGCGAACCGCTTTCTCGACGTCCTGCGCGACGAGGGGCTGGAGGTCGTCGAGGTCGGCGACTGGCGCACACACAACCGCAACAGCAAGGGACCCTGGGGCCCGGTTCACGGCGTGATGCTCCATCACACCGTGACCAAGGGCACCGCGAACAGCGTCGCGCTCTGCCGCGACGGCCGCAGCGATCTGCCCGGACCGCTCTGCCACGGAGTCATCGCCAAGGACGGCACCGTCCATCTCGTCGGCTACGGCCGCGCCAACCACGCGGGCCTCGGTGACGACGAGGTGCTGCGCGCGGTCATCGCCGAGAAGGGACTTCCCGTCGACAACGAGGCCAACACCGACGGCAACCGCTACTTCTACGGATTCGAGTGCATCAATCTCGGCAACGGCGCGGACCCCTGGCCGGACGCCCAGCTGGAGGCGATCGAGAAGGCTTCCGCCGCGATCTGCCGGCACCACGGCTGGACCTCGCGCTCGGTGATCGGCCACAAGGAGTGGCAGCCGGGCAAGATCGACCCGCTGGGCTTCACCATGAACTCCATGCGGGAGCGCATCCACGAGCGCCTGAAGTAGACCGGCGGGCCCCGCCGCCCGGCCCCCTCCCGACCCGCCCACCGGCCCCCTCCCGACCCGCCCTCCCGGTATCGCCGCAGGTGGCGCGGGTGACAATGAGGGCATGTCCGCCGAAGCGCTCGACCTCACCGCCGCCCTGCGGCCCCGGCTGCCCTCCCCGGTCCAGCCGGTCGAGGACGAGCGCTTCGCGCGCCGGGGGATACGGCTGCTGCTCAAGCGCGACGATCTGATCCACCCGGATCTCCCGGGCAACAAATGGCGGAAACTCGCGCCCAATCTGCGCGCCGCCGCCGGCCGGCCGCTGCTGACCTTCGGCGGCGCCTACTCCAACCATCTGCGGGCCACGGCCGCGGCCGGCCGGCTGCTCGGCTGCGCCACGACCGGTGTGGTCCGGGGCGACGAGCTGGCCGGCCGCCCGCTCAACCCCTCCCTGGCGCGGTGCGCCGAGGACGGGATGCGGCTGGTCTTCGTGGACCGCTCGACCTACCGGCGCAAGGACGACCCGGCGGTGCTCGCCCGCATCGTGCGCGCGAGCGTGCCGGACGGCTCCGACGTCCAGGTGATCCCCGAGGGCGGCAGCAACGCCCCGGCCGCGCGCGGCTGCGCCGGCCTCGGGCGCGAGCTGGGCCGGAGCGCCGATGTGGTCGCGGTCCCCTGCGGCACCGCGGGGACCCTCGCGGGGCTCGCGGCGGGCCTCCCGCCGGGGGTGCGGGCGCTCGGCTTCCCGGTGCTGCGGGGAGGCTTCCTCGGCGCCGAGACGGAGCGCCTCCAGCGGGAGGCGTTCGGCGGGCGGACCGGCGACTGGTCGCTCGACGAGCGTTTTCATTTCGGTGGATACGCCCGTACATCACCAGAACTCACCCACTTCGCAGAAGAGTTCGAAAAGAGCCATGGAGTGGCTCTTGAGCGTGTATATGTAGCCAAAATGCTCTATGGACTGACCGCTCTCGCCGCCGAGGGCGCCTTCGCCCCCGGGACCACCCTCGCGGCCGTCGTCACGGGCTCGCCGACGGCCCCCGCTCAGTCCGCGCCGCTCTCCTCCTCCCGGTAGGCGGCGGCCTCCTCCAGGTCCAGCCTCCGCAGCAGCGTGCGCAGCATCTCGTCGTCGATCCGCCGGGCGTCCCGCAGCCGGACGAAGACCGAGCGCTCGGCCTCGATCATCTCCCCGGCGAGCCGCCGGTAGGTGCCGTCCGCCGATTCCCCGGTGATCTCGTTGACCGCCCCGAGCCGCTCCCAGACGGCGTTGCGGCGGCGCTCCATGACCGTGCGCAGCCGGTCCTGGAGGGGCTCGGGCAGCGCGTTGGCCTCGTCGGTGAGGAGTTCGGCCAGCCGGCGCTCGGCGGCCTCGGAGGCCTCGTTCTGGGCCTGGGCCTCGGCGAGCGTCTCGGCCCGGGTGTCCCGCCGGGGCAGCTTCAGCGCCCGGATCAGCGCGGGCAGGGTCAGCCCCTGCACCACCAGCGTCCCGATCACGGTGGTGAAGGTGAGGAAGAGAATCAGGTTCCGGGCCGGGAAGGGGTCGCCGGACGAGGTGGTCAGCGGAATGGAGAAGGCGATGGCCAGCGAGACCACCCCGCGCATCCCGGCCCACCCCACGATCACCGGAGCCCGCCAGTCCACGCCCGGCTCCCGGGCCCTGATCCGCTTCGAGAGCCGGCGCGGCAGAAAGGTGGCCGGGAAGACCCAGACGTACCGCACCGCCACCACACAGGCGAAGACCCCGACGGCGTACCCCAGGGACTCGCCGACGCCGTAGGCGCCGAGCCCTTCGAGCACATACGGCAGCTGGAGGCCGATGAGCGCGAAGACGGCGGACTCCAGGATGAAGGCGACCATCTTCCACACGGCCTCCTCCTGGAGCCGGGTGGCGAAGTCGACCTGCCAGCGCCGGTGGCCGAGGTAGAGGCCGACGACGACCACGGCGAGCACACCGGAGGCATGGAACTGCTCGGCCGCCGCGTAGGCGACGAAGGGGATCAGCAGCGAGAGGGTGTTCTGGAGCAGCGCCTCCTTCAGATGGGTGCGGAGCCAGTGGATGGGGACCATCAGCAGCAGCCCGACACCGATCCCGCCGAGCGCCGCGAGGGCGAACTCGGCGATCCCCTCGCTCCAGCTCGCGCCCTCCCCGATCGCGGCGGCGACCGCGACCCGGAACGCGGTGATCGCGGTCGCGTCGTTCACCAGGGACTCCCCCTGGAGGATGGTGGTGATCCGGCTCGGCAGCCCCAGCTTCCGGGCGATCGCGGTCGCCGCGACGGCGTCCGGCGGCGCCACGACCGCGCCGAACACCAGCGCGGCGGTCAGCGGCAACTGGGGCACGAGCTGATGGGTGAGCCAGCCGACGGCGACCGTCGCGAAGAGCACGTACCCGACCGAGAGCAGCGCGACGGGCCGGGCGTTGGCCCGCAGATCGAGGTACGAGCTGTCCAGCGCGGCGAGGTGCAGCAGCGGCGGCAGCACCAGCGGCAGCACGATGTGCGGATCGAGCGTGTAGTCGGGCACACCGGGGATGTACGCGGCGACCAGCCCCGCGGTGACCAGGAGCAGCGGGGCGGGTACGGGGGTGCGGCGGGCCGCGCCGGCGATCACGGCGCTGACCGCGATCAGCGCCACCAGGGGCAGTGCGTCCATGCGGTGTACCTCCACCACGGATCGTTGCGGGGTCGCGCGTCACCCCCGGTCAGCACCGGTCACCGGGAGGTGACACCAACGGGAAGGTACGCCCCGCGCGCCGTAATCTGGCCATCATGAGCGAGTGTCCGCACGTAGCAGAGCTGCCCCGGCCGGAGCCGGCTCCCCAGCACGAGACCTGTCCGCACTGCCTGGCCGCCGGCACCCATCCGGTGCAGCTCCGGCTCTGCCTGGTCTGCGGCCATGTGGGGTGCTGCGACTCCTCGCCCCTGCGCCACGCCAGCGCGCACTACGACGAGACCGGGCACCCGGTGATGCGGAGTTACGAGCCGGGGGAGAGCTGGCGGTGGTGCTTCCAGGACAGCGCGCTCGTCTGAGGCGCGGCCGGAGCGCCCCGCGGGGCGCGCGACCGGCCCGGGAGGCGGTTCGGCCGTCCGGCGGGTGGGTACGTCAACCATCCACCACTTCGCCGCAATTGACCCCGCAGACCCCTACCCACTGTATGTGGTTATACGCTTACCATCAGTGACAGCGGCCGTGGGGTGGGGGCTCCGGCGACAGCGCACCATGGATCGCGATAGCGTCGCCGAGCCAGTACCGGCTACGTACGGACTGCGTAGCGACGGCTTCGGGATCTTTCTCCCGAGGCCCGGAAAGAGCATGTGTCACCTTGGAGGTGAGGGTGTCCCAGATCGCAGGCGAGCCCGGGACCCAGGACTTCGTGGAAGTCCGGCTGCCCGCTGCGGGTGCCTATCTGTCGGTGTTGCGGACGGCCACGGCCGGACTCGCGGCACGCTTGGACTTCACCCTTGACGAGATCGAGGATCTGCGGATCGCGGTCGACGAGGCGTGCGCGATCCTGCTCCAGCAGGCGGTTCCCGGCTCCGTCCTCAGCTGTGTCTTCCGGCTCATCGACGACTCGCTGGAGGTCACGGTCTCCGCGCCGACCACCGACGGCCGGGCGCCGGAGCGCGAGACCTTCGCCTGGACGGTCCTGTCCGCGCTGGCGGGCAAGGTGGAGTCCACGGTCGCCGAGGACCGCACGGTCTCCATCAGCCTGTACAAACAGCGCGGCGCGGGACCCGGGCCGGCGTGAACGAGGACGGTCCGGTGCGCAACGAGGACGGTCCGGTGCGGGACGAGCCTCCCTCGGTGCACGGCTTCCCGGAGCAGCACGCCCGGCCGGGCCCGGTGGACAAACCCGCGGAGCCGACGGCCGCGGCGGAGCAGACGCGGGCTGGGGGTACGCCCCCCGGCTCCGCCGCGGGCGCCCCCGCCCAGGCGGAGCCCTCGGGGAAGGCGGGCAGCATGAGCGAGGACGTACACGAGCAGCAGCAGCACCATCCGCAGGACCGCAGCGGGGCACGGGCCCTCTTCGTCGAGCTGCGCGAGCTGCCCGACGGCTCGCCCGAACACGCCGAGCTGCGGAACCGGCTGGTACGGATGCATCTGCCGCTGGTCGAGCATCTGGCGCGCCGGTTCCGCAACCGGGGCGAGCCGCTGGACGACCTCACCCAGGTCGCGACCATCGGGCTGATCAAGTCGGTGGACCGGTTCGACCCGGAGCGCGGTGTCGAGTTCTCGACCTATGCCACCCCGACCGTGGTGGGCGAGATCAAGCGTCACTTCCGGGACAAGGGCTGGGCGGTGCGGGTGCCGCGCCGGCTCCAGGAGCTGCGGCTCTCGCTGACGACGGCGACGGCCGAGCTGTCCCAGCAGCACGGCCGCTCCCCCACGGTGCACGAGCTGGCCGAGCGGCTGGGCATCTCCGAGGAGGAGGTGCTGGAGGGCCTGGAGTCGGCGAACGCGTACTCGACGCTCTCGCTGGACGTCCCCGACACCGACGACGAGTCGCCGGCGGTCGCCGACACCCTGGGCGCCGAGGACGAGGCGCTGGAGGGGGTCGAGTACCGGGAGTCGCTCAAGCCGCTGCTGGAGGATCTGCCGCCGCGCGAGAAGCGGATTCTGCTGCTGCGGTTCTTCGGCAATATGACGCAGTCGCAGATCGCGCAGGAGGTCGGCATCTCCCAGATGCACGTCTCCCGGCTGCTCGCCCGCACCCTGGCGCAGCTTCGGGAGAAGCTGCTGGTGGAGGAGTAGACGCCGGCGGGAGCGCGGCGGGCCCGGCCGGTCAGGCGCCCGGGGTGTCCGGGCTCCCGATACCGAGCGCCCGGGTCGTCGCCGGGTTGACGATCAGCGCCAGTCCGGCCACGGCGACGGCCGCGATCAGGATGCCCAGCGGGATCAGCGCCCCCTCGGTGCGCAGCAGCGTCCAGGCCGGGATCAGCGCCATGAGGTGTGTGATCAGCGCGGGGCCCCGGCTCCAGGAGCGCCGCAGCAGCAGCCCGCGCGCGGCGGCCAGCGGGATCGCGCCGAGTGCGATGAGCGTCACTCCGCCCATCTCTGCCTGGGTCGGGCTGTCGGGGCTGCCGAGCACTCCCATGACGAGCAGATAGACGCCGTACACGGCCAGGGCCAGGCCCTCCAGTGCCGAGACCGCCGCCGCGGCGGTCAGACGGGCGGGGCGCGGGGTCGGGTCTTCACTCACCCCGCAAGGGTAGCCGCCGCCGCGCACCCGGGGCTGGGCCGGTCATCGCGGGGTGGGTACGCTGCATCGCATGCGCGCACTTCTCGTGGTCAACCCGGCAGCAACCACCACCAGTGCACGTACCCGTGATGTGCTGATCCACGCCCTCGCCAGCGAGATGAAGCTGGAGGCCGTCACCACCGAGTACCGGGGCCACGGCCGGGACCTCGCCCGGCAGGCGGCGGAGGCCGGCGACATCGACCTCGTCGTCGCCCTCGGCGGCGACGGCACCGTCAACGAGGTCGTCAACGGTCTGCTCCACCACGGCCCCGACCCGGCCCGGCTGCCCCGGCTCGCCGTGGTCCCCGGCGGATCGACCAATGTCTTCGCCCGCGCGCTCGGACTGCCGAACGACGCCGTGGAGGCGACCGGCGCGATCCTGGACGCCCTCAGCGAGCGGAGCGAGCGCACGGTGGGCCTCGGGCTCGCCTCCGGCACCCGGGGCACGGACGACGAGGGCGTGCCGTCCCGCTGGTTCACCTTCTGCGCGGGTGTCGGATTCGACGCCAGTGTGATCGGCCGGGTCGAGCAGCAGCGGGAGCGCGGAAAGCGCTCGACCCACGCGCTCTACGTACGTCAGGTGCTGCGGCAGTTCCTGGACGACCCGCACCGCCGGCAGGGGAAGATCACCCTGGAGCGCCCCGGCGCGGAGCCGGTGACCGATCTGGTGGTCTCCATAGTCGCGAACACCTCGCCGTGGACCTTTCTGGGCAATCGCCCGATGTACGCGTCGCCCAAGGCCTCCTTCGACACGGGGCTCGATGTGCTCGGCCTCTCGAAACTGTCGACTCCCGCGGTGGCCCGGTACGGCACCCAGCTGCTCACCTCCAGCCCCAGCCGGGGACCGCACGGCAAGCACGCGATTACTCTCCATGACCTCTCCGAGTTCACCTTGAATTCAAAGGTTCCGCTGCCTTTTCAGATGGACGGCGACCACCTCGGACTGCGCACGAGCGTGACGTTCACAGGCGTACGCCATGCACTGCGTGTGATTGTGTGAGTGGAAGGCCCAAACGGCCTTTATCTCGAACGTACGGACTGGGCTCCACCCCATAGAATGACGGCTGTGACCTAGTCGACACCGAGGAATCAAAAAAAACTTCCCGGAAGGGGTTGTATCCGTCGCCGAGGTTTGCGAGTCTCTTCATGGCGATCGGGACGGCCCGCTGCATCATCGGCCCGCAGGTCGCCGGAACCCCTCCCCAAACCCTGGACCACGTCGACGTGAAGTCGATCGGCCCTTCCCTTGTGGGGGGATTCGTGAAAGCGTTCACATTCACAAGCAACCTGCATGTCACACCAAGGAGAGGTAGCAGCCATGGACTGGCGTCACAACGCCGTTTGCCGCGAGGAAGACCCCGAGCTCTTCTTCCCCATCGGCAACACTGGTCCTGCGCTGCTGCAGATCGAGGAAGCCAAGGCCGTCTGCCGTCGCTGCCCCGTCATGGAGCAGTGCCTGCAGTGGGCGCTTGAGTCCGGCCAGGACTCCGGCGTCTGGGGTGGCCTCAGCGAGGACGAGCGCCGCGCGATGAAGCGCCGTGCCGCTCGCAACCGGGCGCGTAACGCCAGCGCCTGACCGCCACCGCACCGAGCCTGAGCCTCCGGCGGCGCGTACAGCGAGTACGCACTCACCGCCCACGAGTCGCAGCGCGCAGCAGTAACCCACAGCATTCGAGCCCCGGACCGAATTTCCATCGGTCCGGGGCTCGCTGCTGTGCGCCGGCCGGGCCGGGAATTACTTCCGGTCGCGCACCGGAATATCGAGGACGACCCGGGTCCCCCGCTCCGGCGCGGGCGCGGGAAGCATGTCGAATGAGCCGCCCAACTCCCCTTCCACCAGGGTCCGTACGATCTGGAGCCCGAGATTTCCGGCGCGCTGGGCGTCAAAGCCCTCGGGAAGTCCGCGGCCGTCGTCCTGGACCGTGATGAGGAGCCGGGCGGGACCCTGATGGCCGCTGCGGTCCCCGCGTACCGCCGATACCTCCACCGAGCCGCGCTCACCCGCCGGAAAGGCGTGTTCCAGAGCGTTCTGGAGCACTTCGGTGAGAACCATCGACAACGGGGTGGCGACCTCGGCGTCGAGAATGCCGAAGCGGCCGGTGCGGCGGCAGTCGACCTTGCCCGGGGAGATCTCCGCCACCATCGCGATGACCCGGTCGGCGATCTCGTCGAACTCGACCCGCTCGTCGAGATTCTGCGAGAGCGTCTCATGGACGATGGCGATCGAGCCGACGCGCCGCACGGCCTCGTTGAGGGCCTCCCGGCCGCGCACCGAGTCCATCCGGCGGGCCTGGAGCCGCAGCAGGGCCGCGACCGTCTGGAGGTTGTTCTTCACCCGGTGGTGGATCTCCCGGATGGTGGCGTCCTTGGTGATCAACTCACGCTCGCGGCGACGGAGTTCGGTGACGTCGCGCAGCAGGACGAGGGAGCCGATGCGGGTGCCCTTGGGCTTCAGCGGGATGGCGCGCAGCTGGATCACCCCGCCGTTGCCCTCGACCTCCGCCTCGCGCGGCGCGTAGCCGCTGGCGAGTTTGACCATGGCCTCGTCGACCGGGCCCCGGGCGGGGGCGAGATCGGCGGTGACCTGGCCGAGGTGGTGGCCGACGAGGTCGGACGCGAGGCCGAGCCGGTGGTAGGCGGAGAGCGCGTTGGGGCTGGCGTACTGGACGATGCCGTCGGCGTCGAGACGGATGAGCCCGTCGCCGACGCGCGGGGAGGCGTCCATGTCGACCTGCTGGCCCGGGAAGGGGAAGGAGCCGGCGGCGATCATCTGGGCGAGGTCGGAGGCGGACTGGAGATAGGTCAGCTCCAGCCGGGAGGGGGTCCGCACGGTCAGCAGATTCGTGTTGCGCGCGATGACGCCGAGAACCCGGCCCTCACGGCGCACCGGGATGGACTCGACCCGCACGGGGACCTCCTCGCGCCACTCGGGGTCGCCCTCGCGGACGATCCGGCCCTCGTCCAGGGCGGCGTCCAGCAGCGGGCGCCGGCCGCGCGGCACGAGATGGCCGACCATGTCGTCCTGGTAGGAGGTGGGTCCGGTGTTGGGCCGCATCTGGGCCACGGAGACATAGCGGGCCCCGTCGCGGGTGGGGACCCACAGCACCAGATCGGCGAAGGAGAGATCGGAGAGCAGTTGCCACTCCGAGACCAGCAGATGGAGCCACTCCAGGTCGGAGTCGCTCAGGGCGGTGTGCTGGCGTACGAGGTCGTTCATGGAGGGCACGTGTGCGAGCGTACCCGCGAGGTGAACCGGAGGCGTCGGGCGGCCGTGCCATGGGGCGGGGGACGGAGTCCGGGGAGCGGTGGCCGGAACCAATCCCGGCCGATCCATGGACATCCGTGAATGGTCTAGTCCACAATGAAGAAGTAGCCAGAACTTCCGCTCTCCCCGCACAGGAGGGTGGAACGAGGCCCCGGCGCTCTCTGCCCTGACTGCGCCCGGTCCTCCCCCACGGCCGCGCGGGACCGCACACCCGCCGGCCGGAGCAACTCCGGGCTGCGGTGCCGGACGGGTTGAGGGTCCCGTCAGGCGCCGCGGCCCGCGGGTTCTTCCGGCCAGGCGCGCATCGCCAGTTCCGCGACCCGCGCCAGCTCCTCCTCCGTCGCCCCGTCGCGGGCCTGGTGCGCCATGCCCTGGAGGACGGCTCCGCTGAACCGGGCCAGCGCCCCGGCATCGGTCCCCCCGGGCAGCACCCCGGCCGCCACATCGGCATCGATCCCGCGCTCGAAATCGGCGAACTGGGCGGCGCGCTGCTCCCGCAGCGCCGTCTCCACGTCGGGGGCCGTGCAGTTGACCGCCGCGCTGACCATCAGACAGCCCCGGGGGTGGCCGGGGTCCGTGAACAGGCCCGCGGCCTCGCGCAGCACCCGGGCGACCGCCGCCCGGGCGGTCGGCTCCTCGGCCAGGGCCCGGGTCGCGTAGGAGCCGTAGCCGGCCGCGTAGACCTCCACGACCTCGGCGAAGAGGGCTCTCTTGTCGCCGAAGGCGGCGTAGAGGCTGGGGGCCCCGATCCCCATCACCCGGGTGAGATCGGCGATCGAGGTCGTCTCGTATCCGTGCTCCCAGAAGGTCAGCATCGCCTGGTGGAGCGCCGTGTCGCGGTCGAAGGACCGGGGCCGGCCGCGCTGTTTCGTCGCCATGACCTCATTCTATAGCGGCCATTAAAGAATCTGGTACGGTCCTTTCTGTAGCGACCGCTAGAGAAGAGGGGGCGCGGCGATGAGCACGCGCGGAACAACGTCCGACGGACGGCTTTCGGGGAAGACGGCGCTGGTCACCGGGGGCAGCCGGGGCATCGGACGGGGCATAGCCGAGCGGCTGGGGCGGGACGGGGCACGGGTCGCCGTGCACTACGGCGGCAACGAGGCCGCCGCGAAGGAGACCGTGGCCGCCATCGAGGCGGCGGGCGGCTCGGCCTTCGCGCTGGGCCAGGAGCTGGGGATCGAGGGGGACGCGGCGGCGCTCTGGGCCGAGTACGACCGGCTCACCGGGTCGGCGGGCGTCGACATCGTGATCAACAACGCGGGGATCGCCAAGCCGGACCCCTTCACGGAGATCTCCGAGCAGACCTACGACCGGTACTTCGCCGTCAACACCAAGGCGCCGTTCTTCGTGGTCAGGGAGGGGCTGTCCCGGCTGCGGGACGGGGGCCGGGTCATCAACATCTCCTCCGGCCTGGCCCGGGTGGGGCAGATGCCGGAGATGATCGCCTATGCGATGACCAAGGCCGCCCTGGACGCCTTCAGCCTGAATCTCTCCAAGGTGCTCGGCCCGCGCGGCATCACCGTCAACTCGCTGGCCCCCGGGGTCATCGACACCGATATGAACGCCTGGCTCCACGACAGCGACGAGATCTGGGCGGGCGAGGCGGCGCGGGCGGCACTCGGCCGGGTGGGCACCGCCGGGGACATCGCGGACGCGGTCGCCTTCCTCGCGTCCGACGACGGCCGCTGGGTCACCGGCGCCTGGCTGGATGTCTCCGGCGGGACCATGCCGTAGACGGCGGACGGCCTCAGTGGGTCTCGGTCACCTTGGCCAGGGCCCTCGGGGCGTCCGGGTCCTGGCCCCGGGCGATGGCCACCTCATGGGCCAGCAGTTGCAGCGGCAGGATCTCCAGGACCGGCTGGAGCTCCTCCGGGACCCCCGCGGTCGGCAGCACGAAGCCCGCCGACGCCGCCTCGGCGGGTGCGGCGGGGCCGACCACCACCAGATCCGCCCCCCGGCCGCGCAGCCGGTCCAGGACCGGCTGGAGGGCCTCGCCGCCCCGGCCGTCGGGGACGACCGCGATCACCGGTGAGATGTTGTCCACCATCGCCAGCGGTCCGTGCAGCAGATCGGCGCCGGAGTACGACAGGGCCGGGATGTAGCTCGTCTCCATGAGCTTCAGCGCCGCCTCCTTGGCCGTGGGATAGCCGTACCCCCGTGAGGTGATCACCATCCGCTCGGCGAACCGGTAGCGCGACGCCAGCCGGCGCACCTCGTCCTGCCGGTCCAGAACCCGGCCCGCCAGCTCCGGCAGCGCCCCGGCCGCCGAGCCGTCCTCACCGCGCAGCCCCTCCACGAGGAGGTAGAGCGCCAGCAGCGACGCCGTGTAGGTCTTGGTCGCCGGGAGCGCCTTCTCGGCGCCGGCCAGGATGTCGATGTGGAACTCGGCGACCGCCGCCAGCGGGGAGTCCGGGTTGTTGGTGACCGCGAGGGTGACGGCGCCCGCCCCGCGCGCCGCCCGGGTGGAGGCGACCAGGTCCGGTGAGCCGCCCGACTGGCTGACGACCACCACCAGCACATCCCGCAGATCGGGGCGGGCGCCGTAGGCCGTCGTGGTGGACATGGAGGTCAGTCCGCACGGCAGGCCGAGCCGGATCTCCAGCAGATACTTCGCGTACAGCGCCGCGTTGTCGGAGGAGCCGCGCGCGGTCAGCAGGACGAAGCGCGGCCGGCGCTCCGCGATCAGACCGGCCACCTCATGGATGCGCGGCGCACCCCGGTCCAGGATGCGCCGCAGCACCACGGGCTGTTCCAGCATCTCGCCGGCCATGATCCGGCCCGGGCGCTCGCTCTCTTCGGCCGAGTGCGTGGCGGACATCGTGGGTGCCTCCAACTGGCCTGCCATGTGCCGGGGGGCGGGGCCTCTCGGCACCCGCCCCCCAGTACGTCCGGTCCGCGCCGGTCAGGCTCCGGCGCCCTGGCCGGTGATGACCTCCGCGGCGGCCCGCCCGCAGACACGGGCGGCACCGTGGGTCGCGATGTGGAGCGCGCCCTTGGGCTGCGCCCGGTTCACACCCATCTCGACCACGACCGTCCCCGGCCGGGCCTCGATCAGCGCGTCCAGCGCCGCCGCCATCCACGCGTGCCGGTGCACATCACGTACCACTGCGACGATCCTACGGTCTGCGGCGCTGCCCAGCACCTTGCTCACCAGGGCCGATACCTCGCCCTCCGGCTCGCCGTAGGTGTCGGCCACGGTCCCCGGCAGCAGTTTCGCCAGCTCCGGCGCGACACCCCACGGGGTCTCGTCGCCGACGGCGATATTGGCCTCCGGGGCGAACGAGGCGACATACGGGGTGCCGGTGACCGGGGTGTACGGGAGTTCACCCGCGGTGACCCGGATCGCGCGGCGCGCGGCGACCAGACCGACATCGGAGCCCTGTCCCGGGCCCTGCTCGGCCACGGCGGCCCTGGCACGGCGGGTCCAGTCGGCGAGGGCGCGCACCCGCGCCGCCGCGTCGGCCAGCCGCTCCTCGGGGAGGTCCCCGCCGCGGACCGCGGTGACCAGCGCGTCGCGCAGGCTGAGCACGGTCTGCTCGTCGGCGAGCCCGCCACCGACGCAGATCGCGTCGATACCGGCGGCGATGGCGAGGACGGAGCCGCGCTCGATGCCGTAGGTCGAGGCGATGGCCTGCATCTCGATGCCATCGGTGATGATCAGACCGCCGAAGCCCAGCTCCTCGCGGAGCAGACCGTTGAGGATCTGCGGGCTCAGCGTCGCCGGGCGGTCCCGGTCGAGCGCGGGGAGCAGGATGTGCGCGCTCATCACCGCTTTCGGCCCGGCCGCGACGGCCTCGCGGAAGGGCAGCAGATCACGGGCGTGCAGGGTGTCGAGCCCCACATCGATCCGCGGCATGGCGTGGTGCGAGTCCACATTGGTGTCGCCGTGCCCGGGGAAGTGCTTGATGCAGGCCGCGACGCCGGCGGACTGCATGCCCTCGACGTACGCGATGGTGTGCCGGGCGACGAGCCGGGCGTCCGCGCCGAACGACCGCACGCCGATGACCGGGTTGTCCGGGTTGGCGTTGACGTCGGCGGAGGGCGCCCAGTTGAGGTCGACCCCGCACTCGGCGAGCCGGCGGCCCAGCTCACGGGCGACCTCGCGGGTGAGAACGGTGTCGTCCACCGTGCCCAGCGCGTAGTTGCCCGGGAAGGACGAGCCGTCGCGCACCTCCAGACGGGTGACGTCGCCGCCCTCCTCGTCGATGGCGACCAGGACATCGTCCCGCTCGGCCCGCAGCTGCGCGTTGAGCGCGGTCAGCTGCTCGGGGGTGACGATGTTCCGGCCGAAGAGCCCGACGGCGGAGAGTCCTTCGCCGATCTGCCGCAGCAGCCAGTCGGGGGCGGTGGTACCGACGAAACCCGGCTGGAGGACGGTCAGGGCGTCACGGGTGAGGGTGTCCGAGGACCCACGTACGACGGTGGTCATAGCGGTCGGTTATCCCTTCACTGCGCCGGAGGTGAGACCCGTGGCCATCTTCTTCTGGATGAACATGAAGAAGATGACGACCGGGATCGCGATCATGGTCGACGCCGCCATCAGCGCGCCGTAGTCGACGCCCCGGGAGGTGGTGAAGTTCGTCAGCCAGACGTTCAGCGTGAACTTGTCGTTGTCCTGGAGGACGATGTACGCGAGCAGGTACTCGTTCCAGGCGTTGATCAGCGAGTAGATGGACGCGGCGGCGAGGCCGGGCGCGAGGAGCGGGAAGATGATCCGCCAGAAGGCGCCCATCTGGGTGCACCCGTCCACCATCGCGGACTCCTCCAGCTCCTTCGGGATGTTGATCACGAAGCCGCGGATCATCCAGGTCGCGAAGGGGAGCGTGGAGACGAGGTAGATGACGATGACGCCCCAGTACTCGTTCAGCGCGCCGAAGTCGTTGAGCTGGAGGTAGATCGGGATCAGCATCGCGGTCGGCGGCAGCAGCTGCACCAGGATGAGCACGACCATGAAGACCCGGCGCCCGTAGAAACGGAAGCGGCCGATCGCGTAGGCGGCGACGGTGGCCATGACCATGGCGCCGACCACGGCGGTGAGGCTGACGATCAGGCTGGACTTGATCGCGGTGCCGAAGTTCTCGTAGCTGACGGCGCGGGAGAAGTTGTCGAAGGTGATCGACGACGGCCAGAGCGTCTGGTCGTAGCTGCGGATCTCCCGGTTGGGCCGCAGGGAGCTGACGACGAGCCAGTACACCGGGAAGATCATGACCAGGAAGGTCAGGACCCCGACGGCGTTGTAGACGTGGCGGCTCTTCTTCTTACGGTCCTTCGCCTTCTGCTTCTTGCCGGCGGCGGGGACGGACTTCACGGTGTTCACGGGCGTATCGGTCTTCGGCGCGGAGGCGGTGGCGCTCAATCGACCTCTCCGATCTTGAGCAGCTGACGCAGGTAGTACACGGCGACACCGGACAGCAGCAGCACGGTGATCAGGGAGATGGCCGCGCCCTGGCTGAAGGAGTTGGACTCGAAGGCCTTGTTGAAGGCGTAGAGGCCGATGACCTCGTACTCGGGCTCCGGCTTGCCGCCGCGCATCAGCCAGACTTGGCCGAGGACATTGAAGTCCCAGATCACCGACAGTGTGGCGACCATCTGGAAGACCGGCTTGATGACCGGGAAGGTCACATAGCGGAAGTTGCCGAACGCGTTGACGCCGTCGATCGCGGCGGCTTCCTCCAGCTCCTTGGGGACCTGGGTGAGGGCCGCGTACAGCGTGATCGAGACGAAGGGGATGGCGCCCCAGACGACGACCGCGCCGATGATGAGGAAGCCCTGCTTGTAGTCCAGCCACCAGTTGTGGCCCTGGAAGTCCAGACCCAGGTACTTGGTCAGGACCATGTTCATGACGCCGTAGTCGGAGTCGGAGAACCAGCGGAAGATCGAGGAGGCGACCATCACCGGGATCGACCAGGCGGCGATCAGGGCGGCGGTCAGCGACAGCCGCGCCCAGGTCGACATGCGCTGCATCATCAGCGCGACACCCAGACCGATGACCAGCGTGGTGACCACGCACACGACCATGAAGATCACGGTCAGAACGACCGAGTCCCAGAAGGCCGAGTCGCCGAAGATGTTGGTGAACTGCTCGAAGCCCACCCAGGGGGCCGGCTCACCCGTCCACAGCTCTTTGCGGCCCACGTCCTGGAAGGACATGATCGTCGTCTTGATCAGCGGCCAGATGAAGACCGCGAGAACCGCGACGACGGTGGGGAGGATCAGCAGATAGGGGAGAGCCGCACCCTTGCGCTTCGGCCGCTTCCCACCCCCCGACAACTTGGGTTCATGGACACCATCCGGCCGTCTGGCGGCCGTGGCCGTGTCGGAGCCTTGGGGGTCCGGTCCCCCGGGGGTCTTGAGCTCGGCGGCACTCATCGTGCGTGGCCTTCCGTTCGGACTGTTCGCCTGAGGGCGGAGGGACGGGCCGGCGCGTGAACGCCGGCCCGTCACCCCCGCGGGGAGATCAGAGGGTCAGGACCGCTGGGGTCAGGACGCCTCGTTGATCAGCTTGTTGATCTCCTCGTCGGCCTTCTTCGTGGCATCGGCGACCGACGTCCCCCGGATGATCTCGAGCAGCATCTGCTCCAGGATCTCCTTCTTCTCGATCGCGGCCCAGCCCGGGGCGATCGGAGTGAACCAGGCGTCCGGAACGGCGTTGGCGACCGCGGCGGTCTCCGGCTTCGCCTTCAGCGGCTCCAGCTGCTTGGTGTTGTTCGGAAGGATGTTCTTGGTGGTGAGGGCTTCCTGGTTCTTCTCGTTCGTGTAGATCGAGATCCACTCTTCGCCCAGGTCCTGCTGCTTGGACTTCGAGATGACACCGAGGTCCGAACCACCGATGAAGGACGGGAGCGCCTTGCCGTCGGGGCCCGGCATGCCGGCGACGTCGATCTTGCCCTTCAGCTCCTTGTTGCCACTGCCCTCGGAGTCGACGACGCTGCCGGCCTCCCAGCCGTTGCCGTAGAGAAGAGCGGTCTTCTCGTTGGCCATGACGTTGGCGTGGTCCTGCTCGTCCTTGGTCTTGTCAGCCTTGTTGTACTTCTTGACCAGGTTGACGTAGTGCTCGATGCCCTTCTGGGCCTCGGGGGTGGAGAGCTGGGACTCCCACTTCTTCGAGCCCTCGTCGTACTTGGCGATCTGGCCGCCGTACGCGGCGACGTAGGACATCGCGGCGTACCAGTACTTGCCCGGGAGGTAGAGCGGGGAGTAGGCCTTGTCCTTGCCGTACTTCGTCTGGAGCTTGTCCAGGGCCTTGGTCAGCTCGGCCTCGGTCGCGGGCAGCTTGTCGACGCCCGCGCCCTCCTTGAACATCTCCTTGTTGTAGATCGCGACGCGCGCACCGGCGTAGTAGGGCACACAGTAGAGCTTGCCCTCGTAGGTGCAGGTGTCCTTCAGACCCTTGATCCAGGTGTCCGAGTTCTGGTACTTGCTCTCGTCGATCTCGGCGAGGGCGTCGTTGAGGATGTACGTCATGGTCTCGGTGTTGCCGAGCTCGACCACATCCGGGAAGGAGTCACCGGAGAGAGCGGCGTCGAGCTTGCGGGTCTTGTCGGCCCACAGCTGGTACTGGACCTTGACGTTGACCTTCGGGTACTTCTTCTTGAACTCGTCGTTCGCCGCCTTGACGACCTCGGGCCAGGTCGACTGCGCGTCGTTCATGAGCCAGACGGTGAGATTACCGGTCCGGTCCTTGGGGTCCTTGGCCTTGTCGTCACTGTCCGAGCCACAGGCCGCGACCGAAACCATCATTGCCGCCACGCCAACGGCGGATATGAGCTTGCGCTTCACGACACCCTCCTCAGGGATGCAGATTTCCCCCCACCGCCCGGGAGTCGCACAACACGCAGAGACAGCGCTTTTCGGTCTGCCCGTGGGGCTGGGACCTGGTCTTTAATGGTTTAGACCAGTACCCGGAGCTTGGCCTAGACCTTTAGGGGTGTCAAGGGTGTATAAGAAGGGCAGTCGCGTCCGTTATAGGACCGACACCTGAGGGAGGGCGACGACCCGTGACCGGACCGTGCCACCATGTGAGCCGCTACAGACGGAGGAGCCGGTGACGGCAGCAACGCAGGAGTCGGGAAGGCGGGGCATGACCACGGACGGGGTGGGTACGGAGACCGAGGGCGGACCTCAGACACGTACCGCGCGGGTACCCAAGTACTACCGGCTCAAGCGCCACCTTCTGGACATGACAGAGACTATGCCGCCCGGGACACCCGTGCCCCCCGAACGCACACTTGCGGCCGAATTCGACACCTCGCGGACCACGGTACGCCAGGCGCTCCAGGAGCTGGTGGTCGAGGGGCGGCTGGAACGCATCCAGGGCAAGGGCACCTTCGTGGCCAAGCCGAAGGTGTCCCAGGCGCTCCAACTGACCTCGTACACCGAGGACATGCGCGCCCAGGGGCTGGAACCGACGTCTCAGCTGCTGGACATCGGGTATGTGACGGCGGATGACACCCTGGCGGGGCTGCTGGACATCACCACCGGGGGGAGGGTGTTGCGGATCGAGCGGCTGCGGCTCGCCAGCGGGGAGCCGATGGCGATCGAGACAACGCATCTTTCGGCCAAACGCTTTCCGGCGCTGCGGCGGAGCCTGGTGAAGTACACCTCGCTGTACACGGCTCTCGCGGAGGTCTACGGGATTCATCTCGCGGAGGCGGAGGAGACCATCGAGACGTCGCTGGCGACGCCGCGCGAGGCGGGGTTGCTGGGGACGGATGTGGGGTTGCCGATGCTGATGCTGTCGCGGCATTCGCTGGATGCGGAGGGGGAGCCGGTGGAGTGGGTGCGGTCGGTGTACCGGGGTGACCGGTACAAGTTCGTCGCCCGCCTGAAGCGCCCCACTCCCTGACCGCTCCTCCCTGGCCGGCCCCGCGCCGCGGCCCCCTCTCCGGGCCCACCGACGCGGGGCCGTCGCCATGCCCCGCTGGGCACCCCGGGCACCCCGGGCACCCCGGCCCGGCCGGGGGCGCCTCCCAGAGGCAGCTCTGGGGGAGTTTGAGGACGGACCCTGTGCCACAGGTAACCCGAGCAATCTCAGCCCGTCCGGGGGCACCTCCCAGAGGCAGCTCCGGGGGAGTTTGAGGACGGACCCCGCGCCACAGGACCCCGCATCCCGCGGGCCACGGTCGGGGGCCAGCCCCCGAACCCCCGCGCCTCAAACGCCGGCGGGGCTGGAATTCGTGCCTCGGCTCACCGGCGAGGCTGAGCGGGCATGCCTCCACTCACCGGTGGCGCCGAGTGGCCACGCCTCCGCTCCCCGAAGAGGACATCCCGGCCCACCCGGGCAACCCGGCCCGTCCGGGGGGAGCACCTCCCAGAGGCGGCTCCGGGGGAGATTGCGGACGGACCCCGCGCCACGGGCAGCCCGAGCCGACCCAGCCCGCCGCCCCGCGCCACGGGCAGCCCGAGCACACTCAGCCCCACCCCCGCCTGACGACAGCCCCCGTGGCGCACCCCTCGCAGGGGGCCGGGAAGGGGCTCGCAGGCTCTCCGGAGGGGCTCGGCAGCCCCTCCGGAGGTGACCTTGTGTAGAGGGCCCAACACCCCCGCGACACAACATCTGGGGGGTACCACCACCCCCCGCCCCCACATGTATGCTCATCTCGCTGTCGTCGCAGAGGAATCCGGTGCGAATCCGGAACTGTCCCGCAACGGTGTGCTGTGGTGCCCTTTGTCGCACCACGCGAGTCCGGGCGTCTGCCGGCAGCGCACCCGGCTCGACCGACCCGGGTGCCGAGACGTCCGGGCCTCGCGGTTGGGTCGGCGGACGCCGTGCGGAGTGCTGCCCGGAACCGGGTACGCGCGCCCTGCGGCGTGCCCTCCCGCCCGCCGGCCCGTGAGCCGAGCGAGGGAGAGCACCACGTGACCATCGCGCCAGCCGATCCGGCTTCAGGCACCTCCGAGCAGGTGTCCGGACAGCTTCCCGGACGGGTCCCCGGACCCGTCTCCGGGCAGCCCGGGGACGGACCCGGGACCGCACTGCTGCGGACCCTCACCGACCTCACCGCCGATCTGCCGGACACCGACCCGGGCAAGGTCGCCGCCGCCGCGCTGCGCGGCCGGCACGCCGGGTCGGACGCGGCGGAACTCCGGGGGCTGGCCACCGACGCCGCCGCGGGGCTCATCTCCGAGGACCCGGCCTACTCCCGGCTCGCCGCCCGGCTCCTCACCCGCGCCATCGCGGACGAGGCGGCCGGCCAGGGCTCGGTCTCCTTCTCCGCCTCGGTCGCCGTCGGCCACACCGAGGGCCTGATCGCCGACCGGACCGCCGCTTTCGTCACGCTCCACTCCGCCCGCCTGGACGAGCTGATCGATCCGGACGCCGATGACCGCTTCGGCTACTTCGGACTGCGCACCCTCTACAGCCGCTATCTGCTGCGCCACCCCATCACCCGTCAGGTGATCGAGACCCCGCAGCACTTCATGCTCCGGGTCGCCTGCGGGCTCGCCGAGGACGAGTCGGCGCGCGCGCTGGACGAGGTCGCCGCCCTCTACCGGCTGATGAGCCGGCTCGACTACCTCCCCTCCTCCCCCACTCTCTTCAACTCGGGCACCCGCCACCCGCAGATGTCCTCCTGCTATCTGCTGGACTCCCCGCAGGACGAGCTGGACTCCATCTACGGCCGCTACCACCAGGTCGCCCGGCTCTCCAAGCACGCCGGCGGCATCGGGCTCTCGTACTCCCGCATCCGGGCCCGGGGCTCGCTGATCCGCGGCACCAACGGGCACTCCAACGGCATCGTGCCGTTCCTCAAGACCCTGGACGCCTCGGTCGCGGCCGTGAACCAGGGCGGCCGGCGCAAGGGCGCCGCCGCCGTCTATCTGGAGACCTGGCACGCGGACATCGAGGAGTTCCTGGAGCTGCGCGACAACACCGGCGAGGACGCCCGGCGCACCCACAACCTCAACCTCGCGCACTGGATTCCGGACGAGTTCATGCGCCGGGTCGACGCCGACACCGCGTGGTCGCTGTTCTCCCCCTCGGACGTGCCCGAGCTGGTGGATCTGTGGGGCGACGAGTTCGACGCCGCCTACCGCAAGGCCGAGGCGTCGGGCCTGGCCCGCAAGACGATGCCCGCGCGCGAGCTGTACGGCCGGATGATGCGTACCCTCGCCCAGACCGGCAACGGCTGGATGACCTTCAAGGACGCCTCCAACCGCACCGCCAACCAGACCGCCCTGCCGGGCCACACGGTCCACTCCTCCAATCTCTGCACCGAGATCCTGGAGGTCACCGACGACGGCGAGACCGCCGTCTGCAACCTGGGCTCGGTCAACCTGGGCGCCTTCGTCTCCGGCGGCGACATCGACTGGGAGCGGCTGGACGAGACCGTCCGTACCGCCGTGACCTTCCTCGACCGGGTCGTGGACATCAACTTCTACCCGACCGAGCAGGCCGGGCGCTCCAACACCAGGTGGCGCCCGGTGGGCCTGGGCGCCATGGGCCTCCAGGACGTCTTCTTCCAGCTGAAGCTGCCCTTCGACTCCCCCGAGGCCCGCGCGCTCTCCACCCGGATCGCCGAGCGGATCATGCTCGCCGCCTATGAGGCCTCCGCCGGCCTCGCCGAGCGCAACGGACCGCTGCCCGCCTGGGAGAAGACCCGGAGCGCGCGCGGAGTGCTCCACCCGGACCACTACGGTGTCGAGCTGAACTGGCCGGAGCGCTGGGCCGCGCTGCGCGAGCGCATCGCCACCACCGGGATGCGCAACTCCCTGCTGCTGGCGATCGCCCCGACCGCCACCATCGCCTCCATCGCGGGTGTGTACGAGTGCATCGAGCCGCAGGTCTCCAACCTCTTCAAGCGCGAGACGCTCTCCGGTGAGTTCCTCCAGGTCAACTCCTATCTGGTGCAGGAGCTGAAGCGGCTCGGCGTCTGGGACGCCCAGACCCGGGAGGCGCTGCGCGAGGCCAATGGATCGGTCCAGGGCTTCACCTGGGTCCCCGCCGAGGTGCGCGAGCTGTACCGCACGGCGTGGGAGATCCCGCAGCGCGGACTGATCGACATGGCCGCCGCCCGCACCCCGTTCCTGGACCAGTCGCAGTCGCTGAACCTGTTCCTGGAGACGCCGACCATCGGCAAGCTCAGCTCGATGTACGCGTACGCCTGGAAGCAGGGCCTGAAGACCACGTACTACCTGCGCTCCCGCCCGGCGACCCGGATCGCCCGTGCCGCGTCCGGCAACGCTCCCGCCGCCGCCCCCGTACCCGTACCGGTGCAGGCCACCCCCGAAGAGGCGGTCGCCTGCTCCCTGGAGAACCCCGAGTCCTGCGAGGCCTGCCAGTAATGTCCACTCCGTCCGAGACCAAGAACCTGCTCGACCCGGGCTTCGAACTCACCCTGCGCCCGATGCGCTACCCGGACTTCTACGAGCGCTACCGGGACGCGATCAAGAACACCTGGACGGTGGAGGAGGTCGACCTCCACTCCGACGTCGCCGACCTCGCCAAGCTCACCCCCGGCGAGCAGCATCTGATCGGCCGGCTGGTGGCCTTCTTCGCCACCGGTGACTCGATCGTCGCCAACAATCTGGTGCTGACGCTCTACAAGCACATCAACTCCCCCGAGGCGCGGCTCTACCTCAGCCGTCAGCTCTTCGAGGAGGCCGTGCACGTCCAGTTCTATCTGACGCTGCTCGACACCTATCTCCCCGACCCGGAGGACCGCACGGCGGCGTTCGCGGCGGTCGAGAACATCCCCTCGATCCGCGAGAAGGCGCAGTTCTGCTTCACGTGGATGGACTCGGTCGAGAAGCTGGACCGGCTGGAGTCCCACTCCGACCGGCGCCGCTTCCTGCTGAATCTGATCTGCTTCGCCGCCTGCATCGAGGGGCTGTTCTTCTACGGCGCCTTCGCCTATGTGTACTGGTTCCGCTCGCGCGGGCTGCTGCACGGTCTGGCCACCGGCACCAACTGGGTGTTCCGGGACGAGACCATGCACATGAACTTCGCCTTCGAGGTCGTGGACACGGTCCGCAAGGAGCAGCCGGAGCTGTTCGACGACGAGCTCCAGCGACAGGTCACCGATATGCTGGCGGAGGCCGTGGAGGCCGAGCTGCAGTTCGGCCGCGATCTCTGCGGCGACGGTCTGCCGGGCATGAACACCGAGTCCATGCGCGAGTACCTCCAGTGCGTCGCGGACCAGCGGCTGACCCGGCTGGGCTTCGCCCCGGTGTACGGCTCGGAGAACCCGTTCTCGTTCATGGAGCTCCAGGGTGTCCAGGAGCTGACGAACTTCTTCGAGCGGCGCCCGTCCGCGTACCAGGTCGCGGTCGAGGGCTCCGTCGACCTCGGCGAGGACTTCTGAGCCGGCGGCGCCACCGACGACAGGGCCCGCCCACCGGATGGTGGGCGGGCCCTGTCGCGTACCGGCGGCCGGGTCAGTCGTTCGGGACGACGGGGTAGCGGGGGGTGCCCTCCGCCATCTGCCGCAGGGCGTCCTTGCGGTCGCGCTTGGAGAGCCGGTCGATGTACAGATAGCCGTACAGGTGGTCGGTCTCGTGCTGGAGGCAGCGGGCGAAGTAGCCGCTGCCGCGCAGCTTGACCGGGTTGCCGTGCAGGTCCTGGCCGCGCACCACCGCGTAGTCGGGGCGGGCCAGCTCGGCGTAGGCGGTGGGCACGGAGAGGCAGCCCTCGTTGGAGTCGTCGAGCACCCGGCGCTCGGGCGGCAGCTCCTCCAGGACCGGATTGCAGATGTATCCGGTGTGGCGGACGCCGTCGTCGTCCGGGCAGTCGTAGACGAAGACCTTCAGATCGACGCCGATCTGGTTGGCGGCCAGGCCCACGCCCTCCGCCGTCCGCTGGCTGGCGAACATGTCATCGATCAGCGAGGCGAGCGCACCGTCGAAGGCGGTGACGTCCTGGCACTCCTTGTGGAGCACCGGGTTGCCGACGACCGTGATCGGGCGCGAGGTGCCGCGCTCCCGGTGGGCGAGCTCGCGTGCCTCGCAGTCCTCCGTGTCGACGAGAAAACCCTCGTCGTCCACGGCGGAACCCTCATTGACCTGCTGGTCCGTCTCCTGCTGCGACGCCATGTCAGCCGTACGCCTTCCTGGGTGCTCGGTGACTGCCCGGCGGGGGTCACCCTGTGTCCGTACAGCCTACGGGCAGGGTTCAGCAGACTTCCTCGAGATCCCGCCACTCCCGGGAATCCGGGCTGTCCGCGACCCAGCCGTCGAGCAGCCCGCGGACCAGGCCGGCGGGGGCCGCGATACCGCACTCGCGCTCGGGGGACCACAGCTCCCCCGCGGTGCGGTGGCCCAGCGGCCCGGGGTGGCCCGGTTCGCTGTGGTCGTGGGGGTCGAGGTGCTCGCCCTCGCCCTCGGCGCTGGGCATCCGGCTCTCGGAACAGGAGCGGCAGAGCAGCCGCACCGAGGACGACCAGTCCTCGGCGGCGAATCCGGCGTCGGAGGCGAGCTGCTCCAGCGCGTCCCGGTCGGCCTCGGAGGCGGCTTCCAGCAGCACCACCCAGGTGGGGACGGGTGAGGGAGCCCACAGCTCGATCTCGTCGAAGACCGGGAAGGCGGGGCCGGCCGCGGTGGTGCGCTCCCCGTTGGGCACGCCGTCGTGGAGGACGACCTCGCCCCAGCGGCGGCCCGAGGACGGCAGCGGGATCGACAGCACCTCGATCCGGGCCGGGTCGAGCCGCCGGCCCCACACCACCTCGGCCTCGCCCTCGGGCGAGAGCCGGACGGCGGCGCTGCCGAGGTCCATCTCCAGGGGTTCGCCGCCCGGTCCCGCGCCGACGCCACCGCTGCGGGTGGGCACCCCGGGGACCTTGAGGCCGTACGCCTGCCAGGCGCGGCGGGCCAGCGGCCAGTCCTGGAGGGCGGTGGCGGCGATCCCGACGTTCCACCAGTCGGGGGCGCCGGCCTCCTTGTCCAGCAGGGCCACGGCGCGCAGCCCGGCGGCCCTCGCCTGCTCCCAGTCGTGCCGGAATTTGTGCAGCAGGGCCAGATTGAACCAGGACTCGGAGAGCCAGGGCTCAAGGTCGGCCGCCCGTGTCAGCAGCGCTCCCGCGTCCTCGTACCGGCCGTCGCCGATCAGCGTGAACGCGCGGTCGGTGGCCTGCCGCCACGAGGCGGAGGGCCGATGCCGTACCTTCCCGAAGATCCTCACGATTCCCGCCTGCCGGTCGTTCGGGTCACTTTCCCGGACGCTGTTGGTGTGTTTCCCCGTACTGCTTCGTCACTGCTTCGTGTGTCTGCTTGACGCTGGTCGTCTGTCCTCTTTCGCATCCAACCATGCCCGGCTGAGGGCTGGCTCATTACCCATGGGTTACCCCGGTGGAACCGGGGTCAGACCCGAGCGTTCAGCCGGGGTGCGCGGCGACCGGGCCGCCGCCGCGGCCCAGCACCCGGGCGAGCGACTCGACCACCTCGGGGTGGTAGTCGCGCCCGGTGCCGAGCCGCAGCCGCTCCAGTGCGCCGAGCGGGCTGTGCGCTCCCTCCGCGCCTCCCCGCGTCAGGTCGTCGTATGCGTTGACGGCGCGGACGATCCGGGCGGGCAGCGGCTGATCACGGTAGGGGTCGGCCTGCCGCTCCACCACGACGGCGACCTCGGCGGGCACCCCGGTCTGCCGGACGACGGCCCCGCCCAGCAGCGCGATCCTGCGCTGCCGGGCGGTGGGCAGCAGTGCCGTGGCGCCGTCGGGCACGGGGTCCACCAGCGAGAGCTGGCCGATGTCGTGCATCAGCGCGGCGTACTCCAGCACGGTCAGATGGCTGCCGGACAGCCCCATCTCCCGGCCGACGGCGCAGCTGAGCGCGGCGACCCTGCGGGCGTGTCCTGGCGGGGTGTAGCCGGCGATCTCGGTGGCGCGGGCGAGCGAGGCGATGGTCTGCCGGTAGGTGATCCGTACCGCCTCGTACCGCCGGAAGGAGAGCTGGGTGAGGAGCAGCGGCACACAGAAGACGGGCAGTGCCCAGAGCCCCGCGACGGCGACGGCGAGCGCGATGACCGCGCCGCTGGCGCAGACGGCGGAGCCGATGCCGAGGAGCGCGCGCAGTTCCTCGCGGAGCAGCGGGCCGTACGGGAAGCCGGTGCGGGCGCGGAGCATCAGCGCGGCGAGCAGCGCGTCGCA
This sequence comes from Streptomyces sp. NPDC001889, assembly GCF_053594535.1. Lineage (NCBI taxonomy): Bacteria > Bacillati > Actinomycetota > Actinomycetes > Kitasatosporales > Streptomycetaceae > Streptomyces > Streptomyces sp. NPDC001889. The sequence goes on from NZ_JBSFER010000007.1 coordinate 153,883, forward strand.
CAGGGCCGTGAGCAGCAGCAGGACCAGCAGGAGCAGGGCGTAGGAGGCGCCGTGCGCCCAGTGGCCGAGTCCGCCGGAGTTGTAGAGCGGCTGGAAGCAGACGGCGGCGACGGTGACGCTCAGTACCCGTCGGGAGACATGGTCGAGGGCGGGCCCCGGCCGGTGGGCCAGCTGCGGTACGGCGCCGGTGAGCGCCCCCGCGACGACGACGGCGACGACCTGGAGCACGCCGTGGCTGGTCATGCGGCCCGCGCACTCGCCGAGCAGGGCGTACGCGAGTGCTCCGGCGGCTCCGAGGGGCGCGGGTTCGCGCTCGCCGGGCGCGGCGCCCCAGCGGACGGTCTCGCCGATGGCGATGAGGGCCCCGAAGGCGAGGGCGTTGCCGGGTTCGCGGAAGCCGTTCCAGAGGGTGGCGGCGAGGGCGATGCCGGCGAGGAGGGCGGCGGCGGTGTGGACGGCCACCAGGAGGGCGAGGGCGCCGCCGGTGCGGGGGGCCGGGGTGGCGGCACGGGGGGTTCGGGGGTCCGGGCTGGCGGTTCGGGGGGCCGCGTGCGCCGCGCGGGGGCCCGGGCGGTCGGCGGGGGGTTCCGGGCGCCCGGCGGGGGTCATACGGGGCCGCCGGGGGTGCGGTCGGCGACCCGCACCGGCTGGGACGGAATGCCCCGCACGTCCTGGGGCGTGGTCACGGCGGCGGCCTCGTCGGAGGTGACCTCCGTCTCCCAGCCGTGCCGCTCCAGCGCCCGGGTGAGCGCGGCGACCATCCGGGGGTCGAAGTGGGTGCCCGCGCACCGGTGCAGCTCCGCCAGCGCCACCCCGACCGGCCGGGCCCGGGAGTAGGAGCGTGTGGAGGTCATGGCGTCGAAGGCGTCCGCGACGGCGACGACCCGGGCGAACTCGGGGATCTGCTCCCCGGCGAGCCCGCAGGGGTAGCCGGTGCCGTCCAGCCGTTCGTGGTGGTGCAGGATCGCGGCTCTCGCCTCGCCGAGGAAGCCGATGCCGCGCACGATCTCGTGGCCGTACTCCGGATGCAGTTCGATCACCCGCCGCTCCTGCGGGGTCAGCGGCCCGTCCTTGCGCAGGACCCGGGTCGGCACACCGAGCTTGCCCACGTCGTGGAGGATTCCGGCGAACCGGATCACCTCGATCCGCCGCTCGTCCATGCCCAGCTCGCGGCCGATGAGCACGGAGGCCCGCCCCACCCGCTCGCTGTGGCCCCGGGTGTAGCGGTCCTTGAGGTCGACAGCCTGCACCAGGGCGCGGATGGTGGCCTGGTGGGCGGTGCGCTCGCGGTGGTACTGGGCGAAGAGCCAGCAGGAGATGTACATGGGCAGCAGGACGAAGAGCGCGGAGACCGGCCCGTACGGACTGGTCCACAGGACCGCCATCATCAGCCCGGCGAGCCCGTGGACCAGATGGGGCACCAGGGAGTGCAGCAGCAGATCGCGCGCGGCGGTGTGCGGCGGCCGGCGCTCGGCGGTGGCGAGGATGCCGGCCTCCAGCGCGGTCAGCACCAGGCAGAAGACGACGGCCGCGGCGGCGGCCGGCACCAGCGCGTGCGGGAAGCGGGGCTCGCCGAGGGTGTGCGCGCCGCCGAGGAGCAGATGGGTGCGGGACGCGCTCCAGGTGGCGAGGGCGAGCTGGCCGGCCCGCCAGATCCGCCGCGGTCCGGCCGGTCTGCGCTCCACCCGCCCCAGCAGCGAGCCGGGGACGGCGACGAGCGCGGCGGCGGCGGGCGGCAGCAGAAAGGCCGCGGTCAGCAGCACCGGGAAGAAGGAGGCGGCGCTGACGGGGAGGGCCTTGCGCAGATGGCGGCAGCGCGGGGGCAGCTCACATCCGGCGTAGAGCGCGGCCAGCAGCACCACGGCGCTCCAGCCGGCGGGCACGCCCTGCCGGGCCAGGGGCAGCACGCAGGCACCCGCGCAGAGCACCGTGCAGAGAATGTATGCGCGCGCCGTCACCGGTACGGACCCCACTGCGCCGCCCCCTTCGCATCTCGCGCGTCACGCTAGCGAGTTGAGGGGGTGGGTGGCGGGGGCGGCGGCGGTTCTTCGCACAGACGAGTGACAGCGGGTGCGTACGAAGAGGGTGCGCCGTGATGGTCACGGCGCACCCTCCTCGTACGCCTGGGGCGCGGGGGTGCGGTCACTCGGCCCCGGGGGCCTGGGCGCGGGCGACGCTGATGTCGTCGTCCGGCACGGTCTCGCCGGAGCGGATCAGATCGATCCGTCCCATGACCTTGGCCCGCAGGTCGGTGGGGACGTCGTCGTGTCCGCAGCACCGCTTGACCAGCTTCTTCACGGCCTGCTCCAGCCCGTACTTCTCCAGGCAGGGGGAGCACTCCTCGAAGTGCACCTCGAACTTGGTGCAGTCGCCTTCGGGCATCTCACGGTCGAGGAACTCGTAGAGGTGGTCCAGTACCTCCGAGCAGTCCGTCTCGTGCGGCTCTCCGCAGCTCATGAGCCCGAGCCTTTCGCGTCGTTCGACTCCCCCGCACCGGCCGGGACGAGTCCGCGCTCACGGGCGTAGTCCTCCAGCATGCCGCGCAGCTGGCGGCGGCCCCGGTGCAGGCGGGACATCACCGTCCCGATGGGTGTTCCCATGATGTCCGCGATCTCCTTGTACGCAAAGCCCTCGACGTCGGCGAGATAGACGGCGATGCGGAACTCTTCGGGGATGGCCTGGAGCGCGGACTTCACGTCGGAGTCCGGCAGATGGTCCAGGGCCTGCGACTCGGCCGAGCGCAGTCCGGTGGACATGTGCGACTCCGCGCGCGCCAGCTGCCAGTCCTCGATCTCCTCGGCCGCGCTGCGCTGGGGCTCGCGCTGCTTCTTGCGGTAGGAGTTGATGAAGGTGTTGGTGAGGATTCGGTACAGCCAGGCCTTGAGGTTGGTGCCCTCACGGAACTGGTGGAAGGAGCCGTACGCCTTGGCGTAGGTCTCCTGGACCAGGTCCTCCGCGTCGGCGGGGTTGCGCGTCATGCGCAGCGCCGCCGAGTACATCTGGTCGAGGAAGCCGAGGGCGTCCCGCTCGAAGCGGGCGTTGCGCTCGGCGGTCGTCTCGGCGGCCGGGTCCGCGGCCGGTGCGGACTCGGCGGTCCGGTCTTCCGGCTGTCCCTGTCCCTGTGCCGCCCGGCCGTCGTCGGCCCCTGCGTCGGTCCCAGTGACCGGACCCACCTCCTCCAACGCTGTGACGGACCCGAGTGCGGACCCGCTCGAATCGGAGAATAGTCGACCTTCGGTCACCGGCTCCTGTCGACCGGCTCCGCCCGGCGCCCGGAGCGGCGCGGTCCTGGCCGTCGTGAGCACGGTCCACTCCAGGTCACTGGGGTGCGTGCGACGGGGGCAGACGGTCGGGCCCATGCGCGGGACTCCCTACTCCATGCTCTGCTGCTGACGTCCTGACATCCCGCACAACAGAGCCGGGCACGCCGTCATTCCCGGAGCCCGCGGGCCCACTCCCGGACCGCGTCTGTGACCGTTGTCATAATCTCGGCCTCCGTGACACCGGCCCGCGCGGGGACGGCGAAGCCGTGGTCGGCGGCCGGGATCTCCACCAGGGTGTACGCCCCTTCGGGGAACTCGGCCGGCTTCCCGAAGGGGTCGTTGCCGCCCTGGACGACGAGGGTGGGCAGACCGGTGCCGAGCAGTTCGGCCGACCGGGAGCGCTCGGGGCGGCCGGGCGGGTGAAGCGGGAAGGAGAGCGCGAGCACGGCGGCGGCGCCCAGCTCCCGCGCGGTGCGGCAGGCGACCCGGGCCCCGGCGCTGCGCCCGGCGGCGATCACGGGGAGGCCGGGGCGCTCCAGCGCGGGCCACAGGGCGCGCCAGGCGGTGTCGAGGGTCCGGGGCGCGGGGGCGATCTTCTTTCCGGCGACCCGCCAGGGCTGCTCGACGAGGGCGACGGTGATGCCGTCGGCGGGGAGGGCCGCGGCGAGGGCGCGCAGATCCCGGGCCCCGATGCCGCCCCCGGCGCCGTGGCCGAGGGCGAGCACCCGCCGGGCGGTGCCGGAGGGGGCCCGGTGCCAGGTGATCCGCGCGGGTCCGGCGGCGGTCCCGATCTGTTCGGTGGTGCCGGTGCCGGGGGTGGTGTTCACGGGGTCGTGGGTGGTGTTCGCGGGGTCGTGGGTGTTCACCGGGCCCATCCTGCCGGGCGCGGGCCGGGGAGGGGCTCAGCCCCGGGCCCGGCGGGTCAGAAGAGGGTGCCCTCCTCGGGGGCCTCGCGCTCCTCCAGCAGCTCCGGCCCGTTGTTGCGGACATTGCTGACGGCGGTGCTCACCGCGTACGCCCTCATCAGGCCCTCCGGCGGGGGCTCCAGCAGCTCCCTGAGCTGCTCCGGCTGGGTGCGGGCCGGGTCCAGCCAGGCGTCCCAGCGGTCCGGGGTCAGCATCAGCGGCATCCGGGGGTGGATGTCGGCGAGCGAGCCCGGGCCCTCGGCGGGGGCGACTCCCAGCGGGGCCCGCTCCGCCTCGGTGGTGAGCACGGTGCACGTCACCCACCAGGCCAGCGGGTGCTCGTCCGGCAGGGTCCGGTCCCGCCAGAACTCGTAGAGCCCTGCCATCGCGAAGACCGAGCCGTCGGCGGGGGTGACGAAGTACGGCTGTTTGCGGGGGCGCTTGCGCCGGCCCTGCTCCTCCAGCTGCCGCTCGTCCGCGCCGGTGACCCACTCGTAGTAGCCGTCGGCCGGGAGGATGCACCGCCGGGCGGCGAAGGACCGCCGGAAGGAGGGCTTCTCGTGGACGGTCTCCGACCGTGCGTTGATCATCCGGGCGGCGCCCTCGGGCGATTTCGCCCAGGACGGCACCAGTCCCCATCTCAGTGTCCGCAGCTGGCGAACCGGACGGGGGTCATCCGCGTCTTTCACTGGACGTTCGAGGATCGCGTGGACCTCTTTGGTGGGGGCCACGTTCCAGTCGGGAGCGAGGGTCTCCTCGGGCTCCCAGCGCTGGACTCCGAAGACCTCCACGAGCTCCGCCGGCCCACGACTCGCCGCATACCTGCCACACATGAATGCCAGACTGCCACTTCCGCCCCCGGTACAAGGAGCCGCCCCAGAAATGGAAAGCACCCATTCCGCTTCCAGCCTCAGCAGCGCCTCCGTCGGCGGGCTGTGGGACCGGCTCGCCGGAACCCAGCCCGCACCCGAGGAATGGCTGGTCATAGCCACCGCGGTGGCCGCGCTGGCGGTCATCGTCCCGGGCCCGCTGTGGCGGATCTCGCGCAATGCCGTCACCATCGCCCACGAGGGCGGCCACGGGCTGATCGCCCTGCTGACCGGCCGCTCCCTCCAGGGCATCAGGCTGCACTCGGACACCAGCGGGCTGACGGTGAGCCGGGGCAGGCCGACCGGCATCGGCATGGTGCTCACCGCCGCCGCCGGCTATCCCGCGCCCGCCCTGCTGGGCCTCGGCGGGGCCGCGCTGCTCGGCGCCGGGCGGATCACGCTGCTGCTGTGGCTGGCCACGGCGCTGCTGCTCGGGATGCTGGTGATGATCCGCAACGCCTACGGGGTCCTGACCGTAGTCCTCACGGGCGCGGCCTTCCTGCTGGTCTCCTGGCTGGCGGGGGCCGATGTGCAGGCCGCCTTCGCCTATACGGCCGTCTGGTTCCTGCTGCTCGGCGGCGTGCGGCCGGCCTTCGAGCTCCAGGCCAAGCGGCGCCACGGCGGGGCCCCGGACTCGGACGCCGACCAGCTCTCGCGGCTGACCCACGTTCCGGCCACACTGTGGCTCCTGCTCTTCCACGCCGTCTCGCTCACCTCGCTGATCGGCGGCGGACGGTGGCTGCTGCGCCTGTAGGACGGGCCGGTCCGGGCCGCCGGCCGGCTCGCACCGGAGAACCGCGGGCACGTATCGGAGGTCTCCCGCAGGCCACGCGGAGCCGCCATGGGCTTCTCCCGAGGGCCGCGCGGAGGCGTCGCGGGGTTCTTCCTGGACCGGCAGGCACGTATCGGAGGTCTCCCGCAGGCCGCGCGGAGCCGCCATGGGGCGCCGGGTGGTCCCCCGGGACGCCCACCCGGGCCGGACGGCCACTACCACTCAACGGTTACGCCCCGGTTTCAGCGTATTTGATCAAGATCCGGGTCTCCGGCGAGCCACTAAAGTAAGGGTCATGACCGAAGCCTCCGTGCACCCCGCCCTCTGGCCCGCCCCCTTCGCGACCGGAGCCGTCGACGCGACGGTGACCGTGCCCGGATCGAAATCGGTCACCAACCGCGCTCTGGTGCTGGCCGCGCTGGCCGCCGAGCCGGGCTGGCTGCGCCGCCCCCTGCGCTCTCGCGACACCCTGCTGATGGCGGAGGCGCTGCGCGCCCTCGGCGTCGGCATCGAGGAGACCGTCTCCTCCAGCTCCACCATCGTCGGCGGCCCGGACGCCGAGGGCGAGGCCTGGCGGATCATCCCGGCCGGGCTGCACGGCCCGGCCACCGTCGACGTCGGCAACGCCGGCACCGTGATGCGCTTCCTCCCCCCGGTCGCCGCCCTCGCCGACGGCGCCATCCGCTTCGACGGCGACCCCCGCTCCTACGAGCGCCCGCTGCACGGAGTGATCGACGCGCTGCGCGCGCTCGGCGCCCGGATCGACGACGAGGGGCGCGGCGCGCTCCCGCTGACCGTCCACGGCGGCGGGGCGCTGGACGGCGGCTCCGTCGAGATAGACGCCTCCTCGTCCTCCCAGTTCGTCTCCGCGCTGCTGCTCTCCGCGCCCCGCTTCAACCAGGGGGTGGAGGTCCGGCACATCGGCGCCCGGCTCCCCTCCATGCCGCACATCCGGATGACCGTGGACATGCTGCGCGCCGTCGGCGCCCAGGTGGACGAGCCGGAGACCGGCGGCGAGCCCAATGTCTGGCGGGTCTCCCCCTCCGCCGTGCTCGGCCGGGACGTCACCATCGAGCCGGATCTCTCCAACGCGCAGCCGTTCCTGGCCGCCGCGCTGATCACCGGCGGCCGGGTCACCATCCCCGACTGGCCGGAGCGCACCACCCAGCCCGGTGACGCGCTGCGGGAGATCTTCACCGCGATGGGCGGCTCCTGCGAGCTGACCGACGCGGGGCTGACCTTCACCGGTACGGGCCGGCTCCACGGCATCGACGTGGACCTCGGCGAGGTCGGCGAGCTGACCCCGGGCATCGCGGCCGTCGCCGCGCTCGCCGACTCCCCCTCCACCCTGCGGGGCGTGGGCCATCTGCGGCTGCACGAGACGGACCGGCTGGCCGCGCTCACCAAGGAGATCAACGAACTGGGCGGCGATGTGACCGAGACCGACGACGGTCTCCTCATCCGCCCGCGCCCGCTGCACGGCGGGATCTTCCAGACCTACGACGACCACCGGATGGCCACGGCGGGCTCCGTCATCGGCCTCGCGGTCGAGGGCGTCGAGATCGAGAACGTGGCCACCACCGCGAAGACCCTGCCCGACTTTCCGCAGATGTGGACAGCCATGCTCGGAGCGGAAAGCTGAACGGGGCCTGAGATGCGTCGCTATGGCAAGAACCCGGACGAGGACGACATCCGCGTACGCCCGAACCGCAAGGGCAACCGGCCGCGGACCACGATCCGCCCCAAGCACGAGGACGCCTCGGAGGGCATGGTCCTCACCGTGGACCGGGGGCGGCTGACCTGTCTCGTCGAGGACCGGGTGGTCATGGCGATGAAGGCGAGGGAGCTGGGCCGCAAGGCCGCCGTCGTCGGCGACCGGGTCTCGATCGTCGGCGACCTCTCCGGGGACAAGGACACCCTGGCCCGCATTGTGCGGATCGGGGAGCGCTCGTCCGTACTGCGCCGCACGGCGGACGACGATGACCCGTTCGAGCGGGTGGTCGTCGCCAACGCCGACCAGCTCGCCATCGTGACGGCCCTGGCCGACCCCGAGCCGCGCCCGCGCATGATCGACCGCTGTCTGGTCGCCGCGTACGACGGCGGTCTCACCCCGCTGCTGGTGCTGACCAAGTCGGATCTCGCCTCCCCGGACGGACTGCTGGAGATGTACGGGGCGCTCGGGGTGCCCCATGTCGTCACCACCCGTGACGAGTTCGTGGACGGGGTCGCCGCCGACCGGGTCCACGAGCATCTCTCGGGCCGTACCACCGCATTCGTCGGCCACTCCGGTGTCGGCAAGACCACACTGGTCAACGCGCTGGTGCGGGAGGACCGCCGGCGCACGACCGGGCATGTCAACGCGGTCACCGGGCGCGGCCGGCACACCACCACATCGGCGCTGGCCCTGCCGCTCGCCGACAAGCAGGGCGGCTGGGTGATCGACACCCCGGGTGTGCGGTCCTTCGGGCTGAACCACGTGGACCCGTCGCGGGTGATCCTCGCCTTCCCCGATCTCGTCCCGGGGACGGAGAACTGCCCCCGCGGGTGCACCCATGACGAGCCGGAGTGCGCCCTGGACGCCTGGGTCGCCGAGGGGCACGCGGACCCGGCCCGGCTGAACTCGCTCCGGCGGCTGCTCTCCACCCGGGAACGGCGCGAGGGTGACTGAATCGCCCGTATTCGCCCATATTTGCAGCCTTCCGATGTCGGCAAGTGCATAATCACAGCAAGTCCGACAAAGCAGTCACCGACTGACGGGGAGGCGCTGTCCATGGCGTGGCTGCTGGTGGTGGTCGCCGGGGTGCTGGAGACGGGGTTCGCCGTCTGTCTGAAGCTGTCGCACGGATTCACCCGGCTCTGGCCGACCATCGCCTTCGCCGCCTTCGCCCTGGGGAGTTTCGGCCTGCTGACGCTGGCGCTGAAGAAACTCGACGTGGGGCCCGCGTACGCCGTGTGGACGGGCATCGGGGCCGCGGGCACCGCCATCTACGGCATGGTCTTCCTCGGCGATCTGGTCTCCACGCTCAAGATCGTCTCGATCAGTCTGGTGATCCTCGGGGTCATCGGTCTGCAACTGTCGGGCTCAGCCCACTGACCTGCGCGGAACCGCGGCCACCGGACGGCGCCCCGACCACGTTGCGGACCAGCGGGCCGACTCCGCCTCCCGCCGGGGCGAGCACACAGGAGAGGGCGAGCCGCACCGCCAGTTCACAGCGGTGGGCCAGCGCCGCCGCGTCCTCCGCCCGGGGGTGGTCGCCGCCCCGGCCGCCCTGTTCCAGCGCGGCCAGGGAGCGGTCCCGTACCAGCTCGACCACCTCGGCGGGGGCCGGGAGCCCGGCGTCCGCCCGGCGCTGGGCGGGCGCCCCGGCGGGCGGCGAACCGCGCCGCACGGGTTTGGGGGTGGGCAGCCGCTCGCCCCAGCAGCCGGTGAGCAACGCCCTCAGCAGCGGTTTCGCCCCGGCCTCGCCGACGGTCCACTCGGCGACGGCGACCAGCGGATCGACCGGCCCCGAGCGCTCGCCCAGTAATCGGTCCAGGCCCTGGAGATAGGCGTCGGCCTCCCGCCGCACCAGGGCTCTGGCCAGCCCGTCCTTGCTGCCGAACTCGTTGTAGAGGGTCTGGCGCGACAGCCCGGCCGCCGCGGCGACATCGACCATCCGCACCGCCGACCAGGGTGATCTCGCGAGCGCCGCCAGCGCGGCGTTCAACAGGGACTCGCGGGCCGTAGGCATCGTCGCCTCCCAGACCGCACGGCTCCGGGCCCGGTGCCCACCCCGCCGTACGGCGTTTCGCACAGAGTTTGACGCTCCTTCCCCAGGTGTCAAGGGCCTTGGCGGGCACCGGCCGCGGGGGTGGCCGGCCGAGGGGTTCCGTTTGCCGTTCCGTGCCGATGGGGCCTCCTCGATAGAGTGATCGTCATGCCCGACTACGACGACGATCTGCGTCTCGCCCATGTCCTCGCGGACGCCGCCGACGCCGCCACCATGGACCGGTTCAAGGCCCTGGACCTCAAGGTCGAGACCAAGCCGGACATGACTCCGGTGAGCGAGGCCGACAAGGCCGCGGAGGAGCTGATCCGCGGACAGCTCCAGCGGGCCCGCCCCCGGGACGCCGTGCTCGGCGAGGAGTACGGCATCGAGGGCACGGGCCCCCGGCGCTGGGTCATCGACCCGATCGACGGCACCAAGAACTACGTCCGCGGTGTGCCGGTCTGGGCCACGCTGATCTCACTGATGGTGCGGGGCGATGACGGTGTCCACCGGCCCGTGGTGGGTGTGGTCTCGGCCCCGGCGCTGGGCCGGCGCTGGTGGGCCGCGCTGGGCAGTGGTGCGTACACCGGGCGCTCGCTCAGCTCCGCCACCCGGCTCAAGGTCTCCGGGGTGAACCGGATCGAGGACGCCTCTTTCGCCTACTCCTCACTGACGGGGTGGGAGGAGCAGGGCCGGCTGAGCGGTTTTCTCGACCTTACCCGCGCCTGCTGGCGCACACGCGGATATGGCGACTTCTGGCCATACATGATGGTCGCCGAGGGCTCCATCGACCTCTGCGCGGAGCCGGAGCTCTCGCTCTGGGACATGGCGGCGACCGCGATCGTGGTGGAGGAGGCCGGGGGCTCCTTCACCGGCCTGGACGGCACCCCGGGTCCGCACAGCGGCAACGCCGCGGCCTCGAACGGGCTGCTCCACCAGGAGCTGCTGGGTTACCTCGACCGGCGCCCCTGACCCGCCGGACCGGCAGGGCCGGGCGCCACGGGCGCGCACCCCGCCCCGCCCGGCCGGACACGGTCCCGCGCACCGAGCGCGTTCCGGCGCACCCTCCGTCCGCACCCCCGTCCGCGCGCCCGCACGGCCCCGGCGGGTACCCGGTGATCGGCTGCCGGCCGGACCCACCCGCCCGCGTGGCGGCGGTCCGGGCCCCACCGGGGCCCACCGGCCCGAGCCGGTCCGCCGAGGCCGGTCCGCCGGTGCGGAAACCCCCGGTCCATGCCCCTTGCCCCACTCCCCCAAGGCTGCGACTCTGAAAGTCCCCCCGTTTGTGAACTTGTGAATCGGTTCTCGAAAGGGCCGGTGTCCCCCAAGGAGGTGGCTCCACCCATGCTCGTCCGTGACGCCATGAGCACGGCGGTCCTCACGATCGGACCCACGCACACCCTCCGCCAGGCCGCGTGCCTGATGGCCGCCCGCCGGGTCGGCGCGGCCGTCGTCCTCGACGGCGACGCCGAGGGGATGGGCATTCTGACCGAGCGCGACATCCTCGCGTCGGTGGGTACGGGCGAGGACCCCGACCGGGAGACCGCCGCCGGCCACACCACCACCGATGTCGTCTTCGCCGCCCCGGCCTGGTCCCTGGAGGAGGCGGCGGAGGCCATGTCGCGCGGCGGCTTCCGGCATCTGATCGTGCTGGACGACGAGGGGCCGGTCGGCATCGTCTCCGTGCGCGACATCGTCCGCTGCTGGGCCCCGGCCCGCCGCGACCGGACCACCCTGGTCGGCTGAGCGCACACCCGGGGCGCGGACCGGGAGGTCCGCGCCCCGGGTGTGCCCGGGAGGTCCGCGCCCTCCGGGTGTGCCCGGGACATACGAGAGGGCCGGATACCCCTGGACAGGAATCCGGCCCTCCGTCTACGGCAGGCGTCCGTCAGCCACGAAGGGCCTGGACCGCGGCTTCCAGCCGCTTGCCGAAGTCTCCATCCGCCTGGCGGAAGTTGTTGATCGCGCGCTCGGCGATGTCATCGCGCGAGACCTTGGCGATGAACCCGGAGAGGTTCTCGATCAGCCGGACCCGCTCGTCCTCCGACATCAGCCGGTAGAGGTTGCCCGCCTGCACGAAGTCGGTGTCCTCGGCGTGACGGGCGGCCTCGGGGCTGCCGGTCGCGCCGGAGACGGGGATCGGCTCCCACAGCGGCTTGTCCGTCTGGAAGGGGCCGCCGAAGCTGTTCGGCTCGTAGTTCTTCGCGCCCTGGTGACGGCCGTCGTACAGGAAGCCGTCCCTGCTGTTGGTCCGCGCCTCGGTGGCGTGCGGACGGTTCACCGGCAGGTGGTCGGCGTTGATGCCGACGCGGTAGCGGTGGGCGTCGCCGTAGGCGAAGAGCCGGCCCTGGAGCATCTTGTCCGGCGAGGGGCCGATGCCCGGGACGAAGTGCGCGGGCGAGAAGATGGACTGCTCGACCTCGGCGAAGACGTTCTCCGGGTTGCGGTTCAGCTCCAGCTTGCCGATCTCGATCGGCGGGTAGTCCTCGTGCGGCCACACCTTGGTGAGGTCGAACGGGTTGAAGCGGTAGGTCGCCGCGTCCGCTGCGGGCATGATCTGGACCTGGACGGTCCAGCTCGGGAAGTCGCCGCGCTCGATCGCCTCGCGCAGATCGCGCTGGTGGCTGTCCGGGTCCTCACCGGCGAGCTTGTTCGCCTCGTCCTGGGTGAGGTTCTTGATGCCCTGGTCGGTCTTGAAGTGGTACTTCACCCAGAAGACCTCGCCGGCGGCGTTGTTCCACTGGTAGGTGTGCGAGCCGTAGCCGTTCATGTGGCGCAGCGACGCGGGGATGCCCCGGTCGCCGAAGAGCCAGGTCACCTGGTGGGTCGACTCGGGCGAGAGGCCCCAGAAGTCCCATACGTTGTCCGCCTCCTGGGAGCCGGTGTACGGGTCGCGCTTCTGGGTGTGGATGAAGTCCGGGAACTTGATGGCGTCCTTGATGAAGAACACCGGGGTGTTGTTGCCGACGAGGTCGTAATTGCCCTCCTCGGTGTAGAACTTCAGCGCGAAGCCCCGGGGGTCGCGCACCGCGTCCGCCGAACCGAGGTTGCCCGCCACCGTGGAGAAGCGCAGAAACGTCTCCGTCTCCTTGCCCACCGTGGAGAGGAACGCGGCGCGGGTGTACGGGGTGAGATCGGCGGTGACGGTGAAGGTGCCGTAGGCGCCGGCGCCCCGCGCGTGGACGACACGCTCCGGGATGCGCTCCCGGTTGAAGTGCGCGAGCTTCTCCAGCAGCAGCTGGTCCTGCACCAGTACCGGACCGCCGACGCCCGCGGTCTCGCTGTTCTGGTTGTCGGCGACCGGAGCCCCGGCCTCCGTGGTGAGCGGTCCCTGCGTCACGTGCGCCTCCTGCATGATCCTCGTCCTGGCCCTTGTGCCGATCCGATCCTACGATGGACTTTGTCTAAGTCAAGTGAACATCCAAAGTCACACCCGTTCGGGATCACGGTCCCCCACTGCTAGGCTGGTCCTTATGAGTGACCTGTTGGAACGACTTCGCGGACGCGGCTGGCGCATGACCGCCCAGAGGCGTGTCGTGGCCGAGGTCCTCGACGGCGAGCACATCCATCTCACGGCCGACGAGGTGCACTCCCGCGCGGTGCGGAGGCTGCCGGAGATCTCCCGCGCCACCGTCTACAACACCCTCGGCGAAATGGTCTCCCTGGGCGAGGTGCTGGAGGTCGCGACCGACCGCCGCGCCAAGCGGTACGACCCGAACGCGCACCGGCCCCACCAGCATCTGGTCTGCGCCCAGTGCGGCGCGATCCGCGATGTCCACCCGGCGGGGAATCCCCTCGCCGACCTGCCGGACTCCGAGCGCTTCGGCTTCACCATCTCCGATGTCGAGGTCACCTACCGGGGCATCTGCCCCGCCTGCGCGAGCGCCTGACCGGACCCGGGACCGCCCGAACGACCGAAGGCCACCTGTGGGATTCAGGTGGCCTTGTCGCCGTTGCCGCTTCGGCGCGGTGCGCACATGACGAAGGCCCGGATTCCAGTGGAATCCGGGCCTTCGTCTTCAGTAGCGGGGACAGGATTTGAACCTGCGACCTCTGGGTTATGAGCCCAGCGAGCTACCGAGCTGCTCCACCCCGCGTCGTTGAACCCAACTCTACGGGAACCGACCGACCGGTGCAAATCCATGATCCACAGACCTGTGGGTTCCGGGTCCGCGTCAGCAGTGTCGGTCGATGTCCAGCGGTCGGCCGGCAATCTTCCGGGTCGCGTTGGCAGCACCTGTGGCCGGTGGTGGTACCGGCTGGGCTCGCCGGAGCTGGCACATGAGGGCGAGCCGCGGCCGGAGTACGCCCCGGGCGTCCCGATGACGCACCGCTGCCTGGCCAAGGCCCGAGAGCTGGGGGTCGGCGAGAGCGCCGTCCGGCTGTGGGTCACGCAGGTGAAGAAGTCCGGTCCGGCGGGCCTGGTCCGCACGAGCAAGCTGCGAAGGAACGCCCAGGACAGGGTGGATCACCGCTGGCTGGAGAGCGCCCGGACGGTCCTGGACAACTACACGAACGCCTGCCGGCCGGTCCGCGGGCTGATTCTCTTGGAGATCGAGGAGCGGGTCGCGGCCGAACACGGCCGGGGCACGGTGAAGATCCCCGCCCAGTCGACTGGTTCCTGTCGAACGTGTTCCCCGTCACCCTGCTTTACGTCGGCGTCGGCGTCGCCGGCCTCGGGATGCTGCGTGAGGGCCTGTCGCCGCAACAGGCCCTGCTCGCGCAGTTCGGCCGCCGCACCACCGCACTGACCCTGCGTCCTTTCCAGATCGACGACGACCAGGGGCGGAAGCAGTGGCGGATTCTGCTGAAGACCATCGCGAAGAAGATCGTCCTGGCCGAGAAACACCCGGGGATGCTCGTCGACCTGGCCGACTGCCTGTTCGCCCGCACGACCGGGCACTGCGCGTCGCTGATGGCGCTGATCAACCGGTCCTGCCTGCGAGCCGTCCGCTCGGGCGAGGAAAAGCTCGACAAGGATCTCATCGACACGGTGAAGAACGACGCCGCCGCCGAGGAAGCACGCCGCGGACTCGACCGGATGACTTTACGGTCCGTCGCGCGATCCGCCCTGCTGCCGCAGCTCCGCAGCACGGGGACGAGACGGCCCCCGTCTGGCGTCATCTCGGGCGCCACAGCCGCTTCTGCCCCCGCTGCCTGGCCGACAACGGGGGCCGTTGGCCACTGGCTTGGCGGCTGCCGTTCTCATTCGCCTGCCGGACGCACCAGCCCCGTCCCCGTCGATGGCGGCCATCAGCAACGTCCGCAACTGCGTCGAACGCCTCAGACGCCTGGTCCGACTGCCCGGCCAACGGAACCTCTGCGCGGCCGCCAAGAGCCTCGGAACGCTACCGGCGACGCTCACCCGTCAACTCCACGCCCGGGAAAAGGCCGCAGGCGTTCAGCTGATCGAACGGACCAGCCCCCTCGCAGCCACTCCCGCGGGCGCCGCTCTCATCCACGAAGCAGAGCACCTGCTCAGCCTCCTGGACGCAGTGCAATCCCCCGTCACCTGACCGGCGGCCCGACCAGCATCACGAACCGGTCCGCCCCGACGTCGAACCCTCCGTGAACGCGGTGGCGTGGTCGGCGGCCCACTGGCGAAACGTTCGCGGCGCCGTCCCAAGGACGTCGGCCACCGCAGTGGTGATATACGCGGGCTGTCCGACCGCCGCGCTCCACGCGGCGAGCAGCATGTCGGCGACCGAGCTGGGCGCCGTGCCCTCCGACAGCCTTCGGAACTCGTCCGGTGTCATCTCCTCGAAGGCGATCCGGCGCCCCAGGGCGTCACCGATGACGTCCACCTGCGCGGCCTGGGTCAGCGATTCGGGGCCCGTGAGGACATAGTCGCCTCCTGCGTATCCGTCCTGACAGAGCGTCCGCGCCGCGACGGCTGCGATGTCGCGGTCGTCGACCGGTGCCGTCTCGGCAGCGCCGTGAGGCCACCGGACGATCTCGCCGGCCCGGATCGCGGGCGCCCACCAGGCCAGCGAGTTCGACGCGAGCATCCCCGGCCGGATGATCGTCGACTCGAGTCCGGTGGCCGCGACGAGCCTCTCGATGTCGGCGTGCAGCACCGCCATGGGATTCGGCTGCCGGAAGAAGGGATGCGGCGTCTGGTGCGGGGAGGAGAGGAAGACGACCCGCCGCACGTGGGCAGCCAGCCGCTCGACGACTGCCCCGGCGGTCTGCGGCGGGGCGGTCCAGACAAGGAAGACCGCACCGGCGCCATTCAATGCCGGGTCGAGCGTCTCGGGCACGGTGAGGTCACCGGTGAAGACCTCGGCCTTCGCCGGCAGCGTCGCCGCCGCCTCGGAGCGATGGGTGAGGGCGCGGACCGGCACACCCGCGTCGAGGAGTTGGTCGATGACGACGCGGCCGATCCGGCCCGTCGCCCCGGTGACGAGCACGGGAGGAATGTCTCTCTGATTCATGCCGCTCATGAAAACGTTACTCGGTTACAAAAGCAACTCGGTCATGAATGTTACGGTGGTCAGATGAGCGAGCCGACGGGACTGCGGGCCCGCAAGAAGGAGCGGACGCGCGACGCCATCGGCGACGCGGCCGTCTCGCTGTTCCTGGAGCGCGGCTTCGACCGCGTCTCGGTCAACGACATCGCCGCTGCGGCCGAGATCTCCAAGCCGACCCTCTTCCGGTACTTCCCCACCAAGGAAGACCTGGTGCTGCACCGGTTCGCGGACCACCAGGGCGAGGCGGCGCGCGTCGTACGTGACCGCGGGTCCGGCATCAAGCCGGTGACGGCGCTGCACCGGCACTTCCGGGCCGGCCTCGACCGGCACGACCCCGTCACCGGCCTCAACGATCATCCCGAGGTGGTGGCGTTCCACCGGCTGGTGTTCACCACACCGAGCCTTGCGGGACGGCTCACGCAGTACCAGCTCGAAGACGAGGAAGCACTGGCGGACGCCCTCGGCGAAGGCATCCAGGCACGCCTGCGAGCCGCCCAGGTACTCGCGGTCCAACGGGTGCTCGCCCGGACCAACTGGCAGAGGATCGCCGACGGTCGAGCCGCCCACGACGTCCACCCCGAGGCCGTAGCCGACGCCGACCAGGCATTCAACCCATTGCGGTGACAGGTGGCACTCCCGGTCGAAGAAGGCCCTGCGGCCCGGCGCACGCGTTGCCACGGGCCCGGTCAGACCCCCCGGATGCCGGCGGCCAGGCCGGCCCGAGAAAGCGCCGATGGACCAGGCATGGGTCGATCCGGCGGCGACGGTCACCACGGGAAACCGGCGTGATCGAGGAAACCCCGCGCGCCGCCGGCTGGTGGCCGGGACGGCACATCCCGATCGACCGCTGGCGCGAGACGCTCGACAAGACCGGCTTGGTCCGCATGCACGCGGGCCTCAGTCCAACGGTCCCTCCCGGCGGGCCACGTGATTGCTGAAGATCAGCCGACCGACCCACGGCTAACGCACCATGGAATCCGGAGTCTCAGCAGGACTCACTGCTAACGGAGCGACTCAACCTGCAAGACCGGAGCGGGGCCCCGGGGGCCGGGGAGGGGCTCGCCGGCGGGGCCGGGGTGCGCCGGCCAGGGGCTCGGCGCGGGCCCGGAGCCCGAGCCGGAACCCGTCCCGGGGCGGCGGGCGGGGAATGCGGGATGCCCGGCTGCGGAGCCGGTCCCGGGGCCGGGGGCCGGGACCGGTGCCGGGGGGGGCGGGGGCCGGGACCGGAGCCGGGGGGCGGGCTGCCGGAGGCCCTACGCGGTCAGTTCCTGGTGGAGGGCCTCACGGAGCCGGGCCGCGCGCTCCGCCACCTCGGCGGGCCCCAGCTCCACCGCGCGCGCGCACCACCGCTGCCCCTCGGTCAGCTCTCCCCGCCGCGCGGCGAGCAGCGCCAGCCGCAGGGCCGCCCGCCCGTGCCCGGCGCGTGCCGCGCGACTCCACCACAGGGCGGCCTCGCGCTCATTGCCCTCGCGCGCCAGGAGCAGCCCCAGGTTGAACGCGCCGTTGCGGCTGCCCGCCTCGGCGGCCTCCCGGTACCAGCGGGCGGCGTCCGCCATGTCGCCCCGGGACGCGGCGAGCATCCCGACCCGGACCTGCGCCCGGCGGTGTCCCTGCTCGGCGGCCCGCTCGTACCACTCCTCGCACTCGGTCTTCTCCGCCATCGGCTCGCCGAGCACCGGCGGGCCCGGCGCCGGCTGGCGCGCGTCCAGCAGGGTTGCAAGGCGGAAGGCGGCCTCGGCGCTGCCGCCCCCCGCGGCGCAGCGCAGATGCCGCTCGGCGCTCAGGTCGTCGCCGTCGCGCAGCCGGGCGATGCCGACCTGGAGGGCGGCCTCGGTGTGCCCGGCGGTCGCGGCCCTCTCGTACCAGACCAGAGCCGTGCGGTCGTCGTCGCGGCCCGCGTGGAGGATGCCCAGGTTGAAGGCGGCGTCCACGCTCCCGGCCTCGGCGGCCTTGGAGAACCAGGGCTCGGCGCCCGTCGCGTCGCCGGCCTGGAGGAGCAGTACGGCCAGGGCGTTGGAGGCCTCCCGGTGGCCGGTGTACGCGGCCTGGCGGTACCACTGCTCGGCCTGCTGGGTGCGGTCCTGGGCGGCGCAGAGCAGCCCGAGGTTGTAGGCGCCGTTCACATCGCCCGCGGTCATGGCGGCGCGGTACCAGCGCTCGGCGGTCTGCGGCTCGCCCCGGGCGGCGTGCAGGGCGCCCAGGGCGTTGGCCGCGTTGCCGTCGCCCTCCTGCGCCGCGCGCAGCCACCAGACGGCGGCGCTCTCCTCGTCGCCCGCGTCGCGCAGCAGAAAGCCGAGCGCGCAGGCGGCGCGGGTCTCGCCGTCCTTGGCGGAGGTGAGGTACCAGCGGCCGGCCTCCTTGAGATCCCCGCGCTTCTCCAGGATGGCCCCGAGGTGCAGCGCCGCCCGCCGGTGGCCGCGCGCGGCGGCCTGCCGGTACCACTGGGCGGCCTCGTCGAGGGTGGAGAGCTTGAGCCGGGTGACGCTGTCGATCACCGCCGCCCCGGCGGCCCCCGAGGCCCGGTCACCGGCGCGGCCGGGGGGCGGCGGGGTGGCACGGCCGTGGGGCCCGGGAGCGTGGGGACCCGCGGTGCGGCGGCCGTGGGGCGCCTCGTCCGCCGCGCGCAGCTCCAGCATGCGGGCGAGGCGGTACGCGGCCTCGCGGTGGCCCTGCTCGGCCGCCGCGCGCAGCCAGCGCTCGGCTCCGACGTCACTGCGGTGCTCCAGCAGGTCGGCGAGGGCGTACGCCCCCAGCGCGTGCCCCTGCTCGGCGGACTGGCGGAGCCAGTACTCGGCGGCCGGCTCGTCGCCGCGCTCGCGGAAGTGGCGCCCCAGCGCGTGCGCGGCGGCGGCCGAACCCGCGACGGCGGCGATGCGCCACCAGCCCGCCGCCTCGTCCGGATAGCCGCGCTGGTGGAGCAGGACGCCCAGGTTGTTGGCCGCGGCGCGGTCGCCCTCGGCGGTGGCACCGCGCAGATAGGACTCGGCGGCGTCGAGATCGCCGCGGCGCAGCAGCAGCGCGCCGAGCATGCTCATGGACGCGGTGTCGCCGCTGTCCGCCGCCGGACGGTAGCGCTCCTCGGCCCCGGCGGTCTCCATGGCGTCGGCGACCCCGTCGATGACGGCGCCCGCGCCGATCCCGGCCCCGTCGCTCTCACCGTCGCCGGAGTCCGTGTCGGAGCCGTTGCCCACGGCGGTCCCAGCGGTGCCGGTACGAGCCGGACGCACCGCATCCGCTGTTCTTCCGGCATGCCGCTGCACAAACCGCCCTGTCTCCAACAGAGTTGCCCTGTCCCCCATATATTCCATCGTCGCACCACCCGCAACCCGCTCACACCCGGTATACCGCAACCAGGAAGGTCACTTCAGCGTTTTGTCGACATGCCCACAGAGAGATAAGTCAAACACCCATCAGCTCAACTCGACGGACCCCACGCCCAGTTCCCCCCGGCCTCATATGGGTACACACGCACGAAGAGGGCCCAGATCCTCAAAGGATCTGGGCCCTCTTCGATTTCAGTAGCGGGGACAGGATTTGAACCTGCGACCTCTGGGTTATGAGCCCAGCGAGCTACCGAGCTGCTCCACCCCGCGTCGTTGTGTTCACACACTATCACGACGCGGGATGTTGCCTGCTCAGAGGCGTTGCCACGAGGGCTTCGCCCGCTGCCCGCACCAGCCCCCGTACGGCGTTAGGACGACTTGGACGGGGAGGGCGAAGGGCTCTGTCTGCCCTCGGCCTCCGCGAGCCGCTTCAGCGCGGCGTCCAGGTCCTCCTGGGCCCTGCCGTAGGCGCCCCAGTCCTTCGGGTTCTCGGAGAGCGCCGCGTCGGCGTCCTCGTGAGCCTTCAGGACGTCGTTGATGGCGCCCTCCAGCGAGGTGTCACCCTCGGCCGGCGGCTTCGGCGGCGGATTGGTGGTGCCCTCGTCCTCGGACGGTGGCGGCGGCGATGTGCCCTCCTGCTCGAAGGCCGCGTCCAGCGCCTCCGACAGACTGTCCTTGAAGACCGGCTTCCCGCCGCCGTAGGCGACGGCCACCTTCTTCAGCAGCGGATAGTTGGCACTGCCACCCCGGGCGTAGACCGGTTCGACGTACAGGAACCCGCCGTCCAGGGGGATCGTCAGCAGATTTCCGTACTCGATGTCCGAGTCGGTGCCTCTGAGGTCGCGCACGAAGGTGGCGACTTCCGGGACACCGTTCAGCTCGGACTGCACCTGCGACGGGCCCTGGACCGTCTCCGTGACTCTCAGCAGCCTTATCGAGCCGTAGCTCTTGCTGTTGGCATCGGCGTCCACCGCCATGAAGGCACCCAGATTGGGGCGTCCGGCGGGGGTGAAGGTGGTCGTCAGCGAGAACTTCTGCTCCTTCTCGCCGGGCATCTTCAGGCTCAGGTAGTACGGCGGGACCGCACTGGTGTCCTTCTTGTTCGTCGGGTCGTCCGGGACCTGCCAGGCGTCACTGCCGCTGTAGAACTGCTCGGGCTCGGTGACGTGGTACCGGGTGAGCAGCTCGCGCTGCACCTTGAACATGTCCTGCGGGTAGCGCAGGTGGGACCGGAGCTCGTCGGAGATCTCGCCCTTGGCCTTGACGGTGCCGGGGAAGGCCTTCATCCAGGTCTTCAGGACGGGGTCCTGGGTGTCCCACTGGTAGAGCTTCACCGAGCCGTCGTACGCGTCGACGGTCGCCTTCACCGAGTTGCGGATGTAGTTGACCTGGTTCTGCTGGGCGACGACCGCGCGCTGGTTGGTGGTCAGCGAGTCGGTCGTGGTGTCGCCGAGCGTGGTGCGCGAGGCGTAGGGGTATCCGTTGCTCGTGGTGTAGGCGTCCACGATCCACTGGATGCGTCCGTCGACCACGGCCGGGTAGGCGTCGCCGTCGATGGTCAGCCAGGGCGCGACGGCCTCCAGGCGCTCCTTGGGCGTGCGGTTGTAGAGAATCCGCGAGCCCTCGCCGACGGCGCCCGAGTACAGGATCTGCGGCTCGCCGAAGGCCACCGCGTAGGCGGCGCGGTTCAGCGTGTTGGAGATGCTGACGCCGCTCTTGCCCTGGTAGCTGGTGTACTTCGTGGGCCCGGTGCTGGCCTCGTAGTCCAGCTCCTTCTGCGGGCCGCCGACGATCGAGTACTGCTCGGTCTTCTCGCCGTAGTAGATCCGCTGCTCGTACTTCTTGTCCGGATTGTCCTCGCTGAGCTGCCCCTTGGTGGGCATGCCCGACTCGGTGAAGTCCGGCGAGCCCACGGTGCCCTCGGTCGGGTCGGTGACCGCGCTGGTGCCCTTGGCCGCGATGGCGCCGTAACCATGGGTGTAGGTGAAGTGGTCGTTGATCCAGTTCCGCTTCGGGATACCCGTGATGTCCAGCTCACGCAGACCGATGACCGTGTCCTGCGGCTTTCCGTCGGGGCCGGTGTACCGGTCGACGTCCAGCGTCTTCGGGAACTGGTAGTACTTCCGCTCCTGCTGGAGCTGCTGGAAGGCCGGCGAGACGACATTCGAGTCGACCACGCGGTAGCTGGCCGCCGTGTTGGCGTCCTCGCGCTGCTTGGCCTTCTGCCCGGGATCGGCCTTGCCCGCGTAGTCCTCGGGCTTGGCGCCGTCGATGCCGTACGCCTTGCGGGTGGCATCGATGTTCTTCTGGATGTACGGGCTCTCCTTGGCCTGCTCGTTCGGCTGGACCTGGAACTTCTGGACGATGGCCGGGTAGAGGCCGCCGATCAGGATGGCCGAGAGCACCATCAGTCCGAAGCCGATCATCGGCAGCTGCCAGGTGCGGCGCCACAGGGTCGCGAAGAAGAGCACGGCGCAGATGACCGCGATGCAGAAGAGGATCGTCTTCGCCGGGAGATAGGCGTTGGCGTCCACATACCGCAGGCCGGTCCAGTTTCCGGTGGCCTTGAAGTCGCTGGACTTCACCGCCAGGCCGTACCGGTCCAGCCAGTACGCCACCGCCTTCAGCGACACGAAGAGGCCGAGCAGCACCGACAGGTGTCCGGTGGCCGCGCCGGTCGCCCGCGCGCCGGGGCTGGTGATCCGCAGCCCGCCGTACAGATAGTGGGTGAGCGCGGCGGCGATCAGCGAGAGGACGGCCGCGGCGAAACCGAAGCCGAGGAGGAAGCGGTACCAGGGCAGATCGAACGCGTAGAACGCCACGTCCATCTGGAACTGGGGGTCCTTCTGACCGAAGGGCACCCCGTTGACCCACATCAGCCAGGTACGCCACTGGCCGGTGGCGGAGGCTCCGGCGATCAGCCCGACGAGAGCGGTGATCGCGAGGAGCACCCACTTCTTGTACGGGGCGATGCCCATCCGGTAGCGGTCCAGGCTCTGCTGCTCCAGCGACATCGCGCTCAGCGGCGGGCGCAGCCGGTGCGCGAGCCAGATGTTCACCCCGACGGCAGCCGCCATCAGGAGACCGAAGACGGCGAAGAGGCCGATCTTGGTCCACAGGGTGGTGGTGAACACCGATGAGTAGTTGACGGAGCGGTACCAGAGCCAGTCGGTCCAGAACCCGGCAAACATGACAAATGCCATGGCCAGGACCGCCAGCACGCCCAGTGTCATCAGCAGGGTGCGGACACGCCGGGACGGCCGGCCCACTCTGATCCGTGGCCCGGTCGGGGGGCCTCCGCCGCGGTCCGGCATCTGGAAAGCCAACGTGCGCACCTCGAAGTTCGCGGTTGTGGAGATATTTCGCGGTCTGTCAGACGGGCCCCGCGATCCTAGAGCCCCACTGATGCAACTTACCGAGGCTTTACCTAGTTCCCATATCGGGGCCGGAAGGAGGCAGGATATTGGGCATGTCCAATGTTTCCCCTTCCACCCCCTCCTCCGGGGGCTCCGGCCAGACACCCTCCGGTCCGGGCCCCATCGCCGCCAGCCCGCTCACCCGTGCCGTACTGGAGATCGACGAGTACGCGTCGGGGCTCGGCTGGGACCAGCCCGCCCGGCTCTTCGCGCTGGTCGACACCGCCCGGCTGCGCACCCAGGAGCCCGGCCTCGCCACTCAGCTCGGCCTCGACAGCGATGAAGCGGGGTCGCCGCTGACCCCCATCGAGCAGGACGAGATCCCCGCGGGTGCCGCGCTCGACGAATTCCTCGCCACCATCGCCTGGCCGGACGCGGTGGTCGGCTGCGCGCTCACGGTGGAGCGCCAGATGCTGCCCGCCTCGGCGGAGGCGTCCGTGCCCAAGGGGCTCGACGACGCCTCGCTGACCGACTGGGTGGCGAGCCACCCGGACCGTCAGGAGGTCCGGATGACCGTGGCGGTGCTGCGCGACGGCGCCCGTGAGTCGGCGCTGCGACTGCGCGAGAAGGACTCCCCCAAGGAGGTCCTGACGGGCTCGGACCTGGTGCCGGGGCTGGCGGAGGCGCTCTCGGCGACCTTCGCGGGCTGACCACGGGCGGGGGCCCGGGGCCCCGGGTCCCCCGCGGGGCCCGGGCTCCGGCTCACCGGGCCGAGCAGCTCGGCAGCCCCGCCGTCTCGCCCGACCTGATTTTCTCCATCGAAGTGACCGCGTCGGCCATGGTGTCGACCTTCACCAGGGTCAGACCCCGGGGAATGTCCGACACCGCCGTCGCGCAGTTGTCGCTCGGCGTGAGAAAGAACTCGGCCCCGGCCTTCCGCGCGCCGACGAGCTTCATCTCGATGCCGCCGATCGGACCCACCTCACCCTGGTCGTCGATCGTGCCGGTGCCCGCCACGAACTCGCCGCCGGTGAGATTCCCCGGGGTCAGCTTGTCGACCAGACCCAGCGCGAACATCAGACCCGCGCTCGGACCGCCCACATCGGCGAGATTGATGTCGATGGTGAACGGGAACGTGTGATCGGTCCCGGCCTGGATACCCACGATCGCCCGGTCGCCGCTCTCCGACTTCGCGGTGGTGATCGTGACCTTCTCGGTCCCGGTGGGCCGCTTGCCCGCCTTCTCCGCGGCGGTGGCCTCCTTCGCCGGGACGACGGTGAAGACCACGTCCTCACCGGGCTTGTGCCGGGTCACCAGCTTGGCCACGTCCTCCGGCTCCTCGACCGCGGTGCCGTCGACGGCCCGGATCACATCGCCCGCGTGCAGCCGGCCCTCGGCGGGGGTGTCCTTGACCACCGTCGACACCACCGTCTGCGTCCGCACCGGGATCTTCAGCTGCCTGAGCGCCGCCACCTTCGCGCTCTCCTGCGACTGGGTGAACTCCTCGGCGTTCTCCTGCGTCGACTGCTGCTCCGTCTTCCCGTCCGGGTAGAGCGTCTCGTGCGGGACGACGACATTGTCATGAGCCAGCCAGCCGTAGACCGACTCGACGAGATTCATCCGGTACTCCGCACCGGTGACCCGGACCGTCGTCATATTGAGATGACCGGTCGTCGGGTAGGTCTTGCGCCCGGAGACCCGCAGAACCGGCTCGTCATCGACATCGCCGAGCGTGTTGACCGTCGGCCCGGGAGACATTTCGGAGTACGGCACGGGGATGAGCACCCCGGCACAGAGCAACGCGATGAAGATCAGAGTGGAGGCGAGCATCGTCGCGGTGCGGCGTGGCATGGAACGACAGTACGGGACATGTCTGTCAATGCACTGTCGGGGCCGGTCCGTCCGGGGGGCTGGTCAACAGCGCCTCACAACGGGCGGCGGGAGGGCCGGAGCGGCGTGCGCGGCGAAGCTACTTCGCGGGGCTGTTGCCGGAGTCCGCCTTCTCCATCGCGTCGCGGAACCGCGCGTATCCGGCCAGCTCGGCCACGTCCCCGGTGGTCCGGTTCCGTGAGGCCCAGCCTCCCCATATCGCTGCACCGACAACAGCGAAAAGCGGAATCAACAACCAGGCGAGTGCTGCCATCGCGACCTCCCTACCCCACAAGCGGAACCCAACTGAGTGATCAGCAGATTAGCCATCTGCCAGTTCAACGCTCATGGCAGGGGGGCGGTTACGCAAATCGGGGCGCTTGGGTGCGCTTCGGGTTTCAACCGCGCCCCGTCCCCCGAACGACGGCGCCGAGCGACCAGGCAGGGGCTTCCTTGCACGGGGGTGCCGCGCGCCCGCCCGCCCACACCGTCACCCGACCACCGCCCCTTTTTACGAGGCGCTACGCGCCCACCCACTCTTCTGTGCCGTCGCTGAATGTCTGGTGTTTCCAGATCGGGGCCTCGGTCTTGAGGTCGTCGATCAGTTGGCGGCAGGCCTCGAAGGCCTCCCCCCGATGGGCGCAGGCCACCGCCACGACGACGGCCAGATCCCCGACCCGCAGATCCCCCACCCGGTGGACGGCCGCCAGGGCCCGCACCGGGAACTTCGCCGCGACCCGCTCGGCTATTCGGCGGATCTCGGCCTCGGCAGTCGGATGGCTGGAGTACCCGAGGGTGTCGACGCCCGCACCGCCGTCGTGATCGCGGACGGTCCCGACGAAGAGCGCGGTGCCGCCCGCCGAGTCGTCGCCGACCGCCGCGAAGACCTCATCGAGCGAGAGAGGGGTGTCACGGACCGCGAGCAGCCGGATCGGGTCGGGCGCGGCCTGCTCACCCGGGTGGTCGTATCTGTTGCCCATGGGTCCATCGTGCCGCACGCCACTGACAGCGCGGAAAGCACGCAGGTCAGAGGCGTTCCCGATGGACGGCCCGCCCGGACCGGCGCCCGCCGGGGTGCGGCCCGGGGACGGCGGGCGCGGCCCGGGTCGGCTACAGCCGGCGCCGCGCCTTGCGGGCCCGGCGCACCAGGGCGGCCGTGCCGAGCAGCGCGACCGTGGCGCCGGCGGCTCCCGCCGCGGTGGCGTCCTTGCGGCCGAGGCGGCGGCCCGCGAGGGTGTGCCGGCCCTCCACCTCCTCCAGAAGGGCGGTGAGGACCTCCTCATTGGTCCACCGGGGACGCCAGCCCGCGTCATGGAGCCGGCTCACACTGACCACCCAGGGATGCATGGTGTAGGCCAGGTCGCCCGCGGGCGACGGGGTGAGCCCGATGCGGTGGAGCCGCGCGGCGGCGCCCAGGGCGACCGCCGAGGGCAGTTCCATGCGCCGGATACCGCTCAGCTCCTCGACCTCCCCCTGTTCGAGCCAGCCGTCGCAGCCGACGGCCAGCTCGCCCTCGACCTTCTCCAGGGCCGCGTACTCCAGCGCGCTCACCAGGTCGTCGACATGGCAGAACTGCCAGGCGGGACGGGAACCGGCGACCACCAGCAGGCGCGGTGACTCGAAGTAGCGGGTCAGGGCGGTGTCGGTGCCGCCGACCAGGACGGCGGGTCTCACCACCGTCACATTGAGCCCGGGGTGGGCGCGCGGGGCCCGGCGGCCGAGCCGCTCGATCTCCAGGAGGTCGCCGACTCCGGTGGCCTCGGCCGTGGCCCGCAGCTCGGCGTCCTCCGACAGCGGGAGGTCGTTGTCGGGCAGGGCTCCGTAGACCATGGCCGAGGTGCAGAGCACCACACGGTGCACCCCGGCCGCCGCGGCGGCGGTCAGCACCGTCTGCGTACCGCGTACGTTGTACGCGGTACGGGCGGCGGCGTCCGCCTCCAGATCGAGGTCGAGCGCCAGGTGCACCACCACATCCGCGCCGCGCAGCTTCTCGGCGATGGCCGGGTCGCGTACGTCGAGGATGTGCCACCGCGCCTCGGAGACCTCCCCTCGGCGCTCGTCGATGGCGATGACCTGCTTGACCTCGCCGGAATCGGCCAGCTGCCGGACGAGCAGCTCTCCGATGCCGGTGGCGGCGCCGGTGACCGCGATGACGGGGCCCCGGCCTGCGGGACCGTCGCCGGGGGGCGGGGTTGAGCGGTTTCGCGCTCCGCGAACCTGCGGATCTGGGGAACTCACCAGGCGTCTCCAGCGGTTGTCTTCAGTACGTGAGCGTATGACGCGTACGTACCAGGTGGCGTCCATCCTGCCCCAGGCCACGAGTCGGCGGAGCACCGAGCCCGGATGCGGGCCCGGGTGTCTACGCTGGGAGTGTTGTCGGGCATTCGCCGCCGGCCCGGAGCCGGCGGCCCTACGAGCCGAGGAAACCCGTGAGTGACACCCCATTCGGATTCGGCCTTCCGCCGGAGGAGCCGGAGAACGGCGACGAGGGCAAGAAGAAAGATCCCGCCGGCGGTGGCCACGGCGCCGGTGGCTCCTCCCCGCAGAATCCCTTCGGGTTCGGTGGCGGGGACAGCGGCGGGGACAATCCCTTCGCCGCCATGTTCGGCTCCCTGAACCCCAATGACCTGGGCGCCGCCTTCCAGCAGCTCGGCCAGATGCTGAGCTACGAGGGCGGCCCGGTGAACTGGGACATGGCCAAGCAGATCGCCCGCCAGACGGTCTCCCAGGGCACTGCGGACGGCAGCAAGGACGAGAGCGTGGGCCCGGCCGAGCGCACCGCGGTCGAGGAGGCCCTGCGCCTGGCCGACCTCTGGCTTGACGGCGCGACCTCGCTGCCCTCCGGCGCGAGCACCGCCGTCGCCTGGAGCCGGGCCGAGTGGGTCGAGCAGACCCTGCCCGCCTGGCAGCAGCTCGCCGATCCGGTCGCCGAGCGGGTCGGCATGGCGATGGGCGGTGTGCTGCCCGAGGAGATGCAGGCCATGGCGGGCCCGCTGATCGGCATGATGCGCTCCATGGGCGGCGCGATGTTCGGCCAGCAGATCGGACAGGCCGTGGGCGTGCTCGCGGGCGAGGTGGTGGGGTCGACCGATATCGGTCTGCCGCTCGGCCCGGCCGGCAAGGCAGCGCTCCTCCCGCTGAACGTGGAGCTGCTCGGCAAGGACCTCGGTGTGCCGAAGGAGGAGGTCCGGCTCTATCTGGCGCTGCGCGAGGCGGCCCATCAGCGGCTCTTCGCCCATGTCCCGTGGCTGCGGTCCCATCTCTTCGGCGCGGTCGAGGGGTATGCCCGGGGGATCGAGGTCGACACGACCAAGCTGGAGGATGTCGTCGGGCAGTTCGACCCGGCCCATCCCGAGCAGCTCCAGGAAGCTCTTCAGCAGGGCATGTTCCAGCCCGAGGACACGCCTCAGCAGAAGGCGGCGCTCGCCCGGCTCGAAACGGCCCTGGCGCTGGTCGAGGGCTGGGTGGACGCGGTGGTGCACGAGGCCGCCTCGACCCGGCTGACGGCCGCCGGGGCGCTGCGGGAGACCCTGCGCAGGCGCCGCGCCTCCGGTGGCCCCGCCGAGCAGACCTTCGCGACGCTGATCGGTCTCCAGTTGCGTCCGCGCCGGCTGCGGGACGCCTCCCGGCTGTGGGCCTCGCTCACCGACGCCCGCGGCGTCGACGGGCGGGACGCCCTGTGGGAGCACCCCGACATGCTGCCGACGGCCACGGACCTGGACGACCCCGACGGCTTCGTCCACCGCGAGCACCTCGACTTCTCCGAGCTGGACAAGATGCTCGGCGAGGCCGCGTCGAAGCGCTCCGGAGCCTCCGGGAAGACGGACGGCGGCAAGGACTCCGGCGCCCCGGAGGGCGACAAGGGCACGGGCGGGGACGACGGCCGCGATGACAAGGACGGCAAGGACGGCCCCGGCCGGTGAGCCTGCGCGACGACGCCGTACGGACCCTGAGGGGCTACGGCGCCCAGCCGGAGCTGCGGCAGCGGTATCTGGACCACCTGGCCGCCCACGCCGACGGGATGTGGAAGGCCTGCGGGGCCGGCCACCTCACCGCCAGCGCGCTGGTGATCGACCCGGAGCGCGGTCAGGTGCTGCTGACACTGCACCGGAAGCTCGGTATGTGGCTCCAGATGGGCGGCCACTGCGAGCCCGGCGATCCCACCGTGGCGGGCGCCGCGCTGCGCGAGGCCACGGAGGAGTCCGGTATCCCCGGGCTGACGCTGCTCGCGGGCGGCCCGGTGCGGCTGGACCGGCATCCGATCCCGGCCCCGTGCCACTGGCACCTGGATGTGCAGTACGCGGCGCTGGCCCCGGCCGGCTCGGTCGCGGCGATCAGTGACGAGTCGCTGGATCTGAAGTGGTACGGCTATGACGAGGTGGCCGAGGTGGCCGACGACTCGGTCGTCCAGTTGCTGAAGCGCACGCTCGCCCGGCTGTAGCGCACCGGCCGGAACGACCCGGCCCACCCAGCACGGGTAAGGGGCGGCCTCCCTGGAGGCCGCCCCTTACCCGTGCTGTCGCGGGTCAGTTCCAGGAGTTGTCCCGGTTCTGGCCGTCGTTGCCGAACTGGCCGCGCAGCCCCTCGCCGATCTGCGCGTTCTGCGGCGGCATGACCTCGCTGGGCTGCACCAGCGCGAAGCCCTGGCCGAGGAAGTTCAGCTCCCAGCCCTCTCCGGTGCTGCCGCGCCGCCGCACCACGCTGGAGGAGTGGGTCTGGGACTGCATCTGCACCCGCAGCGGAGTGGACCAGGCGACGATCGCGTCGGCGTCGACATTGACATACTTGTCCGGTGTGATCTGCATCATCAGCGGCTGGCCCGAGGTCATCAGCGCGACCTTGCCCTGTCCGCTGATGTTCAGCTGGTACTTCCCCGATCCGGAGATCCCGTACTGGCTGTCCACGGCGATGACCTCCGTGTGCAGCGCGGAGTCCAGCGCCAGGACGTAGTCGCTGTCGACGGTGATGCCCTCCCGGTCCACCTCCACGACATGGACGTACTGGGCGAGGTTGGCGAAGTAGACGGTGCCCTGCCCGGAGCAGCGCATCAGATCCAGGCCCTCGCCGGTCTTCGCACGGCTCCGGCGGCGGCCCGCCGACTCGTACTCACCGTCGAAGTCGATCAGCCCCTGGTAGGCGACCATCGCGCCCTTGCGGGCGAGGACGTCGTCGTGGCCGGTGAGCGAGACGCGCAGAAGCTGCGGGTTCTGGAGCACATAGCGCTCCTGGGACTGCTGTTCCCCGTGGTTGAAAAGTGGGCTCTGCATGGTGTTCTCCGCTCCCCCTCAGCCCCGGACGCGCAGACGGTCGGTGCTGTCCTCGCTCGGCTGTACGACGACGATGCCCTGGCCCGAGAAGGCCATCTGGAAGGCCTCGCCGCTGCCCCGCCCCATCAGGGAGGAGGCCTTGAAACTGCGCTTGCCCTTGACCTTCAGATTCGGCGACCAGGCGACCAGAGCGTCCGGGTCGACATAGGTCTCGTCGTCGCCCCGGCCGCAGTCGACGACGATGGGGGTGCCGCGCGAGGTCAGGGCGACCCAGCCGGTGCCCGCTATCTCCACGTTCCACAGCCCCTGGCCGGCGAGCTTGGCGAGGCCCTTGACCTTCTCGACGCCCCACTGGAGGTGGGCGTCGAAGGCGAGCAGATTGGTGCCGTTGACCGATATCGACTCGTTGTTGAGGCTGACGACGACCACATCGGCGCCGTAGTCGGCGAGATAGAGCAGTCCGTCTCCGGAGCACTTCATGACGGGCGAGCCCTCGCCGGTCACCCACTGGGCCGCGGCCTGGCGGGCGGCGGGCGGATTGGGCTCGTACTGGATGAAGCCCTCGTACGAGACGATCGATCCGGTGCGGGCGAACAGGTCCTGGCCGGTGGCCATGGCGACCTTGAGCATGGTGCGGCCGTGGCTCTCCATCCGGGCCACGACGGGGGTCGGGGCATAGCCCACGAGTTGCTGGTTCATTTCTTCGGGCTCCCTCAGACCTCGTAGGGCTGGACGACGATGAAGTTGCCGGGGGCTCCCCGGAACTGGAGGTTGACCGTCTCGCCGCTGTGCCCCGGGTAGGAGTGGCGGCGCAGTCTGACCTGGCTGGAGAGGATCACCTGGGAGGCGGACGACCAGGCGACGACCGCGTTGGCGTCGGCGAAGGTGGTCGGTGTGACCGGGAGCACCACGGGGGTGCCGTGGGTCTTGACGACCACGGTGCCGGTGCCGGTGAACTGCATGGTGAACAGCGCGCCGCCGGGGATGCCGTGGCCCTCGATGCGGCGGATCTCGTACTGGAGGTCCTCGTCGAAGGCGAGGACGTTCTCCGCGGAGACACAGATGCCGTCGCCCTGGAGTTCGATGGGGTGCAGATGCGCGGCGTCCTCCGCGAGGAAGACCTGCCCCCGGCCGGTGCAGCGCATCAGCTGCATCTCCTGGCCGGTGGCGTTGCCGATCCTGCGGCCGACGAACCCGGCACCCTTGTGGCTGAAGTCCACCTTGCCCTGGTACATCACCATGCTGCCGTGGCGGGCGAGGACGGCCGAGCCGCCCATGGCCATCTCCACGCGCATGAGGTGCTGGCTCTGGAGGGTCCAGCGCTGACCGGTGGGGCTCTCCCGGTACGGCTGGAGCGCCGCCTGGAGCCCGGGGCCGGCCGCCGGAAGGGCCTGGGCGGTTCCCTGCGGGGCGCCCGGGGGCTGCGCGTAGGGAGCGGGGGCCTGCCCGCCGAACGGCGCGGGCGGGCCCGGCGGTGCCACCGCCGGGCCGGGCACCTGGCCGAACGGCGGGGGCGGGGCCATGGCGCCGGGCGGGGCCGGTGGGACGACGACGGTGGGCGCGGGCGGGACCGGCGGCACGGGAGCGGGCACCACGGGCGGCGGGACGGGCGCGCCGAAGGAGGGCGCGGGCGGCGGGACGGGGGCGGCCGGAGCGGCCGGGGGCGGGGCGAAGGCGGGCGCGGCCCCCGGCGGGGGCGGGGGCTGGGCGGCCGGTTCCTCCTCGGCGACCTCGCCGCCGAAGTTCTTCAGCAGCGCCTCAAGGCCGCCGTCGAAGCCCTGGCCGATGGCGGCGAAGCGCCAGACGTCCTTGAGGTAGAAGTCGCCCAGCATCACCGCGCGCTCGGTCGTGAACTCCGAGCCGTCGAAGGGGTAGCGGACGACCTCCTCGCCGCCGGCGACGATCCGGATGTATCCGGGGCCGATCCGCGACATCTGGCCGTCGCCGTCGAGGGTGGCGGTGAAGGAGAGCTTGTGGATGTGCGCCGGAATGGCGTCGAGCGTGACACGGAAGGACTCGGTGTCACCGGCCTGCGCGCCCAGGAGCTGAATGGACTCCTCGGGGGACTTCGGCTGGTTGAAGAAGATGAAGTAGCGGTCGTCCGACAACTGCTCATGGGCGTCGAGACCGAAACAGCTGATGTCGAAGGTCAGTCCCGGAGATGAGATCTGGACACCGACGTACAGATCCGTTCCCGCCGTGAGATCACTGATCCTGGCCTTGTGGCCGCGCTGGAATTCCCTGGCCATACGTAACGACCGTCCCCCATCCCTGAATGCGAATACGTCGCGACAGGCTAACCGTTGACCACTACATTGAGCCAAGCCCCGGAAGCCGATGGGACACATTCGGTACACGCGGCGGGAGGGCTCTGACGCCTCCGTTCCGTCGCGGTCACTCTCCGTCCGCGACGGGTGGGTGGCGCAGCCGGTCGGCGGCGATGATCCCTTCGAGATAGCCCCGGGCGCGCTCGGTGCGCGGATAGGCCTCCAGCAGGCGCCAGAAGCGCGGGCCGTGGCCGGGGACGAGCAGATGGGCCAGCTCGTGGACGAGCACATAGTCCACGACGTACTCGGGCATGCCCTGGAGGCGGTGCGAGAGGCGGATGCTGCCCTCCGCGGGGGTGCAGGAGCCCCAGCGGGTGTTCTGGTTGGTCACCCAGCGCACGGACGCGGGTCTCGCCCGGCTGTCGAAGTACTGGGCGGAGAGCCGTTCCGCGCGCTCGGCCAGTTCGCTGTCGCCGAGAATCCGCTTGCTCTCCTGGGCGGCGAGCTTGTCGAGCATGACACCGACCCAGCGCTGCTCCTCCGCCTCGGACATCCTGGCGGGGATCAGCACGATGGTCCGGTCTCCTTCCCGATAGGCGGAGACCGTTCGGCGGCGGCGCGCACTTCTGCGGACCTCGACCGCGCTCGTCCGCGATCCGCGGGACGGGCGGGGCGGGGTC
Source organism: Streptomyces sp. NPDC001889 (assembly GCF_053594535.1). Lineage (NCBI taxonomy): Bacteria > Bacillati > Actinomycetota > Actinomycetes > Kitasatosporales > Streptomycetaceae > Streptomyces > Streptomyces sp. NPDC001889. Next base: position 186,673 of record NZ_JBSFER010000007.1, read on the forward strand.
TCCCCAGCGACGCTGGGGGACGGGTCGACGGACACGCCCCGACGTTACCCGCTGACCACGGGGGAAGTCCCGCCTCCGGAACGGTTCAGACATGATCCACTTCATGACTGCACCATTTGAACGACTAATACCCAGGACCTGTGGACAACTTTTCACCCGCTTCGGCGCGGGCGTGCATTCTGACAGCGGATCGACGGGGAGATCCGGGAGCACTCTTCTGTACACGCACAAACGGGGGAAGTGGATATATGCATCCGATGCTGAAACCCGCCTTGCGGCGGGCCTGGCGTGAGCGGCAGACCGTCCAGTTCGGGGTGACGCCCGCGCACGCGGTGACCGTCGGGCCGGTGGACACGGCGACCGGCGCGCTGCTCGAACTGTTCGACGGGACACGCGGGCTGCCGCTGCTGCGCGAGGAGGCCCGGGCGATGGGCCTGCCCGACGGACATGTGGACGCGCTGGTGAGCCGGTTCTCGGCGGCGGGCCTGCTGGACGATCCGACGGCCGGCGGCCCGGCCGCCGAGGCGCTGCGCGGCCGGTCGGCCGCCGCCGACCGGCTGCGCCCCGATCTCGCGGCGCTCTCCGTGGTCCACCGGGAACCGGGCGGCGGGATACGGCGGCTGGCGGCCCGGCGCGCCATGGGCGTCCAGGTCCGGGGCGCGGGTCGGGTGGGCGCGGCGGTCGCGGCACTGCTGTCGGCCGCCGGGGTGGGGCGGGTCGAGGTGGTGGACGGAGGCCGCGCGGAGCCGTGGGACGTGGCGCCCGGCGGGCTGCCGCCCGATGCGGTCGGCGAGCGCCGCGATGCGGCGGCCGGACGGCTGGTGCGGGAGAGCGCGCCGCTGCCGCCGCCGAGGCGGCCCGCCGGAGGCGGTGCGGGGGACGGGCGGGGCGGGGCCGGTCTGTCCCTGGTGGTCGTCTGCCCGCGCGACGGGCTGGCGGCCCACGCACCCGATCCCGCGCTCGCCGCCGGGTGGATCGCCACCGGCACTCCCCATCTCTACGCGGGGGTCGTCGAGGGTACGGGGGTGGTGGGCCCGCTGGTGCTGCCCGGCGGCACGGGGTGCGCCGGGTGTCTGGAGCTGGCCCGGGCCGAGCGCGATCCGGGGTGGCCCCGGCTGCTGGCGCAGTGGCGCTCGGGAGGGCGCCGGGCCCCCGCCCCCTCGTGCGAGCTCTCCCTCGCGACGGCGGTCGCGGGCACGGCGGCGGCCCACGCGCTGTCGTTTCTCGACGGGGAGCTGCCCGCGAGCACCGGCGCCCGCTGGGAGACCTCGCTGCCGCTGCTGGACTGGCGGTCCGGGCCGGTTCCCCCGCACGCGGGCTGTGCGTGTGGTGCCTCGGGGAGAAGTGAGGGGCAGGGGACCTCGGGCTTCGGACCGTCGCACGACACAATGGCCGGGTAACCGCCGTCGTCGAGCCGCGGGTGCGGTAGGCCCTCGGCGCGGCTGGCTGGGAATTGGAGGGGCATATGTCTGATCTTCCCCGGAAAGCGGTCACCAGGACCGCCAAGCTGGCCGCCCTGCCACTGGGGTTCGCCGGCCGCGCCACCTGGGGGCTCGGCAAGCGGATCGGTGGCAAGTCCGCGGAGATCGTCGCCCGCGAGCTACAGCAGCGCACGGCCGACCAGCTCTTCAAGGTGCTGGGCGAGCTGAAGGGCGGCGCGATGAAGTTCGGGCAGGCCCTGTCCGTCTTCGAGTCGGCGCTCCCGGAGGAGGTCGCGGGCCCCTACCGGGCCGCGCTCACCAAACTCCAGGAAGCGGCTCCCCCGATGCCGACGCGCACCGTGCACGCGGTGATGGAGGAGCGGCTCGGCGAGGAGTGGCGGGAGCTGTTCCTGAATTTCGAGGACAAGCCGTCGGCAGCCGCTTCGATCGGCCAGGTGCACCGGGCGGTGTGGCACGACGGCCGCGAGGTCGCGGTGAAGGTGCAGTACCCGGGGGCCGGTGAGGCGCTGCTCTCCGATCTCACACAGCTCAGCCGGTTCGCCAAGCTGCTGGGACCGCTGATCCCGGGCATGGACATCAAGCCGCTGATCACCGAGTTGCGCGACCGGGTCTCGGAGGAGCTGGACTACGGGCTGGAGGCCCAGGCACAGCGTGAGCACGCCGCGGAGTTCGCGGAGGACCCCGATGTGCTGGTCCCGGATGTGGTCTTCCAGTCCGAGCAGGTGCTGGTGACGGAGTGGATCGACGGGATACCGCTGGCCGAGGTGATCTCCGACGGCACGGACGAGCAGCGCGACCGGGCCGGTCAGCTGCTGGCCCGCTTCCTCTTCTCCGGCCCGGCGCGCACCGGGCTGCTCCACGCCGACCCCCACCCGGGGAACTTCCGGCTGCTCCCCGAGGAGGACGGTCCGGGGTGGCGCCTCGGGGTGCTGGACTTCGGCACCGTGGACCGGCTGCCCGGCGGGCTGCCGGAGCCCATCGGTGACTGTCTGCGGATGACTCTGGAGGGCCAGGCCGACGCGGTGTACGAGGTGCTGCGCGAGGAGGGCTTCGTCAAGGAGGAGATAGAGCTCGATCCGGACGCGGTGCTGGAGTATCTGCTCCCGATCATCGAACCCATGGAGGTGGAGGAGTTCACCTTCACCCGGAGCTGGATGCGCGCCCAGGCCGCCCGGATCGCCGACATCCGCTCCCCCGCCCACCAGCTCGGCAAGCAGCTCAATCTGCCGCCGGCCTATCTGCTGATACACCGGGTGACGCTGAGCACCATCGGGGTGCTCTGCCAGCTCAACGCCACGGTGCGGCTGCGGGATGAGCTGGAGGACTGGCTGCCCGGGTTCCTGCTGGAGTACGAGGAGGAGGGCTTCGGCGAGGAGTCCGACGGCGCGGCTCCCGGGGTGGCGGAGGCCCAGGGCCCGGACGCGGTGGAGGGCGCGGCCGATGGCACGGCCGTGGAGGCCCCGGCCTAGCGGGCGGGGCCGGGCCGGTGGGGCCGGGCCGGTGGGGCCGGTGACCCGGCCCAGGGTCACCACCAGGCCGAGTCGAGGCGGCTCTCGATCGCGCGGAGATTGGCGCGTGCGCAGCCGTCGCAGAAGTAGTGACGGGTGTGGTTCTCCACGGAGCAGGTCCAGGTGGGCGGGGTGCCCTCCGCGACCTTGCCGCAGCGGGAACACACGGTGCTCTCGGCGCCCGGCTGCGCCGGGCGGGGAGTCTGCTGCTGGTCCACCCGGTGACGATATCCCTCCGGGCGGTCCCTGGCGGGTACAACGCACCGCGGGGGCCGGTCCGTTCGGACCGGCCCCCGCGGGGACATCGTGGCGGCGTCAGTTCATGACGGCCATGGCGAGGGCGCGGCGGGCGCGCAGCGAGACGATCTCGGCGCGGCGCTGCATCCTCCGGGCGGCGACCAGGCGCGTGGCCCGGCGTTCCGCGTCGGCTTCCCTCAGGCGTTCGCGCATATGCGCACGAGCGAGGGCTTCTGGGATGAGTTGCATCTCACGGGTCCTGTTCTGGCGCGAGGCGTTCGCGCCAATGGTGGTGACATCCGGGGTGGCAGAGCCCTGGGGCTCGCTCGTGGAAGTGGGCATGGGGGCCTGCTTCTTGGGATCGTGCGTAAAGGGGCGGTCGATGGTCCCGATGGCGTTCATGCCGAGACCGGGTTCTTGCGCGGACGGCCGCGGGGCCGCTTCCGGGCGACGACGACACCCTGGACGAAAAGCTCTCCGCCCCAGACACCCCACGGCTCGCGACGCTCCTTGGCGCCGGCGAGGCATGCCTCCATCAGCGGGCAGGTGCGGCAGAGGGACTTGGCGTACTCGACGTCCGCGGGCGACTCGGCGAAGAAGACCTCGGGGTCGTAGGAACGGCAGGGGACGGGTACGCCGAGGTTCTCGATGGCGTCATCGAGCGCGGTCAGCGCGGTGAGCGGGGTCACGGTGGAGTCCTCCGTGGGAACGGGCGGGGGAACGGTCTCGGAATGCGGTACGGACGGGGCGTGCGCTTCGAGTTGCACGGTGGTGTCGTTCCTCGTCTTGTCGGTCCGGCCTGTTGGCCGGTGGTGGGTCCCCCGGACGGACCGGGGGGCTGGTACCGGGTGCTGCTGTCCCGAGGCCCTTCGCTCTGGCTTCCCGGGTCGGGGAAAACAGAAGGGCCGCGGAACCCGAGTGGGGTTCCGCGGCCCTGAAGGCGCCGGCCTGATCAGGTCAGGCTGGATCACTCCAGGGTTCGAGCCCACGGAAGGCCCACTTCTTCGTCGTGTGGTGCTGGATCTGCTTCGCTTCTTCGGCACTGGCCGCCGCAAAGGCATAGGCCTTGGCCTCCGCCGCTGCTACTCCTGCTTCCAGTGCCTTGGTCGGTCGCTCATTGCCGGTCCGGGCGGACAGACCGCCCAGAGGGAGCTGCGGCATCGCTGCCGGGGCGCCGGACACACGGGTGCCGTGGAGCGACACGGTGAAGCCGAGCACGCAGGCGGAAGCGACGACCGAGCGATCGGTCACGTTGGTGGAGTTGAAGCTGATGGTGTTCCTGATCACTGGACTCGCCTCCTCTCGGCGTCTCGGGACCGGCCGGGGCCGGTCGCTGCTATTCGGATAAGTACAACACGAGCACAGGGCTTCGGAGAAGCCGCTGTTTCCGTGGTTAAGAACCTATGGGGAGTATCGGGGCGTGCGCAAACTATTTTTCCGACGAGTTTGCCTCAGTCGTCGACAGCGGCCTCCCCGGACCCTTCATCCGGCTCCTGACCTGCACAGATGGCCAGCACGTCGGCCCCGAACCGCTCCAGCTTGCGCCCTCCGACCCCGGAGATACCGGAGAGCTCGCCCTCGTCGGCCGGGACCCGCTCGGCGATGGCCATCAGCGTCTTGTCGGTGAACACGCAGTAGGCCGGCTGACCCAGCTGCTTCGCCTGGTCGGAGCGCCACTCCCGGAGGCGTTCGAACAGCCCCTCGTCCATGTCGGACGGGCAGTCCTCGCAGCGGGTCAGCTTCATCTCGCCCGCGTCGGTGAGCGTCCTGCCGCAGACCCGGCAGAGCACCGGGCCGCGCCGCTTGCGCCGGCTGCCGCGCTCGGTCCCGCCGGCGCCGCCCGCGCCGGGGGCGGCGGAGCCGGGGCGCATCCCGTTGAGGAAGCGCGTGGGGCGGCGGGAGGCACGGCCTCCGGGGGAGCGGGAGAGCGCCCAGGAGAGGAAGAGATGGAACCGTGCCCGGGTGACCCCGACATAAAGGAGCCGGCGCTCCTCCTCGACCTGCTCATCGGTTTTGGCATAGGTGATCGGCATCATGCCCTCGGTGAGGCCGACGAGGAAGACCGCGTCCCACTCCAGGCCCTTCGCGGCGTGCAGGGAGGCGAGGGTGACGCCCTGGACGGTGGGGGCGTGCTGGGCGGCGGCCCGCTCGTCCAGCTCGGTCACCAGATCGGCGAGCCCGGCGCCGGGCCTGGCCCGGACGAAGTCCTCGGCGAGGCGCACCAGGGCCGCGAGGGACTCCCAGCGGTCGCGCACCGCTCCGGAGCCGGCGGGCGGCTCGCTCGTCCAGCCCTTGGTCGAGAGCACCGCGCGGACCTGCGAGGGGAGGTCCTCCGCGTCGTCGAGAAGGGAGTCGTTGCCGCCGGCGCGGGCGGCTCCGCGCAGGGCGATCCCCGCCTCCCGCACCTCCTGGCGCTCGAAGAAGCGCTCGGCGCCGCGCAGCTGGTAGGGGACCCCGGCGTCCGCGAGGGCCTGCTCGTAGACCTCCGACTGGGCGTTGATGCGGTAGAGCACGGCGATCTCCCCGGCGGGGACACCGTCGTCGATCAGCTCCCGAATCCGGCGGGCGGTGCCCTCGGCCTCGGCGGGCTCGTCCGCGTACTCCACATAGGAGGGGTCGGCGCCGGGGTCGCGCTGCGAGATCAGTTCGAGCCGGTGCTCAGCGGCCCGGCCCCGGGCCTGGTTCAGCAGGCCGTTGGCGAGCTGGACGACCTGGGGGGTGGAGCGGTAGTCGCGGACCAGTTTGACGACGGTCGCGGAGGGGTGGCGGGTGCGGAAGTTCAGCAGGTGGTCGGGGGTGGCGCCGGTGAAGGAGTAGATCGTCTGGCTGGCGTCGCCCACCACGCAGAGGCTGTCCCGGTCGCCGAGCCAGAGATCGAGCAGCCGCTGCTGGAGCGGGCTGACGTCCTGGTACTCGTCCACCACGAAGTGCTGGTACTGGCGGCGGATCTGGTCGGCGATGTCGTGGCGGTCCTGGAGGATGCCGACGGTCAGCAGCAGGACATCCTCGAAGTCAATCACCGCGCGATCCCGCTTGAGCTGCTCGTACATCCCATAGATCTGGCTGATTTCAGCAGGGTCGCGCGGGGCGTCGCGGTGGGATTTGGCGACGGCGGCGGGGTAGTCGGCGGGCACCGTCTGGGTGACCTTGGCCCACTCGATCTCGCTGGTCACATCGCGCAGTTCATTGCGGTCGAGCCGGATTCGGCAGCGGGCCGCGGACTCGGCGACCAGCTGGATCTTGCGCTCCAGCAGCCGGGGCACATCGCCACCGACGACTTTCGGCCAGAAGTACTGGAGCTGGCGCAGGGCGGCGGAGTGGAAGGTGCGGGCCTGGACGCCGCCAGCGCCGAGCTGGCGCAGCCGCCCCCGCATCTCGCCCGCCGCACGGTTGGTGAAGGTGACGGCCAGCACGCTGGCGGGCTGGAGTATCCCCGCGCGGACGCCGTAGGCGATGCGGTGGGTGATCGCCCGGGTCTTGCCCGTGCCGGCGCCCGCCAGCACACAGACGGGGCCGTGCAGGGCGGTGGCGACTTCGCGCTGCTCGGGGTCGAGCCCGTCGAGCACCGCGTCCGCCGACTCGGGGACCTGCGGGAAATGCGAGGAGTGCGTTGCTGCTGTCACCCCGCCATGCTGCCAGGTCCGCGGGGGCGGATGCGGCGGCTTGTCCACAGCGGGGCGGACGTGGTCGTACTAATGGCCGGGGCTGCCCCCGGGAACCCCGGGCGGGCCGGAAGGGGGCCGGTGGGGTGGGCCGCCCCCGGCGGACGGGAATGACCGCGGGTCGACGTATGTTCTCCCCATGCGTGGACACACCGCGTGAACGGCGATGACGCATCAGCGAGCCAGATTGAGGAGCCGGAGACGATGTCGGGGACTGTGACGATGTACAGCACCACCTGGTGCGGATACTGCCGTCGGCTGAAGAGCCAGATGGACCGCGAGGGCATCGCGTACACCGAGATCAACATCGAGCAGGACCCGGAGTCCGCGGCCTTCGTGGAGAAGGCCAATGGCGGGAACCAGACCGTGCCGACCGTTCTGGTGGTTCCGCCGAGCGGTGCTCAGGATGTCGTGATGACGAACCCGAGTCTCGCCCAGGTGAAGCAGGCTCTGGCGAGCTGAGGCCCGCGCCGGCAGTACCGCGCATCGGCCGCGTTTCCGCCCCGTCGCCGGGGAGGGGGCGCGGCTGAGCGCTGTCCGCGGGCCGGCGGGCGGGGGATCGGGGTCGGGGTCGGGGTCGGGTGGCCGGGCTCGCGGTGGGCCCGGGGCCCTCGCACTGCCGCGCGGCTGTGCCTCGGGGTCCGTCCTCGGACTCCCCCGGAGCCGCCTCTGGGAGGTGCCCCGGACGGGCCGGGACGGCCCGGGGCCGGCAGGCGGGCCGGGATCGCCCGGGCAGACGGACGAGGTGGGACCGCCCGGGCCGACGGACGGGCCGGGACGGTGTGGGTCAGGACCGGGGGCCGGGCTTGGGGAGCGGGTCGCCGTACCAGCGCTCGATCAGCCGGGCCGCGATCGAGATGCCGTACGGCGGCAGCACCTCCCCGGACGCGAAGGCGGCCCTCAGGTCGTCCCGGGAGAACCAGCGCGCCTCGTGCAGCTCCTCCCCGTCCACCGTGATCAGGGACGTGGTGGCGCGGGCGGTGAAGCCGAGCATCAGGCTGGACGGGAAGGGCCAGGGCTGGCTGGCGATGTACTCGACGTCGCCCACCGTCACCCCCGCCTCCTCCCAGACCTCGCGGCGCACCGTCTGCTCGATCGACTCGCCCGGCTCCACGAAGCCCGCGAGCGTGGAGAAGCGGCCCTCCGGCCAGTGCACCTGGCGGCCCAGGAGTGCCCGGTCCTCCTCGTCGGTGACCAGCATGATCACCGCAGGGTCCGTTCGCGGGTAGTGCTCGGCCCCGCACGCCTGGCAGCGGCGGACATGGCCCGCCGCCGCGATCACGGTGCGCTCCCCGCACCGGGAGCAGAAGCGGTGCAGCCGCTGCCAGTTCTCCAGGGCGACCGCGTGGACCAGCAGCCCCGCGTCCCGGGGGGAGAGCAGCAGCCCGGCCTCGCGCAGCCCGGCCGCGCGGGCCGACTGGTCGATCCGGCCCGGCAGGCTGTCCTTCTGGAGCGCGAAGTAGCGCACCCCGTTCTCGTCGGTGCCCAGGAAGTAGCGGTGGGTCTCGGTGACCGGGGCCTCGAAGGCCGGCGTCATCACCAGTTCCGTACGGCCGTCCGGGGTGTCGTCGATCAGGGCCTGGCCGCCGCAGACCACGAAGACCCGGGTGGTGGGATGGCTCCACGCGGCCGCGAGCCACGCCTCGTCCAGCCGGTGGTGCGCCTCGCGGTCGATCCCACTGGGCGCGGTCAGGCTGACCGGCGGTTCGGTGAGGCCGGTGGCACGGTCCTCGGTGACATGGCCGTTGGTGCTCACGTACTTCCAACTCCCCCGTGGATCGGGTGTGACGTCGGGCGGATCAGCGGGTCAGCGGGTCGGGCCGAGGGCGGTGGCGAGGTCGTCCCAGAGGTGCGCGGCGGCCTCCACCCCCCGGAACAGCAGATCCACCTCGACCTTCTCGTTGGGGGCGTGCCAGCCGTCGGACGGCACGGAAATACCGAGGAAGAGCACCGGCGCGCTCAGCACGTCCTGGAGGTCGGCGGCCGGCCCCGAGCCGCCCTCCCGGGTGAACCGGATCTTCTCCCCGTCGAAGGCGCGGCCCATGGCCCGTACGACCGACTGGAGCGCCGGGTGGTCCAACGGGGTCAGACAGGGGCGGGTGGAGGAGCCGAAGGCGAGGTTGTAGCGGATGCCCGCCGGGACGCGCTCGGCGACCCACCGGCTCACCGCGACCTCGATCGCGTCCGGGTCCTGCCCGGCGACCAGCCGGAACGACAGTTTCAGCATCGCCGACGCCGGGATGATCGTCTTGCCGCCGGGGCCCTGGTAGCCGCCGCCGATGCCGTTGACCTCGACCGTGGGGCGGGCCCAGATCCGCTCCAGCGTGGAGTACCCGCTCTCGCCGAGAGTGCCGTGCGACCTGGCCGTGCTCAGCCAGACGTCCTCGTCGAAGGGGAGCTCGGCGAAGAGCGCCCGCTCGGTGTCGGTGAGCGGCAGCACACCGTCGTAGAAACCGGGGATGGTGACCCGCTCGTCGGCGTCGTGCAGCCCGGCGACCAGCCGGGCGGCGACGGTCGCCGGATTGGGGACCGCGCCGCCGAAGGAACCGGAGTGGATGTCCTGGTCGGGGCCGTACAGCTCGATCTCGCAGTCCGCGAGGCCGCGCATGCCGGTGCAGACGGTGGGGGTGGTCTCCGACCACATCCCGGTGTCCGAGACGATCACGACATCGGCCGCCAGCCGCTCCGCGTTGGCCTCGGCCAGCGCGCGGAAGTGGGGCGAGCCCGACTCCTCCTCGCCCTCGATCAGCAGCTTCAGCCGGACGGCGGGGGCGGTGCGCCCGCCGGCGGCGAGATGCGCCCGCACGCCGAGGGTGTGGAGGAAGACCTGGCCCTTGTCGTCGGCCGCGCCCCGGGCGTAGAGCCGGCCGCCGACCGTCTCCGGCTCGAAGGGGTCGGTGTTCCAGCCGTCCTCACGGGCGGCGGGCTGCACATCGTGGTGGCCGTAGACCAGGACCGTGGGCGCGTCCGGATCGTCGGATGGCCACTCGGCGAACACGGCGGGCGCCCCGGCCGTCGGCCACACCTCGGCGACCGGGAACCCGGTCTCCCCGAGCTTGGCGGCGAGCCATTCGGCGCTGCGCCGCACATCCGCGGCGTGTTCCGGCTGGGCCGAGACCGAGGGGATGCGGAGCCAGTCCGTGAGATCCTCCAGGAAGGCGGCACGGTGCTGCCGGATGTACGTACGGACGGCGCTGTCCGGGGTGTCGCTCATGTGTCTGAGCCTAACGGGCGCCGGGGACCGGGTCGTCCGCCGTCTCGCCCAGCAGGATGTGCTCCAGGGCCGCGCGGCCGGGCAGCGACCGGGGGCGGACGACTTCCCCGCTGCGGATGAAGACGAACGCCGTGTCCACCTCCTCCGGGGCGAGGCCGTGCTGCTCGGCCCAGGCGAGGCGGTAGACGGCGAGCTGGACGGGGTCGGCGGCGAGGTTGCGGCCGGTCTTCCAGTCGACGATCTCGTAGGTGTGGGAGACGGTGCCGTCCGCGCCCGTGGCGGTGGTGCGGTAGACGGCGTCGATACGGCCCCGGATCACCCGGCCCGCCAGGGTGATCTGGAACGGGGTCTCGACGCGGTACGGGGTGCGGCGGGCGTACGGGGTGCGCTCGAAGGCCTCCTTGAGCGCGGCCAGGTCCTGCTCGTCGGTGATCTCCGCGGGGTCGCCGCCGGGGCCGGGGGAGCCGGGCAGTTCGTCCGGGCCGAGCAAGGGGAGCGGCAGCTCCTCGAACCGGGACTCCACCCAGGCGTGGAAGCGGGTGCCCCGGCGGGCCGCGGGCTGCGGGGGCCGGGGCATGGGCCGGGCCAGCTCCTGGGCGAAGCCGTCCGGGTCGGCGGCGAGGCGCATGAGCTGGGAGGCGGTGAGGGAGGGCGGGAGGGGGACCTCGCGGGTGGTGGCGCGGCTGTGGCGCAGCTCACGGGTGAGGGCGCGCAGATCGCGATCCCAGGAGGCGATGGCGCGCTCCTCCTCGGGAGTGGGGGGGGCGGCGTCCGCCGGGGTGTCCCCGAGGGACGGCTGGGTGTCCCCGAGGGACAGCGGGGTGTCCCCCAGGGACAGCGGGGCGCCGGGGCCCGCCTTCTGGTGCGGGAGCAGCCCGGCGGCGGACACGGGCGGGCCCCCGGCGGCGCGGGAGGCCGGAAGGCCGGGGGCGCCGGGCCCGCCGGGGGTGTCCGGGAGCGGAGAGGCGGGGGTGCCGTGCGCGCCGGGGGACGGAAGGCCGGGGCCGCCCCGCGCGGCGTCCGGGTTCGCGGAGCCCGCGCCGTCCGGCGCGTCCGGAGCGAAGAGATCCCGGCCGTCCGACCGGAAGTCCCCGGGCACGTCCGGAGCGTCCGGAGCGAAGAGGTCCCGGCCTTCCGGCGGGAGGTCCCCGGGCACGTCCGGAGCGTCCGGAGCGAAGAGGTCCCGGCCGTCCGACCGGAAGTCCCCGGACACGTCCGGCGGGAAGAGCTCCGGGTCGTCGGGATCGTCCTCGGGGTCGGCCGGGTCGCCCCAGAACAGCTCCCCCGTGTCCGGGGCGCCGGTCGCCGGGGGCGGGGGCTCCGCGCTTCCGTCCGCCGCCGCCGCGTGCAGATGGGCCAGGACCGTGTCCCGTGCCGCGCGGCGGCGGCGGAGCGAGACCGGGTCCAGCGGGAGCGGCCAGGCCCGGTCCGGGAGGGACTCCAGGAGCTGTGGGTTCTCCGCGTCGGCGGCCGGCTCGTCCGCCCACGCCTCGATCTCGCCCAGGCCCGCCGCGCAGTGGTCGTACAGCGCCATCAGGAAAGAGGACGGCCCCCGGCGGCGCTTCTGGGTGGGGCCCCACCAGTGGGCCGAGCCCAGCAGCAGGGAGCGCGGCCGGGTGAAGGTCACATAGCCGAGACGCAGCTCCTCGGTGTGCTGGTGGGCCTTCATGGCGTCCTTGAACGCCTTCAGGCCCTTCGCGTCCCACGAGGGGACGTCCGGGAGCGTCCCGGCGTCCCCGCGCAGGGTGTGCGGGAGGACCCTGGCGTGCGAGGTCCACGCCTCGCGCGGCTGCTCGCTCGGGAAGCTCCTGCCGATCAGGCCGGGGACCGCGACCACATCCCACTCCAGGCCCTTGGACTTGTGCGCGGTCAGCACCTTGACCGTGTTCTCCCCGCCGGGCAGGGCGTTGTCCAGGCCCTTCTCGTACTGCGCCGCCGTCCGCAGAAAGGCGAGGAAGGCGAGGAGCGACGCCTCGCCGTCCAGCGCCGCGAACCCGGCCGCCGTGTCCAGGAAGTTGCCCAGGGTCTCGCGGCGGCGGGCGGCCAGGGCGTGCGGGGACGCCGCCAGCTCGACATCGAGGCCGGTGGTGGCCAGGACCCGGTGCAGCACGTCCATCAGCGGATCGGACAGGGAGCGGCGCAGCTCGCGCAGCTCCCTGGCGAGGTGGGCGAAGCGGACCCGGGCCTCGGCGGAGAACGGGAGGCCGTCGTCGGCGCCGCCCGCCTCGATGAAGGTGTCCAGGGCGTCGGCGAGCGAGATGACCTCGGCCGGGTCGGTGCCCTCGACGGCCGCCGCGAGCCGCTCGTCGTCGTCGCCGTCCCCGGGGGACGCGCGGTGGACCAGCAGCCGGGCGCGGCGGCCCAGCAGCGCGAGATCCCTCGGTCCGATCCGCCAGCGGGGGCCGGTGAGCAGCCGGACGAGGGAGGCGTTGGCCCCCGGGTCCTGGAGCACTTCGCAGACCGCGACCAGGTCGGCGACCTCGGGGAGGTGGAGCAGCCCGGAGAGGCCGACGACCTCCACGGGAACGTCCCGTGCGACCAGCGCGCCCTGGATCTCGGGGAAGTCCCCGGCGGTGCGGCAGAGCACGGCGATCTCGCCGGGGGCCTTGCCGGTGCGCACCAGGTGCGCGATGGAGTCGGCGAGCCAGGCGATCTCCTCGGCATGGGTGGGCAGCAGGGCGACGCGGACCGAGCCGTCCCGCTCGGCCCCCGGGGCGGGGCGCAGTGCCTCGACGCCTTCGTGGAGGGCGCGGAGAGGGGCCGCGAGACCGTTGGCGAGCTGGAGCAGCCGGCCGCCGCTGCGGCGGTTCTCGCTGAGCGAGAAGCGGGTGGCGGGGGTGCCGTCGGCGTGGGCGAAGTGCTCGGGGAAGTCGTCGAGGTTGGCGACGGAGGCCCCGCGCCAGCCGTAGATGGCCTGGCAGGGGTCGCCGACGGCGGTGACGGCGTGGCCGGTGCGCTCGCCGAAGAGCCCGGAGAGCAGCAGCCGCTGGGCGACGGAGGTGTCCTGGTACTCGTCGAGGAGGACGACGCGGAACTCGTCGCGGAGGATCGTCCCGACCGCGGGGCGGGTGAGCGCCAGCTCCGCCGAGAGCGCGATCTGGTCGCCGAAGTCGAGCAGCTCGCGGGAGCGCTTGGCCTCGCGGTAGCGGAGGGTGAGGTCGAGCAGCTCGCGGCGGGCGGCGGCGGCCTCGGGGGCCTTGCGCAGCTCCGCGTTGGAGAGGCGGACGTTCTCCAGGGCGGCGAGGAGCGCGGTGTCGTGGGCGCTGAGCCGCTCGGGCGGCACGAGGTGCTCGGACAGCTCGGCGTCGAGTGCCAGCAGATCGCTGACCAGGGTGGAGAAGGAGCGGGTCAGTGAGGGATACGGCCCGGGGGCCTCGCGCAGGACCCGGGCGGCGAGCTGGTAGCGGGTGGCGTCGGCGAGGAGCCGGGCGGTGGGTTCGAGCCCGATCCGCAGACCGTGGTCGGCGAGGAGCCGGCCGGCGAAGGCGTGGTACGTGGAGATGCGGGGCTCGCCCGGGGGGTGGTCCGGGTCGATGACATCCGGATCGGTGACACCTGCCCGCACCAGGGCCTTGCGGACCCGCTCGGCCAGCTCGCCGGCGGCCTTGTTGGTGAAGGTGAGCCCGAGGACCTGCTCGGGGGCGACCTGCCCGGTGCCCACGAGCCACACCACGCGGGCGGCCATGACCGTCGTCTTCCCCGAGCCGGCTCCGGCCACGATGACCTGCGGGGCGGGCGGCGCGGTGATGCAGGCCGTCTGCTCCGGGGTGAAGGGGATGCCGAGCAGCTCCTTGAGCTGCTCGGGATCGCTGATGCGCGCGGTCACATCGAAAAGGCTAACGGCGGCCACTGACAGTCCGGCCCGCCTCCCGCACGCGGGCAGCCGGGGCGGCGCAGGCCCGGCGGGGTGAACAGGCCCGGCGGGGCGGCACAGGCCCGGCGGGACGGCACAGGCCCGGCCCGGCGGGGCGGCACAGGCCCGGCGGGACGGATGGCACGGCCGGGACAGGTGGGCACGGCCAGGACCAGCGGGCACAGCCAGGACCCGCGGGCACAGCCGCTCACTCCACGATGTGCCGCCCCTCCGGCTGCGCGCTGCACGCGGCGCGGAAGGAGCAGGCCGCGCAGTGCGTGCCCGTGGAGGGGGTGAAGCGCTCCTCCAGGACACGGCCCGCGGCGGTGGCGAGCAGCTCGCCGACCCACTCCCCCGCGAGGGGCTCCTGCGCCTGCACCCTGGGCAGCGCGTCGCCGCCCTCCTTCTTGAGGGCGCCCTGGCGCAGATGGACCAGCTCGGCGCCGCCGGGCCGGAGCCGGGGGCCGTCGCCGCCGGGACCGGGCTCCGGGTCGAGGGCGCCCTCGCGCACGGCGAGCTGATAGACCGCGAGCTGCGGATGGCGGGCGACCTCCTCGCCCGTGGGGGCCTGTTTCCCGGTCTTGAAGTCGACGACGTAGGCGCGGCCCTCGGCGTCCTGTTCGACCCGGTCCATGGAGCCCCGGATGCGCACCTCGTACTCCCCCGCCTCCAGGGTGACGTCGAATCCGTGCTCGGTCGCGGTGGGGGTACGGCCGCCTCGGTCCATCACATGCCAGCGCAGAAAGCGTTCGAGTGCGGCACGCGCGTGCTCTTTCTCCTGCTCGGACTTCCAGGGGGCGTCGAAGACGAGCGCGTCCCAGACGGAGTCCAGCCGCTCCATGAGGACGGCCAGATCGGCGGGGGTGCGGCCGGACGCCACCTCGTCGGCGAGTACGTGGATGACATTGCCGAAGCCCTGGGCACTGGTGGCGGGGGCGTCGGCCTTGACCTCGCGGCCGAGGAACCACTGGAGGGCACAGGCGTTGGCGAGCTGGTCCAGGGCGCTGCCGGAGAGGACGACGGGCTCGTCGCGGTCGCGCAACGGGATCTCGCTGTGGGTGGGCTCGTGCAGACCCCACCAGCGGTCGGGGTGCGCGGACGGCACGAGGGGCAGATCCTCGTCGTCGGTGAGCGCGGCGAGGTGGGCCAGCCGACGGGCGGCGGCGTCGCGCAGGGCCGGGGAGGCGTCCGGGTCGACGGTGGTGGCGCGCAGTTCGGCGACGAGCGCGGGGACGGCGAGGGGGCGGCGGGGGCGGCCGGTGATGTCCTTCGGCTCGGTGCCGAGTTCGGTGAGGAAGCGGGAGGGCTGGTCACCGTCGTCGGCGGGGGCCTTGACGGCGGTGACGACGAGCCGGTCCCGGGCGCGGGTGGCCGCGACGTAGAAGAGCCGGCGCTCCTCGGCGAGGAGGGCGCCGGTGCCGAGCGGCTCGGCGAGGCCGTCGCGGCCGATGCGGTCGGCCTCCAGGAGGGAGCCCCGGCGGCGGAGGTCGGGCCACAAGCCCTCCTGGACGCCCGCGACGACGACCAGGCCCCATTCGAGGCCCTTGGAGCGGTGGGCGGTCATCAGCCGGACGGCGTCGGGGCGGGACTCGCGGGTGAAGAGGGTGTCGGCGGCGATGTCCTGGGCCTCGATCTCCTCGATGAAGTTGAGGGCGCCCCGGCCGCCGGTGCGCTGCTCGGCCCGGGTGGCGGTGTCGAAGAGCGCGCACACGGCGTCCAGGTCCCGGTCGGCGTTGCGCCCGGCGGCGCCGCCCCGGAGCGCGGCCCGCTCCAGCCGGGCGGGCCAGCCGGTGCCGTTCCACAGCCCCCAGAGGGCCTCCTCGGCGGTGCCGTCGCGTTCGAGCAGTTCGCGCGCGTCGTGGAGCAGCCTGCCCAGGCGCTGGGCGCCGAAGGCGTACGAGGGGTCGTGGGCGACCAGCCGTCCCGGCTCGGCGAGGGCGCGGGCGATGAGGACGTCGGACGGCGGCGGCACCCTGTTCCCCGCGGCCCGCTCCTCGTCGCGGAGCGCCCGGCCGAGGCGGCGCAGATCGGCGGTGTCCATGCCGGCGAGCGGGGAGGCGAGCAGGGTGAGCGCGGTCTCCGTGTCGAGCCAGGGCCCGCTCTCCGGGGCCGGTGAGCCGTCACCGGTGGCCTCCCCGGACCCTGTGGCGGCGGACGCCCCGGGCCCCGTCGCGGCGGGCTCCTCGGGCCCTGTGGCGGCGGACGCCCCCGGCCCCGTCGCGGCGGTCCCCCGGGAGCCACCGGCCGTCGCGGCGGTCCCCCGGGAGGCGCGCGCCGCGGTGGCCGCGGTCGCCACCGCGCGCAGGGCGGTCAGGAGCGGGGCCACCGCCGGTTCGTGCCGCAGGGCCAGATCCGCGCCGTCGACCTCCAGCGGGACACCGGCCGAGGTCAGGGCGCGGCGGATCGAGGGGAGGGTGCGGGAGCCCGCGCGGGCGAGGATGGCCATGTCGTGCCAGGGGACGCCGTCCTCCAGATGGGCGCGGCGGACGATGTCGGCGATGTTCTCCAGCTCGGTGGAGGGGGTCGGGAAGGTGTACGTCTCGACCGCGCCGCCCGGGCGCACCGCGGCCAGTTCGCGGTGGGCCCGCACCTTCTCCGACGGCAGCCTGGTCAGCGGCATCCGGCGGGTCAGCAGCCGGGTCGCCGCCAGGAGCCGCTCGCCGCTGCGGCGGGACGTGGTCAGGACGGCCACCTCCGCCGGGGTTCCGTCCGCCCGGGGGAAGGTGTCGGGGAAGTCGAGGATGCCGTTCACATCGGCGCCCCGGAAGGTGTAGATCGACTGGTCCGGGTCGCCGAAGGCGACCAGGGTCCGGCCGCCGCCCGCGAGCGCGCGCAGCAGCCGCACCTGGGACGGATCGGTGTCCTGGTACTCGTCGACGAAGACCGCGTCGTAGGAGAAGGCGCGGGGGGACGGTCCGCTCTCGGCCAGCAGCACCGCCCGGTGCACCAGCTCCGCGTAGTCCAGGACGCCCTGCATGTCCAGCACGTCCAGATACTCCGCCAGGAAGCCCGCCGCCGCCCGCCAGTCCGGCCGGCCGGTGCGCACCGCGAAACGGCGCAGGGCCTCCGGCCCGAGCCCCAGCTCCCGGCTGCGGGCCAGCACCGCCCGCACCTCGTCGGCGAAGCCCCGGGTGGTGAGGCAGGCCCGCAGCTCGTCGGGCCACGGGTCGCGCGCCGCGCCGCGCGCCTCCAGCTCGATCTGGCCGGTGAGCAGCTCCCGCACCGTGACGTCCTGCTCGGGCCCGGAGAGCAGCCGCAGCGGCTCGGCGAACAGCTCGGCGTCCTGGTGGGCGCGGACCAGGGCGTAGCAGTACGAGTGGAAGGTGGTCGCCTGCGGACCGCGCGCGCCGCCGAGCCGCAGCGCCATCCGGTCCCGCAGCTCGACGGCGGCCTTGCGGCTGAAGGTGAGGACGAGAATCCGCTCGGGGTCCGCGCCCGCGGCCACCCGGGAGGCCACCGCCTCGACCAGGGTGGTGGTCTTGCCCGTGCCCGGTCCCGCGAGGACGAGCAGCGGCCCGGTCCGGTGGTCAACCACCGCGCGCTGTGCCGCGTCCAGCACAGGGGGGGCCGTGGCGCCCGGTGGCGTACGCACCAGCCGGTACGCGCCCGGAGCCCGCCGCCGTACCTGTCGCCGGTACGGCGGATGCCCTGTGGTGGAGGAGGAGCTCACGTGGATCGCCGGTCCTGATGGGTCTGCTGGTGCCGAGGGAGCGGCGCGTGCCGCGTGCGGACGACGCTACGCCAGCGCGCGGGGTGAACGCGGCGCGGAGGGCGCGGACCGCGGGTACTCCGTACGGTCCTGTGGGTGCCCGCACGGCCGCCGCTTGGCCGAAGCTGTCATATGTGAGCGCCCTCACCGTCCCACCGGGCCCGCTTCATGTCGACGCGGGGCACATGCCCCTCGGCGCCGCGCGGTGCCGGGCGCAGCGGGGTGCCCTCCGCCCGGTACTCGGCGAGGGCGCTCGGCTCGTGGCCGGGCAGCAGGGTGCCGTCCGAGCGCACCACGCGCCACCACGGCACGCCCCCGCCGTAGAGCGCCATGACACGGCCGACCTGGCGCGGCCCGCCCTCGCCGAGCCACTCGGCGACGTCTCCGTAGGTCATCACACGGCCCGGCGGGATCAGCTCGGTGACTTCGAGCACCCGCTCCGCGTACTCCGGAAGCTCTTCCATCCGGCCCATACTGCCGCACCTCACCGACAGCACCCCGGCAGCCTGTGGACAGCCGCGCGGGGTGCAGAATGGACCCCACCGGGCGAGTCCCGGGGCGCGGGGGATGCGGCACCGGTCACACCCCGGCGGCACCCATCGATCCCCCCGCCCGTCGTACGGTCGTGCCACCATCGTGCGGGCGGTGACGGGTGATACGAGATCAAGAAGAGACCGAGACGGCGAAGGAGCGGGGCGTGCAGCCTGGCAGGGCGGCGAGCACCCCTGGGTCCGGCCCGGGCCCGGACGCGCCCGCCCCGGCGGCCGGCCGCTCCGGTGAGCCGGACGGCCCGGAGCGCGAGCGCCCCGGTGCCGGCGGGCCGGCCGCGGGCCGCGAGCCCCTCGGCGCGGACAAGAGACCATCCTTGACGAAACAGCCCGCGGCGCCGGCGCGCACCGGCACGGGGAGCGACGGCGGCGACACCGGCGCCGGAAGCGAGTCCGGCGCCGGGGACTGTCCCGCCGGCCCCGATGTGACCGGCGCCGACCGGGTCTCGGGCGACGAGCCGCTGCTCGCGGCCCGGGTGCACCGCCCGTCCGATCTGATGCGGCTGCTCAGCGGCATCCTCGCCATCGCCGTGGTGCTCGGCGTCGCCGCCTTCGCGCAGGGCACCGCCACCGGTCTCGCGTCCGACATCAGCAAGGGCACCGGCCAGGCGCCGGACCTGCTGGTCAAGATGGCCGGTCTGGTGTCCTCCATCGCCGTCCTGCTGGTCCCGGTCGCCTTCGCGATCGAACGGCTGGTCAAACGGGACGGGCTGCGGATCGCCGACGGGGTCCTCGCCGCGGTGCTCGCCCACGGCATCACCCTGGCGACCGATCTCTGGGTCGCCAAGGCCGCCCCCGGGAGCATCCAGGAGGCCCTCACCCGGCATCACAACGGGGAGCTGACCGACCCCGTCCACGGCTATCTGGCCCCCGTCATCGCCTATATGACGGCGGTCGGGATGGCCCGCAGACCCCGCTGGCGGGTGGTTCTGTGGGTGGTGCTGCTGCTCGACGCCTTCGCGATGCTGGTCGCCGGCTACACCACCCCGTTCTCGATCCTGCTCACCGTGCTCCTCGGCTGGACCGTCGCGTACGGAACGCTGTACGCGGTGGGCTCGCCGAATGTCCGTCCCACCGGGCAGACCCTGCTGGCGGGTCTGCGCCATGTGGGTTTCCACCCGGTCACCGCGATGCGCGCGGAGGATGTGCTCGCCGCCGCGAACGGAACCGAGGGCGAGCGGGCCGCGGACGGGCAGGGCGACCGGGGGCGCCGCTATCTGGTCACCCTGGAGGACGGCCCGCCGCTCGATGTCACCGTCGTGGACCGGGAACAGCAGGCCCAGGGCTTCTTCTACCGGGTGTGGCGGCGGCTCACCCTGCGCTCCATCACCACCCGGCGCTCCCTCCAGACCCTGCGCCAGGCCCTCGAACAGGAGGCCCTGCTCGCCTACGCGGCCATCGCCGCCGGCGCCAACGCCCCCAAACTGATCGCCACCTCCGAGCTGGGCCCCGACGCCGTGATGCTGGTGTACGAGCACCTGGGCGGGCGCTCCCTGGACGCCATGGGCGACGAGGAGATCACCGACGAGGTCATCCACGGGGCCTGGCGCCAGGTCAAGGCGCTCCAGTCGCGCCGTATCGCCCACCGCAGGCTCAACGGGGACGCGATCCTGGTGGACCGCTCCGGCGAGGTGATCCTCACCGATCTGCGCGGCGGCGAGATCGCGGCCGGCGATGTGGTGCTGCGGATGGACATCGCCCAGCTCCTCACCACCATCGGGCTGCGGGTGGGTGCCGAGCGGGCGGTGGCCACCGCCGTGGATGTGCTCGGACCGGACACCGTCGCCGACTGTCTGCCGCTGCTCCAGCCGCTCGCGCTGACCCGCTCCGCGCGCGGGACCCTGCGCAAGCTGGCCCGGGAGCGCGCGCAGCGCGAGCGGGAGGCGGTGCTGGAGCGGTCCGCCGAGGCGAAGCGGGCCCGCGCGGAGGCGGCCCGGGAGGCGACCGCGGACCCGGCCGGCGACGGGCGCAAGTCCGTGCGGAAGTCGGAGCGGGCCGAGAAACAGGCCGACAAGCGCGCCCTGGACGAGGCCATGGACGAGGCGCGCGAGGAGGACCTGCTCTCCCAGATCCGCCATCAGGTGCTGCTGATCCGGCCGCAGGCGCCGGTGGAACCGGTGCGGCTGGAGCGCATCAGACCGAAGACGCTCTTCAGTCTGATCGCGGGCGCCATCGCCGCGTACTTCCTGCTCACCCAGATCGCGGGCAATGACTTCGTCGCCGACTTCAGCCACGCCCACTGGGGCTGGGTGGCCGCCGCGGCCGCGTTCTCCGCGCTCAGCTATGTCGCCGCGGCGATGAGCCTGCTGGGCTTCGTGCCCGAGCGGGTGCCGTTCCCGAGGACCGTGGCCGCGCAGGTCGCGGGGTCCTTTGTGAAGATCGTCGCCCCGGCGGCGGTGGGCGGTGTGGCGCTGAACACCCGGTTCCTCCAGCGCGCGGGGGTGCGTCCGGGGCTCGCGGTGGCGAGTGTGGGCGCGTCGCAGCTCTTCGGCCTCGGCGCGCACATCCTGCTGCTGCTGACCTTCGGCTATCTCACCGGCACGGAGAAGACCCCGTCCCTCAACCCGTCCAGGACGGTGATCGCCGGGCTGCTCACGGTCGCCGTGCTGGTGCTGGTGGTGGCGGCGATCCCGTTCCTGCGCAAGTTCGTGGTCACCCGGCTGCGGTCGCTGTTCGCCGGGGTCGTGCCGCGCATGCTGGATGTGCTCCAGCGGCCGGTGAAGCTGCTCACCGGCATCGGCGGGATGCTGATGCTGACCGGGGTGTTCGTGATGTGTCTGGACGCCTCGGTCCGGGCCTTCGGGGACGGCACCCAGCCGCTGAGCTACGCCACCCTCGCCGTCGTCTTCCTCGCCGGCAACGCCCTGGGGTCGGCGGCGCCCACGCCCGGCGGTGTCGGCGCGGTCGAGGGCGCGCTCATCATCGGTCTGGTCGCCGCGGGGGTGCCCAAGGAGGTCGCCACCCCGGCGGTGCTGCTCTACCGGACGCTGACGCTGTGGCTGCCGGTGCTCCCGGGCTGGCTCGTCTTCAACCATCTGACCCGCAAGGGCGCGCTGTGACCGTGTGACCGGCCGCCGGCGTGCGGCCGGGGCGGTGGGGCGCGGGGCCGGACACCCGCATGGGCCCCTCGCACGGGCACCCGGTGCCGGCGCGGCGCAGGATGGTTCCATGCGGACCACTTCCACGGCCCTGCGGGCCGTAGCTCTCGCCGCCTCGCTCACCGTGCTGCTGGCCGGGGGCTGCTCCGGCGGCGGGGACGGGGAGGGGTCCGGAGCGGGACGCCCGAGCGAGGCGTCGGGGACGGCCCGCGGCGGGCTGGAGGGCCTCGCGGCGCAGGAGCTGAGCTGGCGGAAGTGCCCGGCCCCCTCGGAGGCGGAGGGCGGCGGGCCGACGCCCTCACCGCTGCCCGGCGGCACACCCTGGGAGTGCTCCTTCATGGATGTGCCGCTGGACTACGCGGAGCCCGACGGCGAGACCATCGAGCTGGCGCTGATCCGCGCCCGGTCGGTGGACCAGCAGAAACGCATCGGCTCACTGATCTTCAACTTCGGCGGCCCCGGCGGCTCCGGGGTGGCCTCACTGCCCGGCTTCGGCGAGGACTACGCCGATCTGCGCACCCGCTACGATCTCGTGAGCTTCGACCCCCGCGGGGTGGGCCGCAGCGTGGCCGTGGAGTGCGAGGGCGACAAACAGCTCGACGCCTACTACGCGAAGGACACGTCACCCGACGACGCGGCCGAGGAGAAGGCGTACCAGCGCAGCCAGAGGTCGTACACCGAGGCCTGCGAACGGAACTCCGGCCCCGAACTCCCCCATGTCGGCACCACCAACGCCGCCCGCGACCTGGACCTGATGCGCCGGGTCCTCGGCGACAGCAGGCTGCACTACTTCGGCATCTCGTACGGCACCGAACTCGGGGGCGTCTACGCCCACCTCTTCCCGAAGAACGTGGGCCGCGCGGTGCTCGACGCCTCCATCGACCCGACCAAGACGGCCGAGCAGGCGTCCCTGGGCCAGGCGAAGGGGTTCCAACTGGCCTTCGAGAACTTCGCGAAGGACTGTGTGCGGCGCGGCGACGAGTGCCTGCTGCCGGGCACCTCGGCCGAGGAGATCCAGGACTGGGTCGTCGCCCTGCTCGACCGGCTGGACGAGAAGCCGATCCCGGGCATCGGCGAACGGGATCTGACCCAGTCGCTGGCCACCACGGGCATCGCGCAGACGCTGTACTCCAAGGAGCTGTGGCAGTACCTGGAGCAGGGGCTCGACGAGGCCGACGGCGGCAACGGCGGGCTGCTGCTCACCTTCGCCGACCTGATGAACGGCCGGGGCGAGGGCGGCCACTACGACAACAGCATGGCCGCCAACACGGCCATCAGCTGCGCCGACTTCACGAGCCGCTACACCCTGGAGCAGACGAAGGAGAAGCTGCCGGGGTTCCGGGCGGCCTCGCCCGTCTTCGGCGACTTCCTCGGCTGGGGGCTGATGGGCTGCGACGGCTGGCCGGTGGCCGGGGCCTGGACCCACCCCGATGTCTCCGCGCCCGGTTCGGCCCCGATCGTCGTCATCGGCGCCACGGGCGACCCGGCGACCCCGTACGAGGGCGCGAGGGCGATGGCGAGGGCGCTCGGCGAGGGTGTCGGGATCGAACTCACCTACAAGGGCGAGGGCCACGGGGCGTACAACGGCGGCAACACCTGCGTCCGGGACGCCGTGAACGACTATCTGCTGGAGGGCCGGGCACCCGCGCCGGGAACCGTCTGCGCCTGAGGCGGGGGCCGGCGAGGACGCGGCGGGACGGGGCGGGACGAGGCGGCGCCGTGGTCGCCGGCCGGACGACGGCCGCCGGAGGGGCTGTCAGTGCCGGTGCTTAGGATGACGGGACATTGAACATCTCTGGGGGCGAAATGACCATGAGGGTACGGGCGGGCGCCCTGGCAGCCGCGGCGGTGCTGCTGGCGACGGCCGTGGGCTGCAGCTCCGAGGAGGGCGCGGACGGCAAGGGCGAGCCGGAGGCCGGGCGCACGAAGAGTTCCGTACCCGCCACCCCGGGCCAGGAGACCGGCGGGCCCGCCGGACAGGCGCTGCCCGCCGCGCTCACCGGCCAGAAGCCCGACTGGAAGGGCTGCGAGGCCCCCGCCAAGGCGTTCGGCAGCCATGCCAAGCGGCCCGGGAAGCAGTGGCAGTGCGCCACCGTCACGGCCCCGCTCGACTACGCCGAGCCCTCCGGGGAGACGATCGACATCGCCCTGGTCCGGGCCAGGGCCAAGGACCCGGACCGGCGCATCGGCTCCCTGCTCTTCAACTTCGGCGGTCCCGGCGGCTCGGGGGTCGCCATGCTGCCCAGCGGCGGCGACCAGTTCAAGACCCTCCAGAGCCGTTACGACCTGGTCAGCTTCGATCCGCGCGGGGTGGCCGAGAGCGCGGCGGTGGTCTGCCGGACCAGCGCGCAGACCGAGGCCGCCCACCGGCTGGACAGCACCCCGGACACGGCGGCCGAGGAGAAGGCGTTCCTCACCAGCTCCGCCGCCTTCGGCGCGGGGTGCGCCGAGAGGTCGGGCAAGGTGCTGCCGCATGTGGGCACCGAGAGCGCCGCCCGGGACATGGATCTGATCCGCCGCATCCTCGGTGACGACAAGCTCCACTACCTGGGCTTCTCCTACGGCACCGAGCTGGG
Organism: Streptomyces sp. NPDC001889; assembly: GCF_053594535.1. Lineage (NCBI taxonomy): Bacteria > Bacillati > Actinomycetota > Actinomycetes > Kitasatosporales > Streptomycetaceae > Streptomyces > Streptomyces sp. NPDC001889. The sequence goes on from NZ_JBSFER010000007.1 coordinate 210,520, forward strand.
CGCCGTCTACGCCCACCACTTCCCCTCCCGGGTCGGCCGTCTGGTCCTGGACGCGGTGGTCGACCCCACCGCGGACTTCGCCGGCGGAGCGCGCAATCAGGCCCTCGGCTTCCAGCGGGCCCTGGAGAACTACTTCAAGAGCCGGGGCATCGGCGCCGAGACCGGCACCGCACAGGTGAAGCGGCTCCTGGAGAAGGTGGACCGCGAGCCGCTGACCACCGAATCGGGCCGCGAGCTGACCGAGACCCTCGCGCTCACCGGCATCATCCTCCCGCTGTACGCGGAGAGCCAGTGGCCCTATCTGACCGACGCGCTGAAGGCCGCGGAGAGCGGCGACGGCACTCAGTTGCTGGCGCTCGCCGACTCCTACAACAGCCGTGACGAGAACGGCGAGTACGCCACCCAGGACCACTCGCAGCGCGCCATATCCTGCGCCGACAGCAAGGACCGGATAACGCCCGCCGAGGTCAAGTCCCGCCATCTGGCCGAGTTCACCGAGGTCTCGCCGGTCTTCGGCCCCTATCTGGCGTGGGACCTGGCCGGCTGGTGCGCCGACTGGCCGGTGGACGGCCAGTGGGAGAACCCGGACGTCTCCGCCAAGGGCGCGGCCCCGATCCTGGTCGTCGGCACCACCGGTGATTCGGCGACGCCGTACGAGGGCGCGAAGAAGATGGCGGACGAACTGGGCGAGGGCGTCGGGGTGCTGCTCACCAACAAGGGGGACACCCATGGCGCGTACGGCGACTCGCCGTGTGCGACCAGGACGATCGACGACTATCTGCTGAAGGGCCGGGTCCCGCCGAACGGCAAGACCTGCTCCTAGGACGGGATTCGCCGGACACGGCCCGGGGCAGAACGCCCGGTGCCCCGGACCTGTTCAGGTCCGGGGCACCGGGCGGCACGCGGATTCCGGCGGAGCCGGATGATCCGGCCGCGGTGGCTCAGTAGACGGGCTTGTCCGGCTCGATCTGGTGGACCCAGCCGATGACGCCGCCGCCGACATGCACCGCGTCGGCGAAGCCGGCCGACTTCAGCACCGCGAGGACCTCCGCACTGCGGACACCCGTCTTGCAGTGCAGGACGATCTTCTTGTCCTGCGGCAGGCCGCCCAGCGCGGTGCCCATCAGGAACTCGTTCTTCGGGATCAGCTTGGCGCCCGGGATCGAGACGATCTCGTACTCGTTGACCTCGCGGACATCGATGATCTCGATGTTCTCGCCCTCGTCGATCCACTCCTTGAGCTGCTTGGGAGTGATCGTGGAACCGGCCGCCGCCTCCTGTGCCTCCTCGGACACGACACCGCAGAAGGCCTCGTAGTCGATCAGCTCGGTGACGGTGGGGTTCTCGCCGCAGACCGCGCAGTCGGGGTCCTTGCGCACCTTGACCTGGCGGTACTGCATCTCCAGGGCGTCGTAGATCATCAGCCGGCCGACCAGCGGGTCGCCGACCCCGGTCAGGACCTTGATCGCCTCGGTGACCTGGATGGAGCCGATGGAGGCGCAGAGGACACCGAGCACACCGCCCTCGGCGCAGCTCGGGACCATGCCCGGCGGCGGGGGCTCCGGGTAGAGGCAGCGGTAGCAGGGGCCGTGCTCGGACCAGAAGACCGAGGCCTGGCCGTCGAAGCGGTAGATGGAGCCCCAGACGTACGGCTTGTTCAGCAGCACACAGGCGTCGTTGACCAGATAGCGGGTGGCGAAGTTGTCCGTGCCGTCGACGATCAGGTCGTACTGGCTGAAGATGTCCATCACGTTCTCGGCCTCGAGCCGCTCTTCGTGGAGGACGACCTTCACATACGGGTTGATCCCGAGGACCGAGTCCTTCGCGGACGCGGCCTTGGAGCGGCCGATGTCGGACTGACTGTGGATGATCTGGCGCTGCAGATTCGACTCGTCCACCTCGTCGAACTCCACGATGCCGAGCGTGCCGACACCCGCCGCGGCGAGGTACATCAGGGCCGGGGACCCGAGGCCCCCGGCGCCCACACACAGCACCTTGGCGTTCTTCAGCCGCTTCTGCCCGTCCATCCCGACATCCGGGATGATCAGGTGGCGGGAGTACCTGCGAACCTCGTCAACGGTGAGCTCATCAGCTGGCTCGACCAGGGGTGGCAGCGACACGGGGACTCCGTTGCGTCGATAAGTCAGTACGGTTGTTCTCCCGTAACACTGCCACGCGTCTCCTCATTCCGAGACACCCGGTCCGATCTGCGAGACGATTTCGTCCCAGTGGACGGGCAGTGCGCTGTATGGGCTGATTTCTCACTTCTGCCCGTACGGCGGCCCCATGGCCCGGCCCGGCCGATCGGCCCGGGCGCGGCGGAGGGTGGCGGCCGAGGTCAGATCCGGCACGCCGCCTCCATCCAGATGTCGGCGAGGGACTCCTCCAGATTGATCCGGGGGCGCCAGCCGAGCCGGTCGCGGGCGGTGCGGACATCCGCCTGCTGCCAGTTGCCGCAGCCGTCGGGGTACGGGACCGGGGTGGCGGCCAGATGCTCCAGCACGGTCTCGGAGCGCGGCGCCCCGATACCGGGGCCCACGGGCCGGCCGGGCGGGGTGTCCAGTTCGTGGAGGGCGCCCGCGTAACCGGCGACCCTGGCCAGGATGGCGGCGGTGTCCCGGAGCCGCACGGCCCGGCCCGTACCGATGTTGACCACCCCCTGCGCGGCCGAGAGCGAGGCGGCGTGCACCGCACGGGCGACATCGCGCACATCGACGAAGTCGCGCTGGACGCCGAGTCCGCTGAGCTTCAGCTCGCCGTCGCCCGACTGCATCGCGCGGCGCATGGCCTCGGCGAGCCGCCCGAGCGGGGAGCCGGCCGGGGTCCCGGGACCCACGGGCGAGAAGACCCGCAGGACCACGGCGTCCAGACCGGAGCCGAGAACCAGTTCGGTGGCGGCGAGCTTGCTGACGCCATAGGGCCCCCCGGGCCTCGGAACGGCGTCCTCCGCGGTGGAGGAGCCCTGGGGGGACGGCCCGTACTCGGAGGCGCAGCCGAGCTGGACGAGCCGGGCGCCGCAGCCGCTGCGGCGCAGGGCCTCGCAGACGGTGGCCACCGCGACGGTGTTGTGGCGCACCAGGTCACGGGCTCCGCCCCGGGTGGCCCCGGCGCAGTTGATGACGACACCGGGGTGGACGGCGCTCAGAAAGCGGGTGAGCGCCCCCGGGCTGCCGCCGGCGAGGTCGAACCGGACATCGGCGTCGTCGCCGCGCCCGAGCGCGGTGAGGTGGACGGCGGGGTCGGCGAGCAGCCGGTCGGCGACGAAGCGGCCGAGGAATCCATTGGCTCCGAGCAGCAGCACCCTCATCGTGCGGCCCCTCTGAACCGTCGGGCCGTGGCGGGGGGTTGGGGGGTCATGTCGGTTTCTCCTTAGGGATGCCCGCCGGCGCCGTTGCCGGGGCAGGTCATACGGAGTGGGCCGAGGCCCGGGACAGGGTGAGCGTCGCGTGGACGAGGAGGCCGGCACCCGCGCAGGCGCAGGCGACGGCGGATACGGCTCCGGTTCCCCAGGCGCCGAGCACCGACTGGGCCGGTCCGGCGAGAGGGCCGCAGCCGGGAAGCCGTGCGGCGAGCGGCAGTGCGAGAACGAGGGCTTCGGCGGCACAGGCGGCGGCGAGCCCGCGGGCCGCCGCGCGGGCGGAGCCGTGGACGGTGAGCAGCCGCGCCGGGAAGAGGAGGGCGCCGAGGGCGAGAGCGGCGGGGGTGAGGGAGGGGGAGGAGGTGAGGAGGGAGGTGAGGGCGAGCAGGGCGGTGAGGCCGCAGAGGAACATTCCGGTGGTGGTGAGCACCAGGGGGCGGACGGCGGCGGTGAAGTCCGCGAGGCCACGGCCGCGGTGCAGCTCGCGCCGGGCCCGCCGGGCGAAGAGATGCGCGCACCAGGCGGCGGGGACGACCGCGAGGGCGAGCCCGGTGAGAGGGCCGGGCGCGGGGGTGGGCGGGCCGCCCGGCCCGCCGGGGGTGATCCGGGCGAGGAGGTCCGCGCCGTACACCAGGAAGGCGAGCAGCCAGAGGGTGCACAGGGAGAGGACGAGGGCGGGGGTGGCGGTGCGGCCCGGGGCGCGGAGGGGGCCGTGCCGCAGGGCGAGGAGCAGGGCGGCGGTGACGGCGAGGGCGCCCGCGGCGGTGAGGGCGGCCCGCGGGGGGCCGTCGGTGACGCCGCGCCCCGCGAGCGTCAGGGCGCACAGGACACCGGGGAGCGCGGCGACCAGGGCGCCCCGGAGGGAGCCCCTCGCCGGCTGGGGGGGGTGGTGGCCGGGGGCGGCGGCGGGGCGGTCCGCCGGGGGGACCCGTGCGTACAGCTCCTCGGCGAGCGAGAAGACATCCCGGTGCCGGAAGCGCGCGGCCGTGCGGTCGGTGATGCCGCGCGCCTCCAGCCCGGCGGCGATCTCCAGGGGGTCGGCAGCCCGCCCGCACAGCTCCCGGTGCTGACGCATCAGCTCCCTGACGGGGTCGGCCGGGGGTGGTGCCTCCGGCGGGGCGGGGGGGTGGGTTCCGCCCGGGTGCGGACCCGGGGCGCCGGGCGCGGCGGCCTCCGGCACCGGGAGGTCCCATCCGGGAGGCGCCTCCGGGAGGGCGCCGCCGAGGGGGTGGGCTCCGCCCACGGCCGCCCCCGGGTACGAGCCCGAGCAGCCTGCGGGCGCTCCCGGGGGCCGGCCCCCGAACCCCCGCGCCTCAAACGCCGGCGAGGCTGGGTTTGGGCTCCGCGAGCCCGGGTCCGGACTCGGCGAGGCTGGGTTTGGGCTCCGCGAGACCAGGTTCGTGTCCGGCGAGTCGGGGTTGGTGTCCGGCCACACCGGATCAGACACACCCCGCGCCGGCGAACCCTCCCACCCCGGTGAGCCCAGGCTCATGCCCCGCGAACCCAGGCGCGTCTCCCACGAGCCCGGGTCCGTGCCCAGCGAGCCCGGGCTCGGGCCCGTGCCCGGCAAGCCCAGGTCCGTGCCCGGCAAATCCGGGGCCGTATCCGGCCACACCGGATCAGACACACCCCGCGTCGGCGATCCCTCCCACCCCGGTGAGCCCAGGCTCATGCCCCGCGAACCCAGGCGCGTCTCCCACGAGCCCGGGTCCGTGCCCAGCGAGCCCGGGCTCGGGCTCGGGCTCGGCAAGCCCAGGTCCGACCCCCGCGAACCCAGGTCCATGCCCCGTGAGCCCGGGCTCGTGCCCGGCATGTCCGGGTTCGTGTCCCGCCACACCGGGTGAGGAGTCACCCGCGCCCGCGAGCACTCACCCGTGGCCGGCGCCACCCCGTGGTCCGAGTCCGGCGGGCACTCCCGCCCCCGCCGTCCCGGGGGTGCCTCCGGCCACGCCACGCGCCGAGGCCGCCCCGCGTCAGGAAAGCCCGGCTCACCGGCAGGCGGCACAGGCCGGACCACGGGCGCGGGGGGCTCCGGCAGGGGGGCGGGGTCGGAGGGGGCCTCGGGCTCCGGCCAGGGCGCGGGGTCGGGAGGAGGGGTCATCGCAGGGGCTCCTTCTCGCGGGGGAGCGGGGCCGGAGGGGCCGGAGGGGCCGGAGGGGCCGGAGGGCGGCGGCCCAGGCGGAGGGGGACGTGCGCCTCCGGCGGGTGGCTGAACGGGAGGGGGGCACCCGCCTCGTCCACCGCCTCCCTCCGCACCGGGGAGTGCGAGATCAGCTCCAGATAGATGCCGCGAAATGCCATGAGATTCCGCTCGGCCGTGAACAGCTCCAGCGCCCGCGCACGCGCCGCCGCGCCCAGGCGGCGGGCCCGCCAGGGGTCGCGCAGCAGGGCGAGGCAGGCATCGGCGAGGGCACGCGGGTCGCCCGGGGGGACGACGAGACCGGTGGGGCCGACGACCTCGGCGACCGCGCCGACATCCGTGGAGACGGTCGCCCGCCCGCAGAGCATCGCCTCCACCAGGCCGGACGGAAAGCCCTCGTCCAGGCTCGACAGCACGGCGATCCCGCCCACCGCGTAGGCGTCGGCGCTCCCCCGGGGCCGCTCCTCGAAGTACACGGGCCCGTCCCCGGCGGGCCCGGCCGGGACGATCCGGGCGGCGAGCTGCTCGCAGTGGGCCAGCCGGGCGGCCGTGTCGCGGTCGCGCACCGGCGTGGCGAAGAGCCGGAGTCTGGCCCGGGGCTCCTCGGCGCGCAGGCGCGCGAAGGCCCGCAGCAGGGTGCCGAGGTCCTTGGCGGGTACGAGGTCACCGGTCCAGACGAGGGTGTACGGGTCACCGATGTGCCCGCCCTCCCCCACCGCGGCGAACTCCTCCTCCGGGGCCCCCGGGTGGACCGTGCGCAGGACACCGGGCGCCGCGCCGCCGCGCTGCTGCCAGCGCCGCCCGTGGCTGCCGCACGAGGTGATCAGCGCGGCCTGTGCGTACACCTCCGCGGCGAGCCGCCCCTGGAAGGCCGCCGACAGGGCGCGCAGGGGCGCGCCGGGCACGCCCGCCCCGGCCGCCGCTCCCCCGCCGCCCCCGGAGGCGGAAGCGGCGGCCAGATGGTGCGCCCGCAGATGCACGCCGTACTCCGTGACCAGCAGCGGAACCCCGAAGAAGCGTTTGGCCAACAGGCCGGGCAGGGCCGTGCCCGCGCCGGAGACCGCATGGCACAGATCGACCGCGCCGAGGCCCTCCTCGTCGTACCAGGGAAGGGAGAGCGGACGCAGCGCGCGCTCCAGCCGCCCGGCGAAGGCGAGGATGTCGGGCACGGTGGCGCGGTGCAGACCACGGCGGGCGCCGGGGGCGCGGCAGGCGGACTCCAGCAGCCGCAGAACGGATTCGGAGCGCAGGGCTCCGCCGAGCGCGCCCCCGTGCTCCCTGGCGGTCTCGGCGAGTCCGTAGAGACCGGAGGCGAAGGCAGCGCCCTCCGCCGGGTCGCAGATCGCCGTGACGAGGTCGCGGGCGTGCCCGGTGAGACGTCCGCGCGCCCGGCGCCCGCCGGAGCCGCCCCGCGCCTGCCCCGGTACGGCTCCGGTGCGGTGCGCGCCGATGTCGTAGCGGTCGAACCGGTGCTGGGCGGCGAGCCCTTCCACGAGCCGGTCGCACCACCCCCCGGAACCGTCCGGCACGGCGGGGGAGCCACTGTCCGTGAGCAGTCCGATCCGCACCCGCGCACACCCCCGATCTCCCTGGCGAAGGGCCGCCGTTGCCCGGCGACTCACAGCGCAAAGACCGTATGCCGGTACCCCGGCGGTGCGATGGACGGTTGTCCGTCGCACCACCGGAAGGGGTGAAAACACGTAACTTTCCACCCCCGGTAGCGTTCTGTCGCGCTACGAGGACACTCCGTTACGGGAGATCAGGCCGCGGCCGGCTCCCCGCGCGCGGAGCGCCGGGCGCGGGCCAGATCCGGGTCGAGCACGGGCACGGCGGCGAGGAGCCGCCGGGTGTACGGGTCCCGGGGCGCGCCGTACAGCCGCTCCACGGGCCCCTGTTCGACGATGCGGCCGTGGCGCATCACGGCGACCCGGTCGCTGATCTGCCGGACGACGGCGAGGTCGTGCGCGATGAAGACCAGCGCGAGGCCGAGTTCCTGCTGGAGTTCCCGCAGCAACCCGGTCACCTGGGCCTGGGTGGTGACGTCGAGCGCGGAGACGGGCTCGTCGCAGACGATGAGCCTCGGCTCGGCGATCAGGGCGCGGGCGATCCCGACCCGCTGGCGCTGCCCGCCGCTGAACTCGTGTGGATAGCCCCGGTATCTGTCGGGGTCGAGACCGACCCGTTCCAGGGCCTCCGCCACCCGGCGCCGGATCTCCCGTTCGTCGCGCAGCCCCGAGGCGCGCAACGGGTCGGCGATGGACTCCCCGATGGAGCGGCGGGGGTTGAGGGAGGCGACGGGGTCCTGGAACACCATCTGGAGTTCCCGCCGGTGGGGCCGCAGGGCCCTCTCGGAGAGCGCCCCGATCTCCGTACCGGCGTAGTGGATGCGGCCGGCGGTGGGGTCGAGCAGCCGGACCAGGAGACGGCCGAGGGTGGTCTTCCCGCTGCCGGACTCCCCGACGACACCGAGGGTCTCCCCGGCGTGGACGGTGAGGTCGACGCCGTCGACGGCGACGACCCGGTCCCTGCCGCGCCCGAAGGAGCGCCGCAGCCCGCTGGCGTCGAGCAGCGGCTCACCGGTCGGCGGGGTCCGGGCGAGGGCCCCCGGAACCTCGCCCGGGAGCCGGGGCACCGCGGCGAGCAGTGCCGTGGTGTACGGCTCCCGGGGGGCCTTCAGCACCGTGCCCACCGGCCCCCGCTCCACCTCCCGCCCCTCCTTCATCACCAGCACCTCGTCCACGCTCTCCGCCGCCACCCCCACATCATGGGTGACCAGCAGCAGCCCCATCCCCGTCTCCTCGCGCAGCCCGTGCAGCAGATCCAGGATCTGCGCCTGCACGGTCACATCGAGCGCGGTCGTCGGCTCGTCGGCGATCAGCAGCCGGGGTTCGCAGGCCAGCGCCATCGCGATCAGGGCCCGCTGGCGCATCCCGCCGCTGAACTCGTGCGGGCGGGAGCGGGCCCGCCGGGCCGCGTCGGGAATGCCGACCCGGTCGAGGACCTCGGCGGCCCTGGCCCGCGCCGCGCGCCGGGAGGCGCGGGTGTGCACCCGGTACACCTCGGCGATCTGGTCGCCGACGGAGTAGTACGGATCGAGGGAGGAGAGCGGGTCCTGGAAGACCATCGCCGCCACCGAGCCGCGCAGGGCGCGCAGCTCGGACGGGCTCGCCGTGCCCACATCCGTACCGCCGACGCGCACGCTCCCCGAGGTCAGCGCGCCGGTCCCCCGGTGCAGGCCCAGGAGTGCGCCGGCGACCGTGCTCTTGCCGCTGCCCGACTCGCCGACCAGGCCGAGGGCGCGGCCGGGGGCCAGGGCGAACGAGAGGCCGTCGACCGCCCGCGCCGCACCGGAGCCGGGGAACTCCACCACGAGGTCCGTGACCTCCACCAGTGCCGCCGTCATGACAGGACCACCCTTCGGTCGGCGGCGGCGTACAGCAGATCCGCGACCACGTTCGCCAGCACCACAGCGGTGCCGATCACCAGCACCACCCCCACCACCACGGGCAGGTCGATCACCCGCACCCCGTCGATCAGCGTCTTGCCGAGGCCGGGGAGGCCGAACAGCGACTCGGTGAGCACCGCGCCGCCGAACATCGTGCCGACGTCGAGTGCGCTCAGCGCGATCACCGGCGGTACGGCTCCCCGGAGCGCGTGGCGCCCGACGATGGCCCGCTCCCCCACGCCGTACGCCCGGAAGGTACGGATATGGTCCTCGGCCAGCGTCTCCAGGGTGGCGCCGCGGGTGAGCCGGGCGTACTTCGCCGACTCGAAGAGACCGAGGGTCAGCCAGGGAAGCAGCATGTTCCACGCCCACTGCTCGGGGTCGTCGCCCAGGGGCACATAGGCCGGATAGGGCAGCCACTGGAGGTAGGCGCAGACCACCATGAGCAGCAGCAGCCCCAGGATGAAAACGGGGGTGCCGGTGGCGGCGAGGGTGAGCACGGTCAGGGCCCGCTCGGTGGCGCCGCCGCGCCGGAGCGCCGAGAGCAGCCCGGTGCCGACGCCGACGACCAGCCAGACGGCCATCGCGCCGAGGGCGAGCGAGGCGGTGGCGGGCAGCCGGTCCAGGAGGAGCGCGGTCACCTGCTGGTCGCTCTGGTACGAGAGGCCGAGGCAGGGCGCGTCGCAGCGCAGCACCGAGGTGCCGGTGCTGTAGTCGCGCCCGGCGACGACGCCCCGGAGGAAGTCGGTGTACTGCGTGAGAACCGGCTCGTGGAGCCCGAGCTGCTCGCGGACCTGGGCGATCTGCGCGGGTGAGCAGCGCTCCCCGCACGCGAGGCGGGCGGGGTCGCCGGGGGCCAGATAGAACAGGCCGTGGACCAGTGCCGAGAGCACCAGCAGCACGAACACCGCGCCGCCGAGCCGTTTGAGGACGAAGCGCGTCATGCGGCGCCCCTCTCCTTCCGGGACACCCGGCGCTCCGCGCGGGTGCCGACCCGCAGCCGGCTCGCCTCCCTGGGGTCCAGCGCGGCGCGCACCGCGTCGCCGAGGACGGTGAACGCGAGGACCGTCACGAAGAGCAGGCCGGAGGGGAGCAGGACGTACATGGGGTCGGCGCGGAACCAGGTCTGCGCGCTGGAGAGCATCTGCCCCCAGGACGGTGTGGGCGGCTTTACGCCGACACCGAGGAAGGACAGGGACGCCTCGACCACGATGTTCACCGGCAGCAGGATCGCCGCGTAGGTGATCACGGGTGCGGCCAGCGACGGCAGCAGCTCGCGCCGGGCCACCCGCCAGGGGCCGTTGCCGCCGAGCCGGGCGGCGGCGACGAAGTCCAGCCGCTTCAGGGAGAGGGTCTGCGCCCGCACGATTCTGGCCGTACCGCCCCACCCCAGGGCGCCGATGAGCAGGATCAGCAGCAGCGGGCGGGGGAAGCCGGGGGGTACGACGGCGGTGAGCGCGATCCCGAGCACCAGCATCGGCAGCGCCACCATCACATCGGTGACCCGGCTGAGCACCGCGTCCACCCAGCGGTTGCCGAGCGCCGCCGCGAGGCCGACGACGATGCCGATCGCCACCTGCACCAGGGTCGCGCCGACGGCGACCAGCAGCGAGACCCGGGCCCCGTACAGCAGCCGCGCGAAGAGATCGCGCCCGGTGCCGGGCTCGACGCCGAGCCAGTGGTCGGCGCTCACCCCGCCGAACGAGCCGATGGGCACGCCGCCGCGCGCCGAGTCGACGAGCGAGTCGTGGTACGTGTGGGGGTCCTGGCCCTCCAGGGCGGTCAGCAGCGGGGCGGCGAGCGCGAGCAGCACCAGCAGGGCGAGGACGCCCGCGGAGATCAGCGCGGAGGGCCGGGCGGCGAGGCGTGTGATGGCGCTCCCGGCCGCGGGCGCCCGGTGGGCGGCGTCCGCGGCCGGGAGATCGAGTGCGGTGCTCACTTGACGGCGACCTGCGAGATGTCGAGGACCCCGGTCCAGTCGCTGATCACGATGTTCTTGACGTTCTTGCCGTAGAGCCGCTTGTAGACGGGGTGGAACAGCGGGACGTCCAGCGCCCGCTCACCGATCCTCCGGTCGAGCGCGCCCCAGCGCTCGGCGGCGGCGTCCAGGTCGGTCAGCTTGTTGATCTCGTCGATCTCCTTGTTGACGGCGGGGTCGTTCAGCTGGGCGTGGTTGTAGTTGGAGCCGTCCTTGACGATCTGCCGGCCGTCGAAGATCGGGGCGAGGAAGGGGGCTCCGGAGGGCCAGTCGGCGCCCCAGCGGGAGAGGAAGAACCCGGGGGCCTTCGCGGCGCTCCAGCGGGCCTCGTTGAAGGCGTTGTTCTCCAGGCCCTGGAGTTCGACCGTGATCCCGGCCTTCTTCAGCGCCTCCTGGACGGCGGTGGCGACCTCGGGGCTGGTCTGGCGGTTCTGCTCGGTGGAGTGGGTCAGGGTGATGCGGAGGTTCTCGTGCCCGGCCTCCTTCAGCAGCCGCCCGGCCTTGCCGGGGTCGCCCGTCTTCCCGGCGGGGAAGTGGTCGTAGGGAGTGTGGCCGAACGCCTTGGTCTCGGGCAGGAAGGTCGTCGCGGGCTCGGCGAGCGCGGAGCCGCCCGCCGCGTTGATGACGCTGGTGCGGTTGATGGCGTACGAGATCGCCTGGCGGACCCTGATGTCGTCGAAGGGCTTCACCTTCGGGTTGAACGCGAGGTAGTTCACATAGCCGAAGCGGCCGGTGCCGACCCGGCCGGCGAGTTCCTTGTCGTCGGCGACCCGGGCGAGTTCGGCGGGGCCGAGATTGGTGTCGGTGGTGACGGCGGAGGCGTCCGCTCCGGAGCCGGTGGAGAGCCGCTGGTTGATGACGGCCGAGTCGAGCCCGGAGACCACGTCGACGGTGTCGGGGTACGCCTTGCGCTCGGGGTCGGTCTTCTGCGACCAGTGCGGATTGCGCTCCAGTACCAGCCGCTCGCCGTCGCCCTCGTTCCTCACCACCCGGTACGGGCCGGAGGAGAGGGGCCGCTCCTCGTACTTGGTGCCGGTGTCCTTGGCCCGGGGGACGGGGGTGAACTGGGTCTGGGTCGCGAGATAGGGGAACTCGCCCTCGGGCTTGCGGAGCTTGAAGACGATCGTCCGCTCGTCCGGGGTGACGATCGAGGCCAGGCCCTTCTTGTCCTTGTAGGGGCCCTGGTAGGTGTCACCGCCGATGAGCCAGTCCCGCAGATAGGGCGCGCCGCCGGAGAGCTCGGCGGCGAAGGAGCGCTCGATGCCGTACTTGATGTCGGCGGTGGTGATCGGGGAGCCGTCCTCGTATCTGAGCCCCTCCTTGAGGGTGTACGTCCACTCCGTGGCGTCCTTGTTGGGCCGGCCGAGGTCGGTGGCGAGGTCGGGCACGACCTCGGTGCCGGCCTGGCCGTCCTCGCGGTTGCGGGTGGTCAGCGTGCGGAAGACCAGCGAGGGGACATTGCCGCCGCCGGACGTGTAGAGCCGGGCGGGGTCGAAATCGGTCTGCGGCTCGGAGTTGAGCACGGTGAGGGTGCCGCCCCGCCGGGGCTTGTCGCCGCCCGCGGCGCTGTCCTCGGCGCCGTCGTCCTGCGGTCCGGCGCAGGCGGCGGCGCCCGACACCACGGCGAGACCGAGGGCAGCCGCTGCCACGCGGCGGGATATGACGGACAGTTGACGCATGGGAAGGAGACCTCTCGTTGAGCCCGGCAGGGAAGGGGATGTCCGTGCAGGCGCCGACGAGTGGCCGTGCGAGCGAGACGGCGCACGGGAGGAGGGGATGCCGCGCCTGCGGACGTGGGGCACGCCCAGGCGCGGCCTTCAGGGGAATCCGGCTTCACCGGACGCGGAGAGACCTCGCGGGATTCCGCGGGGGCGCCGTCACGGGAAGGGGGAGGCCGACTGAGGGAACCGGACCGGCACATCGGCCGGTACGCGCTCGGGCAGGCGTCAGCGACAGTGGATGTCGGCCACGCTGTGCCCGGTCACGCCGATGAGCGCCAGCTCAATGGCGGCGCGTTCGGAGGCGGCGTGACGGTGCGACATGCCGAGAAATATGGAGGACCCGGCCGCCGATGTCAAAGCCCTCACGGCCGGGCGTGAGACACCCGTCTCACATCCCGGACATCATCCACGCCGGGGAACAGGGTCCGGCGGAGCGGGGCCCGGGGATCAACTCCCGGGGTTGGGCCAGGGGTTGGGGCGGCATTTCACCCCGCCGATGTTCAGGGACTTCGTCTGCTGCTGCATCACGGGCGCGAGCGCTCCCGGAGTGCCACAGTTCACATGCCCGTGACCGAGCCGGTGCCCCACCTCGTGGTTGATGAGCATCTGGCGGTAGGCGTGCATCGCCTCGGGGCCATAGGTGTCCGATCCCTGGCCCCAGCGGAAGGCATTGATCATCACTCGGTCGGTGGAGGCGGAATCACAGCTCACCTTGTCGATGGAGGTGTTCAGCCCCGATTTGGCGCACCACTTGTCCGTGGTTCCCGGACTGGCGAGTGTGACGACGAATTCCGGTTCGCCGGAGGAAATGCGCTCGAATGTTCTGACACCGTTGTGGGCCCAGCTCCGGCTGTCGTTCAGGGTGCGCTGGATGGCCTGGGCGAAGAGCCTGCCGTCCATTTCGAGCCCCTTCTCGATATCGACGCGGTAGCGGATCTTCCGGCCGTTGCCCGGCGCCCGGTCGAAACCGGGAACCGCTTCGAAGTCGCCCTTCGCGGTCGATTCCGGCTCGATGGAGAACTGCCGGGCCATCTGCTCCGCGTAGGTGGGGGGCTGCGCCGTCGGCGCTCCGCCCGAGAGGGCCGGGCGCTTCTCCGAGGGGGCTGAGCGGTTCTCCGAGCGGGAGGAGGAGTCCTCGTCGGTGCGGTCGGGTCCGGTGGTGGACGTCCCCGGGCCGCCGGTGTTCTCCTCGGCGACCTGGCCGGCCACCACGACGGCGAGCACGGTGGTCACGGCGGCGGCGGCGATCCCGGTGAAGGTGCGGCCCTTGCCGCCCCCGCCGGGGCGGCCGGCCCGGCCGCCGCGGCCACCGCCACCGCCGTCGCCCTCGCCGTCCCCGGACGCTCCCGCGCCGCCACCCGCTCCCGCGCCGCCGCCGGGGCGGGGGGCGGGCACCGCGGGCGCGCCCCGGGCCGGTGCGGCGGTGCCGCCGGAGGGCTCGTCGGGCCAGGTGGTGACGGAGGCGTAGGGGTCGGCCGCGACCGGTGTCCGGGAGCCGTCGAAGGCGTCGACGAACTCCCGCCGCGGGCCCGGTATGCGGGCGCCCTGCGGCCGGCGCGGGCCGGGGCCGGAAGGCCGGCCCGGGTCTCCCCAGGCGCCGCCGGCCTCATGCTGCTCGGGGTGCCCGCCCCGTGTCACCGGCGCGCCGTGACCGGCGGCCGGGTGTCCGGCGGCGGAGGAACCGGGTGCCGGGTGGACGGGGTCCGGACGGCCCTGGCCCGGGTGTGCTCCGGCGGCAGCGGAACGCCTGCGCCGCCCGATGCCCGGGTCGGGTGCGGCCGGTGCCGCGGGTGCGACGGCCTCCCGCTCGGCGGCGCCGTACCGCTCGCCGCCGCCCCGGGGAGGGGTCGCGCCGTCGCGGGGGGCGGACGGGGGGTCCGTCCGGTCGCCCTTGGGTGCGGGGCCTTTGCGGCTGTGTCGTCCCACGGGCTCCGATCAGCTCCTACCGGTGTCGTCGAGCAGTTCCCGGACGGCCCGCGCGACCGTCTCGGGATACTCCATCATCGCCACATGCCCGGCGTCCGGCAGGGTCAGCAGCCGCGAGTCACGGAAGGCCACCGCCGCCCTGCGCGCCATACGGTACGCGACCAGCCGGTCCCGTCCTCCGTACACCAGCAGCGTCGGCGCGAGGACCCGCTCCGCCTGCCGCCACAGACCGTGCTGGCCCCCGAGCGTGTAGGCGTTGACGATACCGCGCGCCGAGCGGCCCATCGCATCCCAGAAATAGGGGAGTTGGGAGCGGCGCTCCATCTCCTCCACAGCATGGCCCACGGCCTCGTCGCTGACCCGGGAGGGGTCCCCGTGACAGAGCGCCATCACCCCCCGGACCCGCTGCTCGGCCGGCCAGTCCCGGGAGACACGGGCGAAGAGCCGGGGGACGCCGGGGAGTGCGAGCAGCGCGGTGGGCACCGCCGAGCGCTGGACCCGCAGCTCGGGCAGGGCCGGCGACACCAGGGTGAGCGTCCGTACGAGATCGGGGCGGACGGCCGCGAGCCGGGTCGCGACGGCGCCGCCCAGGGAGTTGCCGAAGAGGTGGACGGGGCCGCGGTCCGCGGCGTCGAGATAGCGGATCACCGCGCGGGTGTGGGCGGTGACCGAGTAGTTGCCGTCGTCCGGTGGCGGGGAGTCGCCGAAGCCGGGCAGATCGACGGCCTCGCCGTCCACCACGTCCGCGAGCAGCGGCATCAGCGCCGACCAGTTCTGCGAGGACCCGCCGAGCCCGTGGACGTACAGGGCGGGCGGCAGCCCGGTGCGGGCGGGCGGGCGCGACCGTACGGTGAGGGAGAGACCCGGGAGGGCGACGGAGCGCAGCTCCTCCCCCTCGGCGACCCGGACGGCGGCGACCCGGGGGACCGCCGCGGCGGTGACGGCGGCCTGGACACCGGGCAGCTCGGTCGAAGACATGCGGCAATGTTACGAGACGATCACACCGGCCATCGTGTGTTCGGCGTCACACGCCGCCCGCCACCGCGTAGCGCCCCGCCCCCGCAGCTTCTAGGCTCGAAGGAGGCCCCAGGCCACGGAAGGGATGAGTCCCCCGTTTCAGGGAAAGCGGTGCCGCATGGCTGTCGATCCCACTCACCCGGACACCTTCGACTCCGACGACTCGAACGACTCCAACCACCCCGACAGCAGGGACGAACGCGAGACAGCAGCGGGCGGCGGGCGCGGCGGGAACGCCGGGCACGGCCCCGGGCAGGAGGCGGCGGACGGGAACGGAGCGCTCGGCGCCGAGGTCCCCGAGGCCGACGCCGTGGAGCAGCGGAGGGAGGTGAATCCCCAGGGCGACGAACCCCTGACGGACATCGACCGGGACGCGGCGAACGAGGCGGACGCCTTGGAGCAGGCGCGCGTCGTGGGCCAGGACGAGGACGACTACCGATGACCTGACCCTCTTTGCCCCCGAATAGGAAGCTACCGCGACTGTCCGGTCCGTGAAATTCTGCGTCCGCGACGCGCATGCCCGGGTTACCCAAAAGTACGATGGCGGCGCGGCGCACAGCGCGCACGGAACAAATTTGGGAGGCGGCGTGACAGCCATCGAGCAGACAGAGGCGGCGCGCCCGCGGGGCACACGTCTGCCACGCCGAGCCCGCAGAAACCAGCTTCTGGGCGCCGCCCAGGAAGTTTTTGTGGCACAGGGTTACCACTCGGCCGCCATGGATGACATCGCCGAGCGGGCGGGTGTCAGCAAGCCCGTGCTCTATCAGCACTTCCCCGGGAAGCTGGACCTCTATCTGGCCCTGCTCGACCAGCACTGCGAGGCGCTGCTCCAGGGCGTCCGCACGGCGCTGGCGTCCACCACCGACAACAAGCAGCGGGTCGCGGCCACCATGGACGCCTACTTCGCCTATGTGGAGGACGAGGGCGGGGCCTTCCGGCTGGTCTTCGAGTCGGATCTCACCAATGAGCCCGCGGTGCGGGAGCGGGTGGACCGGGTCTCCCTCCAGTGCGCGGAGGCGATCTCGGATGTGATCGCCGGCGACACGGGTCTCTCCAAGGAGGAGTCGATGCTCCTCGCCGTGGGACTGGGCGGGGTGTCCCAGGTGGTGGCCAGGTACTGGCTCTCCAGTGAGTCCGCCATCCCCCGGGACCGGGCGGTGGAACTGCTCACCTCGCTCGCCTGGCGCGGGATCGCCGGCTTCCCGCTGTACGGCACCGATCCGGCGGGCGAGCAGCACTGACGCTCCGGCGGCGGTGTTCGCTCTTGGCGTTCCCCGGGGCGGCCGGGCGCCGCTCCGGCCCGGCTAGTGTGTGCGGGGTACGGCGCGGCTGACCGCGCAACGCACTGACCGTTCGGAGGGACATAGCCGTGGAGGTCAAGATCGGCGTGCAGCACGCGCCCCGGGAGATCGTTCTGGAGAGCGGGCAGTCCGCCGAGGAGGTCGAGCGCGCGGTGGGAGAGGCGCTGGCCGGCAAGGCGCAGCTGCTCAGCCTCGCGGACGACAAGGGCCGCAGGGTTCTGGTCCCCTCGGACCGGATCGCCTATGTGGAGATCGGTGAGCCCGCGGCACGGCGCGTGGGCTTCGGCGCGCTGTAGGGCGCGGCACCGGAACAGGCAGGGCCGAGGGGCCCGTACGGGACTTCCCGTACGGGCCCCTCGGCATGTCCGGCCGCGCCGGTCGGGGTGTCCCTGAAATGGATCTGCCGCGGGCGCGGCGGAGGGTTGCTTTCCGAGGTCAGCGGGTAGTACGGGCTGTGACCGCCCCATCCCGACTCGTGTCCGCGAGGTGATCAGCAGTGCTGCTGGAAGCGCTCGGTTCGGTTCTGCTCGGACTCGCCCTCGCGTGGGCGGCCGACCGCCATCTCTCGGGCCGGCTCCCGGCCCGCCGCGTGGTGTATCTCACGGGTGGGCTCGGTGCCGCCTTCGGCGCCTGGGTGACGTACTCGGCGCTCGGCCCCGGCCACCGGGCCGGGACCGTGCTGGGCGCGGTGCTGATCGGGGCGGTGCTGCTGTCGCTGCTGGTACGGCCCTCCGGGCGGCGGCTGCGCAGGGCCCTGCCCTTCTGAGCGGTCCCGTCTCCCCCGCCGTCCCCGATGCCGCTTCCCGCCGCCGGACCTGCCGCCGCCACCGCGAGCCGCTCTCCCCGAGTGGGCTCAGGCGGCGAGGCCCAGGGCCGCCATCCGCCGGGTGTGGGCCTTGGTGATCCGGGCGAACATCTCGCCGACCGCCGCCAGGTCGAAGCCGTCGGCCACCCCGCCGACCAGCATGGTGGAGAGCGCGTCGCGCTCCGCCACGACCCGCTGGGCCTGGGAGAGGGCCTCGCCCATCAGCCGGCGCGCCCACAGGGCGAGCCGGCCGCCGAGGCGGGGGTCGGCCTCGATCGCGGCGCGCACCTTCTCGACGGCGAAGTTCCCGTGGCCGGTGTCGTCGAGCACGGCGAGCACCAGGGCCCGGGTGTCCGAGTCGAGGCGGGCGGCGACCTCGCGATAGAAGTCGCTGGCGATCGAGTCGCCGACATATGCCTTGACGAGTCCCTCCAGCCAGTCGGACGGCGCGGTCTGGCGGTGGAAGTCGTCCAGCGCCTGGGCGAAGGGCTCCATCGCGCCGGTGGGCTCGGTGTCAATGGCGGTGAGCCGGTCGCGGAGCCGCTCGAAGTGATGGAATTCGGCGGAGGCCATCTTTGCCAGCTCCGCCTTGTCACCGAGGGTGGGCGCGAGTTTGGCGTCCTCGGCGAGTCGCTCGAAAGCGGCCAGTTCCCCATAGGCCAGTGCGCCGAGAAGATCCACGACGGCGGCCCGGTACTGGGGCTCGGCGGAGGCCTCGGCCCAGTTCTGGGCGGCGATACCGGTGTGTTCAGTGGGTTCGGTGGGTTCAGCGGCGTTGTCAGGCGTCTCCATGAAGCGCACAATAGCCCGCCGGCACCGGCGCGTAAGGGGCTGGTCAGCCGGGCCAGGGGCTCTCCCGTACCCCTTCGCCACCACGGTTCCTACGAAATCGCCCAACACACATGCGCGAATCCGGGGTACAGTGGTATTGCGCCCGCTGAGCGTTTTTCTGATTCTCGGTGGGCGATCACAGTGTTTGACCAGAAGGATTCATTTCTTCTGATCACCATGAGGATGCCCGGTCGGTGGCACGATCGGCTCCGACCCGACCGCCCTCCACGCGGGCCGTGCGCCTTCGCGCACGACCGTGGATGAGGGGCCCCCTCAGCGGCGAGAGCGCTCGAGCGACGGCAGTGGTCCCGCACCATCCGGCCAACCCACGGCCGGCCCGCTCACCCGGGTGCGGTACGACCCCCATCGTTCGCCTCGCGCCGCGTCTCACAGAAGAGGCAACACCCTGACTACGCAGGCAACCACGTTCCGGGATCTCGGAATCCTGGCCGAGACCGCCGAGGCCCTTGAGGCCGTCGGCATCGTGAACCCTTTCCCCATCCAGGAGATGACGCTCCCCGTCGCGCTCTCCGGCTCCGACGTGATCGGCCAGGCCAAGACCGGCACCGGCAAGACGCTCGGTTTCGGTCTGCCGCTGCTGGAGCGCGTCACCGTCCCCGCGGACGTCGAGGCGGGCCGGGCAGGGCCCGAGCAGCTCACCGACGCCCCTCAGGCGCTCGTGGTCGTCCCCACCCGCGAGCTGTGCACCCAGGTCACCAATGATCTGCTGACCGCCGGCAAGGTCCGCAATGTGCGGGTGCTGGCGATCTACGGCGGCCGGGCGTACGAGCCCCAGGTCGAGGCGCTGCGGAAGGGTGTCGATGTGATCGTCGGCACTCCGGGGCGGCTGCTCGACCTGGCGGGCCAGAAGAAGCTCGACCTCTCCAAGGTCAGGGCGCTGGTGCTCGACGAGGCCGACGAGATGCTCGACCTGGGCTTCCTCCCGGACGTCGAGAAGATCATCCAGTTCCTGCCGCCCAAGCGGCAGACGATGCTCTTCTCGGCGACCATGCCCGGTGCGGTCATCGGACTGGCCCGTCGCTACATGTCGCAGCCCACGCACATCCGCGCCGCGGCGCCGGACGACCAGGGCGCGACCGTCGCGAACATCACGCAGCGGGTCTACCGCGCGCACTCCATGGACAAGCCCGAGCTGGTCTCGCGGATTCTCCAGGCGAACGGGCGCGGGCTCGCGATGATCTTCTGCCGTACGAAGCGCACGGCGGCGGACATCGCCGACCAGCTCGCCCAGCGCGGGTTCGCCTCCGGGGCCGTCCACGGCGACCTCGGGCAGGGCGCGCGCGAGCAGGCGCTGCGGGCGTTCCGCAACGGCAAGGTGGATGTGCTGGTGTGCACCGATGTCGCCGCGCGCGGGATCGATGTGGAGGGCGTGACGCACGTCATCAACTACCAGTCGCCCGAGGACGAGAAGACCTATCTCCACCGGGTCGGCCGCACCGGCCGGGCCGGGGCGTCCGGGATCGCGGTCACGCTGGTGGACTGGGACGACATCCCGCGCTGGCAGCTGATCAACAAGGCGCTGGACCTGGGGTTCAGCGACCCCGTCGAGACGTACTCGACCTCCGCGCACCTCTTCGAGGAGCTGGACATCCCGGCGGGCACCAAGGGTGTGCTGCCGCGTGCCGGGCGCACTCGGGCCGGGCTCGCGGCGGAGGCGGTGGAGGATCTGGGCGAGACCGGGTCCCGTGGCCGGAGCAAGTCGTCGGCTTCCGCGCCGGTGCAGGAGGAGCGGCCCGCGCGCACCAGGACGCCGCGGCAGCGCCGCCGCACCCGGGCGGGCACGCCGACGGCCGAGGTCGCGGTGGAGGCCACCGCGCCGGAGCAGGTCGCGGCGGAGACCGTGGAGGCTGTCGAGGCCGTGGAGCCCCGCGCCCCGAGGCGGCGGCGCCGCACCCGGGTGGGGGCCGCGGAGCCGGTGGTGGCTGCTGCCGCCGCCGCCGAGGCGGAGGTCGCGCCGCGCCGGCGCACGGTGAAGGCTGAGGTTGCGGCTGTGGCCGCGGCCCCGGTCGCGGAGGGCGAGGCCGAGGTCAAGCCGCGCCGGCGGACGCGGAAGGCGGCGGTGCCGGTGGAGGGTGCGGTGGTGGAGGCTGAGGCGAAGCCGAGGCGCCGCACGCGCACGGTGAAGGCCGCGGCCACCCAGCCCGACGCCTGACCCTCCCCTTCCCCCTCAATGGCCCGGCCCCTCTCCGAGGAGCCGGGCCATCACCATCCCCCGCACCAGCCCGCCCCGCCCGGCGCTCAAGGACGGACCCCGGGCCACAGGCCCCCGCACCCTGCGGGCCACCGTCGGGGACCAGCCCCCGAACCCCCGCGCCTCAAACGCCGGCGAGGCTGGGGGTGTCCATCCCGCCCGCGAGGCTGAGCTTGACCAACCCGCCCGCACGGCTGGACTTGCCGGCCCGCACGCACGGCTGGATGTACCCAGCCCGTCTGGGGGGACCTCCCGGAGGCAGCTCTGGGGGAGAGGGAGGACGGGCCCCGGACCGTGGGGAGCGGTGTCCCGGGAGGGGCGGGGGTAGTGTCGGGGGATGAGCCGGCCGCCCACCTTTCAGCCTCCCGCGTGTGCGCGCGCGAGCGCGCTCCCCACTGCCCGGGGAGACTTCGCCGTGCTCGACGCCCACCCCACCCCCGGCCCCCCGAAAGCCACCGCCCTCCTCGTCCCCGGCTTCACCGGGAGCAAGGAGGACTTCATCGCGATGCTGGAGCCGCTCACCGAGGCGGGCTACCGCGCCGTCGCCGTCGACGGGCGCGGCCAGTACGAGACCCCCGGCCCCGACGATCCGGGCGCCTTCACCCAGCGCGAGCTGGCCCTCGATGTGCTCGCCCAGGCCGAGGCCCTCGGCGGCGGCCCTGTCCATCTGCTCGGGCACTCCCTCGGCGGGCAGATCTCCCGCGCCGCCGTCCTCCTCGACCCCGCCCCGTTCCGCACCCTCACCGTCATGTCCTCCGGCCCCGCCCGGGTCACCCCCGCCCAGCGGGAGCGGCTCGCACTGCTGGGCCAGGCGCTCACCGTCATGGACATGGCCGAGGTCTGGGAGGCCATGAAGGCGTTCGAACCGCCGGAGGACGCGGACACCGACGGCAGCGGCCTGCGCGACCGCTGGCTGCGCCACAACCCCGTACAGCTGACCGTCACCGGCCGGCAGCTCACCGTCGAACCCGACCGGGTCGACGAGCTCGCCGCCGTGCGGCCCCTCCCCAAGCATGTGATCAGCGGTGAGCGCGACGACACCTGGCCCGTGGAGCAGCTCGACGCGATGGCCGAGCGGCTCGGCGCCCTCCGCACCGTGATCACCGGAGCCGAGCACTCCCCCAACACCGACCGCCCCCGGGAAACCGCCGGCGCCGTCGCCGGGTTCTGGGACCGGCACTGACACGCGCCCACCGGCGCGGCAAGATGGGCTCATGAGCGGCACACCACCCCGGCACCCGGACGATCCAGGGACGCGGCAGCTCCCCCTGGCCGGGGAGCCGCTGCCGCTGGAGCTGATCAACACCACCTACATCAAGGGCGGTGTGCGCGGCCGTCTCATCGACGCCCTGGACACCCCCGTCGGACCGGACAGCGGGCTGGCACGGTGGCTCGCGGACCACCGCGAGGAGTTCAGCGCCGTGCTGCGCCCCGCGCTCGACGGCGCCGTCCCCTCCCCGGCGCACACCTCCCGTTTCCTGGAGCTGCGCGGCGCCCTGCGCGACCTCGCCGCCGCCCGTGCCTCCGGCGGCACCCCCGGGCCCGGGGACATCGCCGTGGTCAACGCGGCGGCCCGGCTGGCCTCGCCCTGGCAGGAGCTGGCCCCGGGGCCCGGCTTCACCGCCGTGCCGCGCTGGCCCGGGACCGACCCGCTGCTGACCGCCCTCGGCGAGATCGCCCTGGCCGCCGTGGGGCTCTTCACCGGTGACCGCGCGGACCTGGTCCGGGCCTGCCCCGCACCGGGGTGTGTCCTGTACTTCGTGAAGGCCCACCCCCGCCGTGAGTGGTGCACGCCGGGCTGCGGGAACCGGGTGCGGGTCGCCCGGCACAGCCGCCGCGAGAAGGCCGCGCGCCCGCAGCTCCCCGTACCTCACCCCTGAGCCAACCCTCCCCGCCGCACCGCGCCGCGCTCCCCGCGCCATCGGAGAACCCGATACCCCGTCCAGCATTCCGCTCCGGTTTCACAGACATGAACCAAAGCGTCGCGGACGTACGTGGACCGTGATTGGGCCGGTGGCATTCCCACGGAAGGAGGAGCGAGAATGAACACACACCCCTGGACTGCACGGACGCTGCGTTGGTTCTTCTGCGACTGGGGCGATTTGTGAACTATGACCTGTCGATGTATCAGCTCAGAACCTTCAGGGAGGTAGCGCGTCTGGGGAGCTTCACCAAAGCGGCACGGAGTCTCGGGTACGCCCAGTCGAGCATCAGCGCGCACATCCGCGCGCTGGAGTCCCGCATCGGCTTCCAGCTGATACAGCGCCTGCCGCACGGGGTGCGGCTCACCGCCGCGGGGGAGATCTTCAACGACCACGCGGTACGGATCTTCCAGGTGATGGAGGAGATGGCCAGCGCCCTGAATCCGTCCGGAGGGACCGCAGGACGGGTGTCGGTGGGTGCCTCGGCGCTGCTGCTGGAGTCCCGGGTCAGCTCGCTGGTCCGGGAGTGCCGCTACCGCTACCCCAATGTCCGGCTCTCCCCGCGCCAGCTCGCGATCGGCTGCACGGCGGAGGCGGTACGGGCCGGCCAGGTGGACATGGCACTCGTCCACGGCGACTACGGGGAACGGACACCGCTGCCCGGCGGGGTGACGGTACGGGAGCTGCCGCCGCTGGACGTGGTGCCCGTGGGTCCCGCCACGTTCGCCACGGAGGCGCGGGAGAAGGGCGCGGGCCGTGCCCTCGCCACCGCGCGCGTCCTGGTGGTGGACCCGGACTGCGCCTCCCACCGGGTGCTGGTGTCGGCGGTGCGGGAGCTGTACGGCGTCGATCCGCCGACGGTCGAGGCCGGCTCGGTGGGCGGTGCGCGGGAGCTGGCCCGCAGCGGCTACGGCATCGCGATGCTGCCCGCCGAGACCATGTGCCGGGGCGATGAGTGCTACGGGCTCACGGTGCTCGCGGGACTGCCGCGCGTCCGGCTCGGCGTCCGCGCGCTCTGGGCGGGCCAGGATCTGGCGCTCTCGGCGGTGGGCGCGGTGTGCAAGATCGCCGAGCGGATCGGCCGGGAGCAGGAGGCCGAGTTCGTGTAGGGGGCGGGCCGGGGCAGCGCCTCCGGTTCCAGGACCGGGGGCGCTGCCCCGGCCCGCCGTCAGAACTGCGCCTGGAGGTGCTGCCAGAACCCGTCCCGCAGCGCCCTTCGGAGCACCGCGTGGCCCCGCAGCGACCGCTGGAGCACCCGCTCCGCCTCGATCAGCAGATCCTGGTCCACCGGCCCCGGCAAGTAGGGGTGTCCGGGCAGCAGCTCCACCAGCGACTCGCGTCCCCGCTCGGCCAGCCAGGTCGCCGCGATCTGCGCGCCCACGAAACGCACCTCGTCGCGGGAGGGCGGGGGCGCGCCCTCGTTCTCGTACACCGTCACGGCCCGCCGGGTGATGTACGGGCGGCAGAAGTCCAGGTCGAAGGTGCGCTGGCTGTCGACCTCCCAGAGCAGCGGCTCGGCCTGGTTGCGGCCGTCGCCCGCCTCGATGCCCCACAGATGGACCCGGGCCCCGTACCCCTGGGCGGCCTCCACCGCCGAGACCAGGTCCTCGTCGCCGCCGACGAGCGCCGCGTCGCTGATCGCGCGGTGGCGGGCGAGCGACTCCAGATCCGTGCGGATGAGGGAGTCGACGCCCTTCTGCTGGTTGTTGGCGTTGAGGTTGCCGAGCCGGACCTTCACATCCGGGAGTTCGGCGATGGCCTGCTGTTCGGGGGTGTGGATGCGCCGGCGGGCTCCGTCGTACCAGTACACCCGGAGCAGTCTGCTGTCCGCGAAGATCGTGCGGGCCTTGTCGATGAAGGCCTCGATCATTCCCTCGGCGTCGAGGTCGAAGGACCGGCGGTCCTCCGTCCCGGCGACCAGCAGTCCGGCCGCGGCGTACACATATCCGGCGTCCACGAAGATGGCGTGGGTGGAGGGGGTCTTGGCGACCTCCGCGAGCATGCGCTGGAGCAGCTCGTTGGCGTGGTCCATCCGGACGGCGAGGGCGCTCACGGCCGCGTCGATGTCCGTGCTGATCTCTGGGCTGATCTCTGGGTCGTTCATACGCGACCCATTTTCCGGCCGCGCGGGGGTACCCGCCAGTAGTTAGACAAGGAAAGATTTTCTTTAGTGTAGGGAATGTTTGCAGGCTACATCGCTGTTCTACCCACAGACACCAGTTCTCTCAGGAGGATCAGACGAAGGGAGAAGCCCTTGCGCTTCGAGATCATGCGCCTGGACGATGTGGACGGCACCGCCGTCGACAGCACCGTCGTGGACGCCGCCTCTGTCAACCGGATCGTGCAGCAGGCCGCCGCAACCGGCCAGCGCGTCTATATCCGTCCGGTCGACCCCTCGGCCTTGTAACACCTGCTCGACACACCTGGTAACGCTTGCACGACGCGCGGCGCCCCCGTACGGACGAATCCGTACGGGGGCGCTGTCGTGCCCGGCGGCGCGCGTCCGGGACGGGGAGGCGGGCGTCGGGGACGGGCGGGGCGCTCAGCCGCCCCGGACGACCTGGGTCACTCCGTTGATGATCTGCTGCACGGCGATCGCGGAGAGCATCATCCCGGCGAGCCTGGTCACCAGCACCACACCGCCGTCCTTGATGACCCGGATGATCAGCAGCGAGTAGCGCATGGCCACCCAGAGCACCGCGTGCATCGCCACGATCGCGAGCCAGACCGCGGTCTGCTGCGCGCCGCTGTCCGCGTTCTGCACCGCGAGGATCACCGAGACGATCGCACCGGGCCCGGCCAGCAGCGGCATGCCGAGCGGCACGAGCGCGACATTCACGTCCTTGGTCTGTTTGGGCTCATCGGTCTTGCCGGTGAGCAGATCGAGGGCGATCAGCAGCAGCAGGAGCCCGCCCGCGATCATCAGCGCGGGCACCGAGACATGGAGATAGTCCAGGATCTGCTGGCCGACCAGGCCGAAGACGGTGATCACCCCGAAGGCGACGGCCACCGCCTGCCAGGCCATCCGGCGCTGCACCTTGGCGGGGCGGCCTGAGGTCAGGGCCAGGAAGATCGGGGTGACTCCGGGAGGGTCCATGATCACAAAAAGGGTCAGGAAGAGGGAGCCGAAAACGGCAGCGTCGAACACGTGAGGGCCTTGCGGGAAGAGGAGAGAGGAGAGGGTGGGGCGAGGAGCTAGACGCGCGGTCCGCCGGCGCCGGGGACCGGGAACGCGCCGGTCGCCCGCCGGGTGATCTCGCCGTAGATCTCCGGGTCGGTGGTGAACGCGCCGAGCGCGATGTCCTTGCGGCTGCCGTGGTAGTCGCTGGACCCGGTGGTCAGCAGCCCGAGACCGCCGGCGAGGGAGCGCAGCCGCTCCCGGGCCGCCGCGTCATGGTCCATGTGGTCGACCTCGATCCCGTCGAGACCGGCCTCGGCCAGCGCGGCGATCGCCTCGTCGGGCACCGTGCGACCGCGCTGGGCGGCGGCGGGGTGGGCGAAGACGGCGACTCCGCCGGCCGCCTTGACGAGGCGGACGGCGGTGAAGGGGTCGAGTTCGTGCTTGCCGACGTGCGCCCGGCCGCCGTCGGCGATCCACCGCGGCGTGAAGGCGTCGGAGACCGTCGGTACGACGCCCAGCTCCACCAGGGCCGTCGCGATGTGCGGGCGGCCGACCGAGCCGTCACCGGCGATACGGGCGACCTGGTCCCACTCCACGGGTACGCCCAGCTCCCGGAGCTTCGCGACCATCGCGCGGGCGCGCGGCACCCGGTCGTCCCGCACCAGCTCCCGCTCGCGGAGCAGCTCGGGCTCGTCGGGGTCGAAGAGATACGCCAGCAGATGCAGGCTCACCCCGTCGAGCGCGCAGGAGATCTCGGCGCCGGTGACCAGGGTCAGCCCCTCGGGGAGGGCGGCGAGGGCCGCCGCGTGGCCGCGGGTGGTGTCGTGGTCGGTGAGGGCGACGACGTCCAGTCCGGCGGCAGCGGCCCGGCGGACCAGCTCGGCGGGGGTGTCCGTGCCGTCCGACGCCGTGGAGTGGGTGTGCAGATCGATGCGCACGACGCTGACTCCAGGGGCGGAACGGACAGGGACGCTCCAGTGTATCGGGCACCGAAAGGGGCCCCGCCCTCCCGGGGAGGGCTCGGGGCGGGCGCCCGGGGCGGGCGGGGGCTACGAGAGCAGCCTCGGCGAGAGCGCCCCGCAGGGCACCAGCTCCACCTCCGCGCCCGCGTCCCGCAGGTCGGTGAGGACCAGTTCGTCGTACATCAGCAGACCGGACTGCTCCGGCCAGACGATCGCCCACAGCCAGAGCCCCCGGGCCTCGCCCGCGAAGACGGCCCGGTCGTCGGGGGCGGTGGGGACATGCCAGAGCGGGGTGGGCCGGCCGGCGGCCAGCACCTTGGTGTGGGGCGGTCCGGAGACATTCATATGGGGTCCGGGGTCGGGGCCCTCGATGCCCGCGTACCGCGCGCCCAGGCCGACTCCCAACTCCTCGGCCACCAGCAGCAGTTCACCGATGCCGCCGAGCGGACCGGGCCCCGAGCAGGCCACGGCGGTGGCACGGCCGCCGCTGCGGTCGTCGCCCGCGTAGGCGACACCGGTGAAGAGCCAGCCCACCGGCAGCGGCCAGGGCATCCAGACCGGGACTCCGGCCCGGTGCACCACGACACCGAGAGCCTCGACACTGGGCGGGATCACTGGCTGGAGCGGATGCACCGCGCCGTCCGCGTCGCACTGCCAGGAATCGGCAAAGAGACCGGGCGCCCTGACCCGGCCACCGCACTTCGGGCAACTGGGTTCGCCCCTCATAGCGCTCAACGGTCCTACCCGGCCGCCGCCGCGTCAAGGACGATCACCCGTCCGGCGTGTGCGTGTACGCTCCGCCGCTCCCCCGGACGGCCCTGCGCGCGGCCGGCCCGGGGGCCTCGCCGAGCCGTCCGGCGGCCGCGCCGGCGGCGGAAACAGCAGGACGGAAGGGAGACACGCGGTGATTCAGTCCAGGGTCACGGAGGCGCGCAGGGGGTCCCGCAGATCCGCCCCCCGGGCCAGCCAGCGCTCCTGGAGCGCCTGTGCGCCGTGCACCCGCTTCCACGCGGCCTCGTTCGGCGTCATCGGCAGCAGCGGCAGAAAACGCACCGGATCGAGCGGAGGCCCCGGCTCCAGATCCGCCACGAGACCGCCGGGCTCCGCGACCAGCACCGAGGTGAAGGGCGCGGCCGGCCAGAGCGGCTCACCGGTGTCGAGGGAGGCCCCGGGCGCCACCACGACCCCCTCCACCTGAGGGGAGGCGGCGAGCACGGCGAGCGGGCGCAGCACCTTGTCGGTGTCGGCGAGCCCCGCCCGCACCGAGAGGATCAACTCGGCGCGCGGCCCCGCGACCGGGTCGGCGAGCACCGCCGACGGATCGGTCATCGGGTGGGCGGACATCCCGAGGGTGGCGTACCGCACCACCCCGGCCTCCGGATCGGTGAAGCGGAGCACCTCGATACGGTCCGTCCCGAGGAACGTCACGGCCGCGCGGGCGTCCGGTTCACCGAGCGCCGTCAGCAGCCTGGACTCGACCAGAGCAAGAACTTCTCCCATCCGGCGAGCATAAATCCCGTAAGGAATGGGCATTCCCAGGGATTGGCCTCAG
This sequence comes from Streptomyces sp. NPDC001889, assembly GCF_053594535.1. Taxonomy (NCBI): domain Bacteria; kingdom Bacillati; phylum Actinomycetota; class Actinomycetes; order Kitasatosporales; family Streptomycetaceae; genus Streptomyces; species Streptomyces sp. NPDC001889. Next base: position 238,811 of record NZ_JBSFER010000007.1, read on the forward strand.
TTGGCTGATAGTCTTGGCCGCTGGCCGGGGTGGCGTGCCTGGAGCACGCAGGGGACGGACGCGAGAGCGATGCTCCCCGTCCCGGCGACACGTCTATCCCCCACGGGGGACCGGCCGGAGGAGGTGGGGTCTGCGGTGGATCGAAGTCGACCGTGCAGTACCGACCGCTCTTCCGTACGGCATCACTTCCCGGTGATCTGAGGCCTTCCCGCACAGGGCCCACGGCATTCCGTACCGCGGCGCTCCGTATCCGGGCATCCCGTACGACAGCGCCCCGTCCAGCGGAATCTCGCACGACGGAAGAGCACTTCGTTTTTGCCTGTCTGTAGCGAACGCCGTCACCGCGATCCCGCGGTGCCGCCCGCTTTGCGGACGTAATGTCACGTCCCCATTCCGGGCTGTGCCACGCCACTCGCCCGACGGCCTCTCCGTGAAGGAGCCAGCCATGTCGATGATCCGTGACCTGCGCGCAGCGGTCCGCCCCTCCCTGCGCAAGAGCAGCGCCCCCTACAACTCGTACGACACCACGCGCGACCCCTCCGCCTCCAGCGCCGTCGTCGACTGCGCCGTCTACCGCGACGGCCGCCGGCTGGAGAGCGGGGCCTGCCCCTCGCCGCGCGAGGCGATGCTGAAGGTGCGCGACGGCGGAGGCTTCGCCTGGATAGGGCTGCACGAGCCCACGGAGGAGGAGTTCGCCGGGATCGCGGCGGAGTTCGGGCTCCACCCGCTCGCCGTCGAGGACGCCGTCCACGCCCACCAGCGGCCCAAGCTGGAGCGGTACGACGACACCCTCTTCACCGTCTTCAAGACCATCCACTATGTGGAGCACACCGAACTGACGGCGACCAGCGAGGTCGTGGAGACCGGTGAGCTGATGTGCTTCACCGGCCGGGACTTCGTCATCACCGTCCGGCACGGCGGCAAGGGCTCCCTGCGCGCGCTCCGGCACGGCCTCCAGAAGGACACGGAGCTGCTGGCGAAGGGCCCGTCCGCGGTGCTGCACGCCATCGCCGACCATGTCGTGGACGGCTATATCGGGGTCGCCGCCGCGGTGCAGGACGACATCGACGAGGTGGAGATCGATGTCTTCTCCGCCCCCTCCAAGGGCCGTCAGCGCAGCAGTGACGCCGGGCGGATCTACCAGCTCAAGCGGGAGGTACTGGAGTTCAAGCGCGCGGTCTCCCCGCTGCTGCGCCCGATGCAGCTGCTGAGCGAGCGGCCGATGCGGCTGATCGACCCGGACATCCAGAAGTACTTCCGCGATGTCGCCGACCACCTCGCCCGGGTGCAGGAGGAGGTCATCGGCTTCGACGAGCTGCTGAACTCGATCCTCCAGGCGAATCTGGCGCAGGCGACGGTGGCGCAGAACGAGGACATGCGCAAGATCACATCCTGGGCGGCGATCATCGCGGTGCCGACCGCGGTGTGCGGGGTGTACGGCATGAACTTCGATCACATGCCGGAGCTGAAGTGGGAGTACGGCTATCCGATGGTGCTGACCTCCATCGCGGTGATCTGCTTCACCATCCACCGCACGCTCAAGCGGAACGGCTGGCTCTAGGGCGTTTCTTGTGGATCAGGCCGGATCGGGGAGGAACTCCCCGGCCCCGGGACGCGCACCGTGCGGGGCGCCCGCCGCCGGCCGGGTGGATAGGCTGCGCGCATGACAGATCTCGCCCCCCGCCCCGAAGAGGACTCCGCGCTGCTCGGCCAGGCCCTGGTCGAGGAGGCCACCAAGAAGTCCGGTCTCCTCTGGGTGCGGGGCGAGGGCCCCGAGCGCGCCCTGTGGCATGTGTGGCACGAGGGCGCCGCCCATCTCGTCGGCGACGGCGCGGGCGAGCAGCCCCTGACGGGCCTGCGGGACGGCGGCAGCGCCGAGGTCACCGTCCGCAGCAAGGACAAGGGCGGCCGGCTGATCGCCTGGACGGCGGAGGTGAGGGAGCTGGCGCCGCACTCGCAGGAGTGGGAGACGGTGGTCCCGGAGCTGAAGGGCAAGCGTCTGAACTCGGTGGACGCGGAGCGGGTGGCGGAGCGGTGGGCGCGGGAGTGCCGGGTGCTCCGGCTCACCCCGGTCTCCTCGACCACCACCCATCCGGCGGGTTCGCTGGCCGCGGCCCCGGCCGGTTCACCGGCGACCACCCGCGACCCGGCACCGCCCGCCCTCCCCCGGCTGCTGCTCTCGCGGCGCGGGAAGCGGAAGACGGGCTGAGCCCCGCCCTCCACCGGGCGCGGGCCGCCCTCCACCGGGCGCGGGCCGCCCTCCACCGGGCGCGGGCCGCCCTCCACCGGGCGCGGGCCGCGCTCCGCCGGAAGCGGCCCCCGCTCACCGATCCGGCCCGATCCGGAAGAAACTCCCTAGTCGCTGCTCTTGGGCAGTTGGCGGCCGTAGTCGACGATCTGCGACGTGTCCGGCGGCTTCAGCTCGAAGTCCGCGTCCCACTCGGCGAGCGTCAGCACGCCCTTGCCGCCGGCCCGGGCGAACCGGAGCGGATAGGGCTCGCCCTCCAGCGAGACGTCCAGCACCCCGCCCGCGCCGTCCGCCGCCTGCACCTTGATCGTCTGGACGCCGCCCACCCGGGTGCGCTCGCCCTTGCTCAGCTCCCCGCCCATGCCGAGCAGGCCGTCGAGCAGCACATCCATCTCGGTGAAGCCGCGGAACTCCTTGTACGCCGGGTCCCCCTGGGGCACCTTCACATACTTGTCGCCGAGCTTCCCCGCGGCCTCCGCGTCCGCCCGGCTCGGCGAGGGCGCGGCGGTGCCGCCCGGCGCCCCCTTGCCGTCCTCATGGGTCCAGAAGCCCGCATCGGCCTTGAGGAACAGCTCATCGCCGACCCGGAGCAGCTCGAAGGTGTTCTCCGTGGAGGTCACCGAGCCCGTGCCGCCGTCCTCCTTGAGCCGCATATTGAGCTTGAAGGTGCCGCCCTTGCCGACCAGGGTCCCCGAGAGACGCACCGCGTCGGAGGCCTCGGCCGCCGCGCGGGCCCGGTTCTCGATCTCCTCGGCCGGGAGTTTCCCGACCCCGTTGGTCCCCTTGTCGGGATCGGGCTTCTTCTCCTCGGCACAGGCCGTGGCGGTCAGGGCCAGCCCGGCGGCGAGCACCACCGAGAGCACGGTTCTGCGGGCCCGGGAGACCCGGAACCCTCCGGCGAGAACCGCGGGAACCGGGCGGACCGAGGGGAGGGGAGACACCAGCACACTGCCTCTCATCTGCTTGTCATCTGCTGGATACGGGAGCGCAGACCGCAGCGTACCGGTGCGTGAGAGGCTCCTCCGCAGGTAGGCGTACCGACGCCGGACGGACCAGGGCCGACGGCGGTACGGAACGGTACGAGCTAGCCTGAAGCCCCTGAACAACGGCATTCCCTGGCAGAGAGCCCGGTGAGCCGACGGAACGCGCCGGTCCCGCCGGCAACGGAACGAGAGCGGAGGCGCGGAAGCATGGCCGCGAGCGCGCACCGGGTCTTCGTCTCCCATCTCGCCGGGGTCCCCGTCTTCGACCCCAGCGGCGATCAGGTCGGCCGGGTCCGCGATCTGGTGGCGATGCTCCGTGTCGGCCGCCGCCCGCCCCGGCTGCTCGGTCTGGTGGTGGAGGTGCTCAGCCGCCGGCGGATCTTCCTCCCGATGACCCGGGTCAGCGGTATCGAGTCCGGCCAGGTCATCACGACGGGGGTGCTGAACGTCCGCCGCTTCGAGCAGCGCCCCACCGAGCGGCTGGTCCTCGGCGAGCTGCTCGACCGGCGGGTGCGGCTGGTGGACAGCGACGAGGAGGCCACCGTCCTCGATGTGTCGATCCAGCGGCTGCCCGCCCGCCGCGACTGGGAGATCGACAAGGTCTTCGTCCGCCGGGGACGGGGCGGGGCGCTGCGCCGCAAGGGGGAGACCCTGACCGTGGAGTGGTCGGCCGTCACCGGCTTCTCGCTGGAGGAGGACGCCCAGAGCGCGGAGAGCCTGGTCGCCACCTTCGAACGGCTGCGCCCGGCGGACCTGGCCAACGCATTGCACCACCTCAGCCCCAAGCGGCGCGCCGAGGTCGCCGCCGCCCTCGACGACGACCGGCTCGCCGATGTGCTGGAGGAGCTGCCGGAGGACGACCAGGTGGAGATCATCGGCAAGCTCCAGGAGGAGCGCGCGGCCGATGTGCTGGAGGCGATGGACCCGGACGACGCGGCCGACCTCCTCTCCGAGCTGCCCGAGGACGACAAGGAGCGGCTGCTCGCCCTGATGCGCCCGGACGACGCCGCCGATGTGCGCCGGCTGCTGTCGTACGAGGAGCGCACGGCGGGCGGTCTGATGACCACCGAGCCGATCGTGCTGCGGCCGGACGCGACGGTCGCGGACGCGCTGGCGCGGGTGCGCCAGCAGGACCTCTCCCCCGCGCTCGCCGCCCAGGTGTATGTGTGCCGGCCGCCGGACGAGACGCCCACGGGGAAGTACCTGGGCACGGTCCACTTCCAGCGGCTGCTGCGCGATCCGCCGTTCACGCTGGTCGGCTCGGTGGTCGACAGCGATCTGCCGCCGCTGGCCCCGGACACCCCGCTGCGCGCGGTGACCAGCTATCTCGCCACGTACAACATGGTCGCGGCGCCGGTGGTGGACGAGAGCGGGGCGCTGCTGGGCGCGGTCACGGTGGATGACGTGCTGGACCATCTGCTGCCCGACGACTGGCGTGAGACGGAGTTCGAGGAGTCGGCGCATGGCTAGGCCGTCTCTTCCGGATCTTGCCGGGCTCGCGAGCCCTGGCACCGCGCCCCGCCGCGTCGGGCGCGCGCCCGGCCGGCGCGCGCCCGGAGGGCGCAGGACCGGGGCACGAGGGCCGGGCGGCCCGGGGAAGGGGTACGGCCATGGGTAGCGGGGACGGCGGGCCCGGCGAGGGGCAGCGGGAGCGGATGCCGTCGGGGGCGACGGCGGCGCCGCGTGCCCGCGTACGTCTCGATCTGCCGCGCGCTCCGCGCCGTACGCTGCTGCCGGAGTACGACCCGGAGGAGTTCGGCCGCCTCTCCGAGCGGATCGCCCGCTTCCTGGGCACCGGACGGTTCATCGTCTGGATGACCCTGATCATCATCCTGTGGGTGGTGTGGAATGTCTCGGCGCCGGAGAATCTCCGCTTCGACCAGTACCCGTTCATCTTTCTGACCCTGATGCTCTCCCTCCAGGCCTCGTACGCGGCCCCGCTGATCCTGCTGGCGCAGAACCGGCAGGACGACCGGGACCGGGTCACCCATGAGCAGGACCGCAAGCAGAACGAGCGGTCGATCGCGGACACCGAGTATCTGACCCGGGAGATCGCGGCCCTGCGGATGGGCCTCGGCGAGGTCGCGACCCGGGACTGGATTCGCTCGGAACTGGAGGACCTGGTCCGCGAGATGGAGGAGCGCCGCGCGCCCCTCCCGCCCGAGCGCGGCCAGGGGAGTGACGAAGCCGACCGCTGACGGGCTTTCCGGCGGCGGGAGTCGGCGCCGTACCATCGTCGTATGGTTACGGAAGACGCGGTGCTCGCGGCACTGGCGACGGTGAACGACCCCGAGATCAACCGACCGATCACCGACCTCGGCATGGTCAAATCGGTGGACATCGCAGCGGACGGCGCGGTCGCGGTCACGGTGTACCTCACCGTCTCCGGCTGCCCCATGCGGGAGACGATCACCAGCAATGTGACGGACGCGGTGGCCCGTGTCGAGGGCGTCACCCGCGTCGGTGTCACCCTCGATGTGATGAGCGACGAGCAGCGCAAGGACCTCGCGGCCTCGCTGCGCGGCACCACCGCCGAACGGGAGGTCCCCTTCGCCCAGCCCTCCTCGCTGACCAGGGTGTACGCCGTGGCCTCCGGCAAGGGCGGGGTCGGCAAGTCGTCCGTCACCGTGAACCTGGCGGCGGCGATGGCGGCCGACGGCCTGAAGGTCGGCGTGGTGGACGCGGACATCTACGGCCACTCCGTACCCCGGATGCTGGGCGCCGACGGGCGCCCCACCCAGGTCGAGAACATGATCATGCCGCCCTCGGCGCACGGCGTGAAGGTCATCTCGATCGGGATGTTCACGCCGGGCAACGCCCCGGTGGTGTGGCGCGGCCCGATGCTGCACCGCGCGCTCCAGCAGTTCCTGGCCGATGTGTACTGGGGCGATCTGGATGTGCTGCTGCTCGACCTGCCGCCCGGCACCGGCGATATCGCGATCTCGGTGGCGCAGCTGGTGCCCAACGCCGAGATCCTCGTGGTGACCACCCCGCAGCAGGCGGCGGCCGAGGTCGCCGAGCGCGCGGGCTCGATCGCCGTGCAGACCCACCAGAAGATCGTCGGTGTGGTCGAGAACATGTCGGGGCTGCCCTGTCCGCACTGCGACGAGATGATCGATGTCTTCGGCACCGGCGGCGGCCAGCGGGTCGCCGAGGGGCTGACGAAGACGACCGGGGCGCATGTGCCGGTGCTGGGCTCGATCCCGATCGACGTCCGGCTGCGGGAGGGCGGGGACGACGGCAGGCCCGTGGTGCTCAGCGACCCGGAGTCGCCGGCGGGCTCGGCGCTGCGGTCGATCGCGGGGAAGCTGGGCGGGCGGCAGCGGGGGCTTTCGGGGATGAGCCTCGGGATCACCCCGCGGAACAAGTTCTAGGCCGTGTGACCCGGGCCCCGGGGCCGCCGGGACACGGCCGGGAGCCGCGGCCGGGCCCCGGGGCGGGACATGACCGGGCCCCGGGGCCATGGCCCCGGGGCCGCCCGGCCGCGCGGGTCTTGGCCGGCTCCGTCTCAGCGGAGGTACGGAGTGAGGTCCTCCAGCGCCGAGAAGCCCAGCCCGTAGGCGCTCATGCCCCGCCCGTACGCCCCGATGTGCACCCCGCCGGCGGACGACCCGGCCAGCACCCAGCCGAACTCGGACTCGCGGTAGTGGAAGGGCGTGGGCTCCCCGTCGACCGGCAGCGACAGCGTGGACCACTCCGAGCCGCCGAGGTCGTGTGCCAGTTCGAAGGCGGTCTCGGTCTGCTGCTCCAGCCAGTCGTCCCGCAGGGAGTGGTCCATCTGCGGGGGCCAGGTGTGGGCGAGCAGGCCCGAGCCGGCCAGCCAGGCGGCCGATGAGGCGGTGGTGGCGTCCAGCACCCCCGTACCGTCACCGCTGTGGCGGTCCGGGCTGGCGGCGACGGTGATCACCACCGCGAACCGCTCCTTCTCGGCGGCCGTGGCCTCGGACCGTATCGACGGCTCCTCGCCGTGACCGATCGAGCCGTGCTGGACGACCCCGTCGGCGGCGGAGCCGACCTGCATCAGCCAGCGGGGCCCGGTGAAGGCCCCGTCCAGGCCGTACCAGGGGAAGGAGGCGCGGGCGTACGCGTCGGCCGTGCGGCGCCGGGCGGCGGCCTCCGCCTGTGCGCGCTGGTCCGCCGTTGTCCGACTGGTCGTCTCCATCTGGCCGGCCGCCTCCTTCGTGTCCGGGTCCGGAGCGGACCCGCCCCCCTCGGGCGTCCTCGCGTCCAGACAGATGGAGAGAATAGCCACCTGTCCCCCGCTCACATGGATTGACCGGCGCGCGATGGCGTGTGCGCCCGGCTCGGGCGGCGGCCATTGGGGTGCGCCGGGCGGTGGCTCAGGTGGCGTCCGCGTCGAACGGCGGGCGCTCGTCCGGCTGCGGCCGGTCGCGCTTCTTGAGCAGGTCGGGGGTGTCGGCGGAGCCGTTGACCGCGGCGGGGACGGCGTCCGGGGCGTGCCGGGAGTTCACCGCGTCGGCGACCTCGTTCATCTCCTTGCGGAGGTCGAAGGAGCCGCCCAGCTCCTTCAGCTCCCGCAGCTCGTCGTTCTCGTTGAGCTGCTTGCGGAGGAAGGTCTTCGGGTTGAGGTCCTCGAAGTCGAAGTCCTTGAACTCCGGACCCAGCTCGCTGCGGATGTCCTGCTTCGCGTTGTCGGAGAAGTCCCGGACCTTGCGGATGAAGCCGGTGACGTCCTGGATGACCTTCGGCAGTTTGTCGGGCCCGAAGACCAGCACGGCGAGCACCACCAGAGTCACCAGCTCCAGTGCGCCTATGTCATTGAACACCCTGTCGCTCCTCGTGTTCTCGGCTGCTCGCACGGTCGAATGGGCTCAGCGCCCGATCCACGGTACCCGGCCGGTCTTCGGTCAGTCACGTGCCGGACGGTGTCGGCGCCGGTGGGGGCTCCCGGTCCGGGCGCGGACGGCCCGCCCACCGGGCGCCCGCCGGCCCGGGTCCGGGGCGGCCCGCTCAGTCCCCACCGCCCGCGGAGCCCAGCGTCAGGGTGATCGTCCGCTCGTCGCCGCCGCGCAGCAGGGTCAGCTTCAGCCGGTCGCCCGGGCGGTGGGCGCGGATCTTCACGATCAGCTCCTCACCGCTGTGCACCCGCTGCCCGTCGACCTCGGTGATGACGTCGCCGGGCCGCACCCCGGCCTTGGCGCTGGGGCCGCCGGGGGTGACGGACGGGGTGCCGTCCTTGCCCTTCTCGCCGACGCGCGCGCCGTCGCCGCTGTACTTCATGTCGAGGCTGACGCCGATGACGGGGTGGGTGGCACGGCCCGTGTTGATCAGCTCCTCGGCGACGCGCTTGCCCTGGTTGATGGGGATGGCGAAGCCCAGGCCGATGGAGCCGGACTGGCCCGCCTCGGCGCCGCCGCCGGTGTCGGCGGCCCGGATCGCGCTGTTGATGCCGATGACCCGGGCCCTGGTGTCCACCAGGGGGCCGCCGGAGTTGCCGGGGTTTATCGGGGCGTCGGTCTGGAGCGCGTCGACATAGCTGATGTCGCTGCCGTCGCCCTTCTCGCCGCCCGCGGTGATGGGCCGCTCCTTGGCGCTGATGATGCCGGAGGTCACGGTGTTCTGGAGGTCGAAGGGGGCGCCGATGGCGACGACGGGGTCCCCGACGCGCACATTGTCGGAGTTCCCGAGCGGGAGCGGGGTGAGGCCGGAGACGGCGCGGACCTTGACGACGGCGAGGTCGTAGCCGCTGTCCTTGCCGACGAGGGTGGCGGCGGCGGTCTCGCCGCCGCTGAAGGTGACGGAGATGTCGCCGCCGGCGCCGGCCGGGTCGACGACATGGTTGTTGGTGAGGATGTGGCCCTTCCGGTCGAGGACGAAGCCGGTGCCGGTGCCCTGCTCGCCGCCGCCGCTGACATGGAGGGTGACCACGCTCGGCAGGGCGCTGGCGGCGATCCCGGCGACGCTGTCGGGGGCGCGGTCACGGCTCTCCCGGGGGGCCTGGTCGAGTTCGACCTCGGTGATCCCGCCGTTGCGCTCGATGTACCCGCCGATGCCGCCGCCGATGCCGCCCGCGACGAGCGCCAGCAGCACCCCGCCGACCAGCAGCAGGCCCCGTCTGCTCCGGCGGCGGGGAGGCTCCCCGTGGTCCGTGAGCGGCGCTCCGGCCCCCGGGGCACCCCACGGGTCGTACTGGAGCCACTGGGACTCCTGGGGCCGGGTGTGGGCGTCCTGGGGGTGTCCGTGGGCCGCTCCGGGCGCCGGGTGCGGGCCGTGCGCGGGCGGGAGGGGGTGCTGCCGAGGGGCGGGGGTGCCCGGGAGGTGTGCTCGCGCGTCCCCGTACCCCGGGGGCGCGGGCGGGGCCGGGATGCCCGGCGCGGGGGTGGGCACGGGGCGCTGCACGGGAGGGGCGGGCGCCCAGGGCCCGGGGCCGCCGTAGGGCGGGGTGCCGTAGGGGTCGGGCTCGTGCAGCGGCGGGGGCGGGGCGGGGGCCGGGGTGTGCCCGGACTCCCCGGCGGGCACGGTGGCGGGGGTCTGCTCCGGTACGGACAGGGGTTCGGGCGCGGTGGAGCCGGGCGCCTCCGTGGCGGACCCGGCCCGGTGCTCGTGCCCGGACCGGTGCTCGTGCCCGGGCTCGGCCCCGGACCGGTGCCCGGCGCCGTGCTCGGAGGACCCGTGCTCGGGCTCGGACCTGCCGCCGGGCGGTGTCCCGGGCGCGGGCCGGTGGTCCTCGGGCGCCGCGGGCGCGGAGTGTTCCGCGCCGGGCCGGCTCCACCACTTCGCCTTCGCTCCGGTGGGCTTCCCGTCGTCCATGCTCTCCCCGCAACCTGCCGTCCGCCGGGGCACCCCCGCGGGCACCCCTCCGAGGATTCAACCAGGTTTGCGAATCCCCGCGCAGGGGGCCGGGCGGCGGCGGTGGCTAGCGGGTGGACGCCAGGGGCGGCGAGGGCGGCACCGGGGCAACGAGGTGGGTGGGGGCGGGTGTTGCCTGCGGGGTGCCGGAGGGGGTGGTGATCAGCTGGATGGCCTGGCCCGTCGGGCGTATCAGCGGTGACGGGGCGAAGAGGTCACCGAACGACGCCTGGAGGAACAGCGGGCGGTCCAGCGGGTTCCCCGGGGTGAGCGGACCGGTCACGGAACGGCCGATGACACGCTCGTCGGACCGGGCGGGTGCCTGGCCCGCGCCGCGGCGGCGTTCGTGGTCGGTGCCGCGGGCGCCGGAGGTGGTGGTGGGGAGAGGGCTGCCGGTGCCGGTCGCCCCGCCGCTGCTCTGGGCCTGCATGGGAGTGACCGCGTTCCCCGGGGCGGTGCCCCGGGCGGTGGGCGCCGGGGCGTCCAGCGGCAGCGAGCCGCCGAGCGCGATGGCGGCCAGGGAGACCGCGCTCGCGGCGGCGAAGGCGAATCGGCGGCCCCGCCAGGGCGAGCGCTCGGCCTCCTGGCGCCCCACCTCATGAATGCGGAAGCCACCGGAGCGGCTGGGCAGCGCCGGGGCGCGGGTGTGCCCCCCGGGGACGTAGCCGAAGGTCTCCGGGTGGGGGTCGCCGGGTCTTTCCGACGGGGGCCTCACCCCGCCGAAAACCGAATCGATGACACGGCCCCCGTCGAAGGGGCCGCCCCGGCCGCTGTCGCCGCCGGGGCCCGCGGGCAGCCCCTGGAGCCGCGCGAGCAGCCCCTCGGACGGCGACGGGGGCGCCGAACGGGCGAAGACGTCCTTCAGCCTGCGCTGGGCGTCGGCCTCGGCCTTGCACTTGGAGCAGGTCGCCAGATGGGCCAGCACCCGGTCCCTGGCATCGTGTTTCAGCTCGCCGTCGACCAGGGCGGCGAGTCGGTCCCCCAGGTGCTGTTCGGCGGGGGTGGGGCTGAAGCCACTCACGCGGGTCCGCCCTCCCCTGCCAATCCCACCACTCCTGCCAGGGTGCGCTGCTCGGCGCGAGCCTCGGGGGAACGGTGCTTGAGGGCCTTGCGCAGATGCGACCGGCCGCGGTGAATCCTGCTGCGGACCGTGCCGAGCTTGACGCCCAGGGTCGCGGCGATCTCCTCGTACGACAGGCCCTCGATGTCACAGAGGACGACGGCGGCCCGGAACTCGGGCGCGAGGGTGTCCAGCGCGTGCTGGACATCGGCGTCGAAGTGGGTGTCGTTGAAGACCTGCTGGGGGGAGGGCTCACGGCTGGGCAGCCGCTCGGCCGCGTCGTCACCGAGCGCGTCGAAACGGATGCGCTGCTTCCGGCGGACCATGTCCAGGAAGAGGTTGGTGGTGATGCGGTGCAGCCAGCCCTCGAAGGTGCCGGGGGTGTAGGTCGACAGCGAGCGGAAGACCCGGACGAAGACTTCCTGCGTCAGATCCTCGGCGTCGTGCTGGTTTCCCGTGAGGCGGTAGGCGAGACGGTAGACCCGGGTGCTGTGCGTGCTGACGATCTCCTCCCAGGTGGGAGGGGTCCACGCCGGCGATTCCGCATCCGATGCGAAGGTCGCGGTTGCCGCGGAGTCGGTGGTGCGAGAACGGTCAGCAATGTTGGTCACGGATTTCGGCTCACCCGGTGACCTGAGGAAGCGCCTCAGCACTCCCTTACGATCCGCAGGTGCAGCCGCACCTCCCCTATCGGCTCTGGTGGTGTCCAGCGGAGCCCCTACCATAGCCACCTCGCCCGTTAGCTCCGGATAAGAATCTTTACGCGAATTTGGGTGCTGCTTCCCGCTCTGCTTCATCGCTCCCCCCTGTGCCGTACAACGCACGGTCCCATCTGCGGGTTCCCGGGGGCAGCGGATACAGTCAACGTCGCGTTCAACTACGGGGACAGGAGAGGCCCATTACCGCAAACCGGCAGACAAGCTGGGCGTTCGCCGACGCCTTTGTCGCCGAGGACGACGCGCTGCACTGGGCCCGTGAGCGGGCCCGGGAGTCAGGGCTCCCCTCGGTGTCGCCAGGCACCGGCGCCGCGCTGCGACTGCTGGCGGCCACCGCCGACGCGAAGGCGGTGGCGGAGATCGGAACGGGTACCGGCGTCTCCGGCATCTATCTGCTCCAGGGCATGCGGCCGGACGGGGTGCTCACCACGGTGGACCCGGAGCCGGAGCGCCAGCAGTTCGCCAAGCAGGCGTTCCGCGCGGCGGGCTTCGCGGGGAACCGGGCGCGTTTCATCCCCGGGCGCGCCCTCGACGTACTGCCGCGCCTCGCGGACGGCGGATACGACCTCGTCTTCTGCGACGGCGACCGGACGGAGTCGCTGGAGTGCCTCGCGGAATCGTTGCGGCTGCTCCGGCCCGGCGGTCTCGTCTGCTTCGAGGGAGTCTTCGCCCGGGGCCGCACGGTCGACTCCGCGGCCCAGCCGGTGGAGGTGCTCAAGCTGCGGGAGCTGCTGCGCGCCGTGCGGGAGAGCCAGGAGCTGCTGCCCTCGCTGCTGCCGGTGGGTGACGGGCTGCTCTGCGCGGTCCGCCTCGGCTGACCGGCCGGTCCGTCCCTGTCGGCCCCGGCCTGCCGCGCTTCCGCGCCTTTGGCCCTCTCCGGGGCCGACAGGGACAGATCCCGGGAAACAGGCCGCCCCGGCACCTCAGAGGTGCCGGGGCGGAGGACTGTGGCGCTGCGCGCGTCAGCCGACGACCTTCTTCAGGGCATCGCCCAGCATTTCCGCTTCGTCCGGAGTCAGCTCGACGACAAGCCGACCGCCGCCTTCGAGCGGAACGCGCATGACGATGCCCCGCCCCTCCTTGGTCACCTCGAGCGGGCCATCGCCCGTCCGCGGCTTCATGGCCGCCATGCTCGTTCCCCTTCCTGAAACCAGCTCATCGTCAGCCGACGGCCTTGAATAGGCACGCGTCCCGGCATCGAACACATTGCTTCCAGGTCATTATCCCGCATCGCGGGACCCGATGACCAACATCAGTCGGCATCGCTTAGGACACGCGCTCTCGCAAAACCACTCAATTCGGCGATCCGGCTGCGATACTTCGCCGCCCGCCACGGTCCCCGGGGCCCTTCCGCGACCCTCCCGGTTAGACGCAGGTCACATGCCCGGGGCCGGCGATCTCCGCCATGCTGGGCCCGGAGACCACCGCTGAGCCGCGAAGGAGAGCTGAGATGGCCGACTCCGTGCTGTACGAGGTGCGTGACGGACTCGCGACGATCACGATCAACCGGCCCGACGCGATGAACGCGCTGAACATCGAGACCAAGGCCGCCCTCAGGGACGCCGCGCGGTCGGCGGGCGAGGACTCCGCCGTACGCGCCGTACTGCTCACCGCCACCGGGCGCGCCTTCTGCGTGGGGCAGGACCTCAAGGAGCACATCGCGCTGCTGGCGCGGGACCGGGAGACCGGCACCCGGACCACCATGGACACGGTGCGTGAGCACTACAACCCGATCGTGCGGGCGCTGGCGGAGATGCCGAAGCCGGTGGTCGCCGGGGTCAACGGGGTGGCGGCCGGCGCGGGCCTCGGCTTCGCCCTGGCCGCCGACTACCGGGTGGTCGCCGACACCGCGAGCTTCACCACCGCCTTCGCGGGGGTCGCGCTGACCGCCGACTCCGGGGTGTCCTGGACCCTGCCCCGGCTGGTCGGGCGGAGCCGGGCCGCGGATCTGCTGCTCTTCCCGCGCTCCTTCTCCGCCGATGAGGCGTACGCCTGGGGGATCGCGAACAGGGTGGTGCCGGCCGCCGAGCTGGCCGGGGAGGCCGCCGCCGTGGCCCGTGCCCTCGCCGGGGGACCGACCGTGGCGTACGCGGCGATCAAGGAGTCCCTCGCCTTCGGCGCCGAGCACTCGCTCGGCGAGAGCCTGGCGAAGGAGGAGGAGCTCCAGGCGCGGGCCGGCGGGTCCGAGGACCACGCCCGCGCGGTGCGGGCGTTCGTCGCGAAGGAGAAGCCGGTCTACCAGGGCCGGTGAGCCGCTGACGCTCCGGCGCGGCGGGCGGGCCGGCGCGGGAAACCCGGCGCGGGAGGCGGGCCGGCTGCCCGGCCCGGCGGAAGCGGGGCTCGGGCCGGGTCGGAGCGGGGCCCGGGCGGGTCGTCAGCGGGCCGCTGCCGCGCCCCGCGCCGTACAGCCCTCCAGGTGGTCGTCGACCAGGCCGCACGCCTGCATCAGGGCATAGGCGGTCGTGGGGCCGACGAAGCGCAGGCCCTTCTTCTTGAGCTCCTTCGCCAAGGCCGTCGACTCGTCGGTGACCGCGGGCACGTCGGAGACGGTCCGCGGCACCGGCCGCCCGGCCGGGTCGGGTGCGTACGACCAGATGAGGGAGTCCAGCTCGCCGGGGGCCCAGTCGAGGAGCACCCGGGCGTTGGCGATGGTGGCGTCGACCTTGGCGCGGTTGCGGATGATGCCCTCGTCGGCGAGGAGCCGCTCCCGGTCGGCCTCGCCGAACTCCGCCACCGAGGCGATCCTGAACCCGTCGAAGGCGCGGCGGAAGCCCTCCCGCCGCCGGAGGATCGTGATCCAGGAGAGACCGGACTGGAACGCCTCCAGACAGAGCCGCTCGAAGAGCGCCTCGTCGCCGTGGACCGGGCGGCCCCACTCCTTGTCGTGGTAGGCGATGTACTCCTCCGTGGACAGACCCCAGGGGCAGCGCCGCTTCCCGTCCGGACCCGCGACGGTGCCGCCCTCGCTCATCGGCCGGGCTCCTCGCCCGGCTCGGTGAACAGCTCCGGCCCGCCCACGGCGGTGGCCTGGGCACCGGCGAGCGCGGACTCCAGCTCCGCGATCCTGGCGTCCCGCTCGGCCAGCTCGGCGCCGAGGCGGCCGAGCACATCGTCCACCTCCGCCATGCGGTAGCCGCGCACGGTCACCGGCAGCCGCACCGCCTCGACATCGGCCCGGCCCACCGGCCGGTTCACCGGCAGCGGGTCGATCACCCGGTCGGGACCGGCCTCGGGCAGGGCGGCGCCGTCGCCGCCGCCGACCACGGCGAGCGTGACCGCTCCGACGACCACGACCATCGTGATCAGCAAGAACAAGAACACCGAACGACCCTCTCCCCGGCTTCCGGCGAGCGCCGGACGGATACTCTCCCGCCTGATCGTGCCACGCCGGTGTGACAGTTAGGGTCTCAGCCGGACGACCTGAGGAGGAAAACCGCTGATGCTGCGGCTGGGACAGCGTGAATTCGATCCGCGCGAGCCGGTGATCATGGCCATCGTGAACCGGACGCCCGACTCGTTCTACGACCAGGGCGCGACCTTCCACGACGAGCCGGCGCTGGCGCGGGTCGAGCGGGCGGTGGCGGAGGGCGCCGCCATCATCGACATCGGCGGGGTCAAGGCCGGTCCCGGGGAGGAGGTCACGGCGGCGGAGGAGGCGCGGCGCACGGTCGGCTTCGTGGCCGAGGTGCGCAGACGCTTCCCGGATGTGGTGATCAGTGTGGACACCTGGCGCCATGACGTGGGCGAGGCGGTCTGCGAGGCGGGCGCCGATCTGCTCAACGACGCGTGGGGCGGGGTGGACCCCCGGCTCGCCGAGGTCGCAGCGCGGTACGGCGCGGGTCTGGTGTGCACCCACGCGGGCGGGGCCGAGCCGCGGACCCGTCCGCACCGGGTGGCGTACGAGGACGTGGTGGCGGACATCCTGCGGGTGACGCTGGGGCTGGCCGAGCGGGCGGTGGAGCTGGGGGTGCGCCGGGACGGGATCATGATCGACCCCGGTCATGACTTCGGCAAGAACACCCGGCACTCGCTGGAGGCCACCCGGCGCCTCGGGGAGATGGTGGAGACGGGGTGGCCGGTGCTGGTCTCACTGTCGAACAAGGACTTCGTCGGGGAGACGCTGGACCGGCCGGTGAAGGAGCGGGTGATCGGGACACTGGCGACGACGGCGGTGTCGGCGTGGCTGGGGGCCCGGGTCTACCGGGTGCACGAGGTGGCGGAGACCCGTCAGGTGCTGGACATGGTGGCCGCCATCGCCGGCCACCGCGAGCCGTCGGTGGCCCGCCGGGGCCTGGCCTGACCCGGCCGCGCGGCGCGCCCCGGCCCGGCCGCGCGGCTCCCGCCCCCGGTCGCCCGGGGCGGGAGCGGCCGGGGCACGAGCGGGCCGGGAGAGACGGCCTAGAGGCCCGTCTCCTTGGTCACCAGGGAGACCGCCTCGTCCACGTCGTCCGTGACGTGGAAGAGCAGCAGATCCCGCTCCGACGCCTTCCCCTGGGCCACCACCGTGTCCCGCAGCCAGTCGACCAGGCCGCTCCAGTACTCCGTACCGAAGAGCACGATCGGGAATCTGGTCACCTTGCCGGTCTGGACCAGGGTCAGCGCCTCGAACAGCTCGTCCAGGGTCCCCAGGCCACCGGGGAGGACCACGAACCCGGAGGCGTACTTCACGAACATCGTCTTGCGGACGAAGAAGTAGCGGAAGTTCACCCCGATGTCGACATGCTGGTTCAGGCCCTGCTCGAACGGCAGCTCGATGCCCAGGCCCACCGAGATGCCCTTGGCCTCCCGGGCGCCCCGGTTCGCCGCCTCCATCGCGCCCGGGCCGCCGCCCGTGATCACCGCGAAGCCCGCGTCCACCAGCGCCTTGCCGATCCTGATGCCCGCCTCGTACTCGGGGGTGCCGGCGGGGGTGCGGGCGGAGCCGAAGACGCTGATGGCGCTGGGCAGTTCGGCGAGCGCGCCGAAGCCCTCCACAAACTCCGACTGGATGCGCATGACCCGCCAGGGATCGGTGTGCACCCACTCGGAGTCGCCCTCGGTGTCGAGCAGCCGCTGATCGGTGGTCCCGGGCTGGACCTGCTCCCTGCGGCGCAACACCGGACCCTGCCTCCGCTCCTCGAACGACCGCGCACCCTCGGGGTTGCCCATGACCTGCTCCCTCCGCCGAACATCTTTGCTGGTCCCAGGGTAGATCCGCGAGGGTCCGCGAAGGCGACAAGAAGGAAAACTCAGGACGTCAGCCACTCCCGCAGTCGATTCTCACAGTGCGTGACCTTCTCCACGGCGACATGCTCGTCCCGCTTGTGCGCGTACAGCGCGTCACCGGGGCCGTAGTTCACGGCGGGTACGCCCAGCGCGCTGAAGCGGGAGACATCCGTCCAGCCGAACTTGGGCCGGGCACTGCCGCCGACGGCCTTCATGAAGGCCGCGGCGGCCGGGTGCGAGAGACCGGGCAGCGCGCCGGGCGAGTGGTCGTCCACCACGAACTCGGCGACCCCGCAGCCGTCGAAGACCTCCCGGACATGGGCGATCGCCTCGGCCTCGCTCCGGTCCGGCGCGTAGCGGTAGTTGACGACGACCGCGCAGGCGTCGGGGATGACGTTGTTGGCCACGCCTCCCTCGATCCGTACGGCGTTGAGGCCCTCGTGGTACTCCAGGCCGTCGATCAGCGGACGCCTCGGCTCGTACGCGGCGAGCCGGGCCAGGACCGGGGCGGCGGCGTGGATCGCGTTGGACCCCATCCAGCTCCTGGCGGAGTGCGCGCGCTCCCCCGTCAGCCGCAGATGGACTCGCAGGGTGCCCTGGCAGCCGCCCTCGACCTCGGCGTCGGAGGGTTCGAGGAGGACCGCGAAATCACCCTCCAGCCACTCGGGGTGGGCCTCGGCGACATGGCCGAGGCCGTTGAGGTGGGCGGCGACCTCCTCGTTGTCGTAGAAGACGAAGGTGAGATCGCGGTTGGGCTCGGGGACCGTGGCCGCGATGCGCAACTGGACGGCGACGCCGGACTTCATGTCGCTGGTGCCGCAGCCCCAGAGCACCCCGTTCGCGTCGAGCCGGGAGGGGACGTTGCCGGCGATCGGGACGGTGTCGATGTGGCCGGCGAGGACGACCCGCTCGGACCGGCCGAGCCGGGTGCGGGCGACCACGTTGTTGCCGTACCGGTCGACCGTGAGGTGGGGCAGGGCGCGCAGGGCCGCTTCGATCGCGTCCGCGAGCGGCTTCTCCTGGCCGCTGACGGAGGGGAAGTCGACCAGGGCCGCGGTGAGCGAGGGGCCGTCGGCGGTGAGATCAAGGGCGGTGTCGGGCATGGCAACGACCCTAGCGCGGGCGCCGGGGCCGGGCGCCGGGCCCCGGGGCCGCTCCCGGGGGCCGCGGGGCACCGGCCCCGGACACCGGCCGGACCTGCGGAACGGCGGTCCGGACCTGCGGAACGGCGGCCCCGGGCCGTGGCGGGGGGGGCCGCGGCACGGCGGGCGCACCGAGCCGGCGCCCCGAAGCGGAACTCCTAGTACCGCTAGTACCGTGGGTCTGTGTCCAAGCACGTCTCTCCCGTCCGGCGCGGTCGCCTCACCCGTTTCACGGCCGGGTTCGCCGTGCTGCTGGCCCTGGTCGGCTATGTCGTGGCGCAGCATCTGACGGATCGCGGCGCTCCCCGGTGCGTGGTCCGCGCGGCGTCGGGCGGGCCCTCCTACGGGCTGAGCACCGAGATGGCCGCGAACGCCGCGACCGTCTCCGCCGTCGGCACCACCCGCGGCATGCCGGAGCGCGCGGTGACCATCGCGCTGGCGACCGCCCTCCAGGAGTCGGGGCTGCGGAACATCCGGCACGGGGACCGGGACTCGCTGGGCCTGTTCCAGCAGCGGCCCTCCAAGGGCTGGGGCAGCCCGGAGCGGATTCTCGACCCGGTGTACTCCGCCGGGAAGTTCTACGACCAGCTCGCCGAGGTCCCCGGCTGGTCCCGGCTCCCGCTGACGGTCGCCGCGCAACGGGTGCAGCGCAGCGGCTTCCCGCAGGCGTACGCGAAGCACGAGCCGGACGCGACGCTGCTGGCCGCCGCGCTCACCGGGCGCGCGGGCGCCGCACTGACCTGCGACGGGGACGGCGGAGGCGGCGGTGGGGACGAGGCCGGTGACCCGGCGCGGGTGCGGGCGGAGCTGGAGCGGGCGTTCGGCGCGCACGTGCTGCTGCCGAAGGTCTCCGGCGGGCCGGGGCGCGCGGGGGCGCAGCAGGCGCGGGAGATCGCGGTCCCGGTGGGGCCGGCGGGCGGCGAGCGGGGTTCCGGCGGCGCGTCCCGGCGGGGCTGGGAGCTGGCGCACTGGGCGGTGGCCCGGGCGGAGGGGCTCGGGATCGGCGAGGTCCGCCTCGGGGACCGGGTGTGGAGCGCGGAACGGGCGGGCGACGGCTGGCGCACCACCGCTCCGGGGCGCGGCGCGGGCGACGGCACCGTACGCATCCTCGTCGCGCACTGAACGGAGGCGGCATCCCTCGCCCCGGCCACGCGCCGCCCACGGGGCTGACGGGCCCCGACCGCACGCCACCCCACCGGACTGACCGGCCCCGACCGCACGCCACCCCACCGGGCCGGCCGCCGAGCGCCCCGACCCGAAGGGCGACGGCCCGCGCGCCTTGGTCCCGACCTGAAGGGCGACGGCCCGCGCGCCTTGGTCCCGCGCCGAACGGCGACGCCCCGCGCACCCCGGTCCCACAGCGCACGGCAGCGGCCCGCGCACCCCCGTTTCGCGCCGAGCGACGGCGGCCCACGCGCCTCATCCCGTTCGCACGCCGTTCCGGGCGTTCCCCCGCCAGGGGAGTCCGGGCACCGTCACTCCAATGCCGCGCCGGGCCTTTCCCGATGACCATATGACCTTTGTCCGCACCCCTTGGCGGCCCAGGGAAGTGACGATTCAGCAGGACCCATCCCACCTGCCCCGTCAGACACGGTATGCACCTTTTCGCCAGTGACTGATAATGCGACACATTGCCAACTCTTTACCCCACCGCACCGCAACTTCCCCCTCCCTCCCAGCGGTTGTCACTGCGTCCGGCCACCCGGACCGGTGCCTTCCGGGACCGGGTCCGGCGCCGGACGACAGAGATCACCCACCTGTCCTTCTCGCCTCAAGGAGCATCATGTCCCTCCCCCTGACCCGTCGGATCGCCCGCGCCGCGCTGCTCATCGCGGCGGGCGCAGCCCCCGTGGTCGGTGCGGCCGGCTCCGCAAGCGCCGTGGAACTCCAGCAGGCCAACCCGCTCGGCGCGGTGTCGTCGGTCGACACCGCCGGACTCGCGGGCACCGCGGGCACCGCCACGTCGACCACTTCCGAGCTGGCCGGCAACACCGGCGGCAACGCCGTCAAGCAGGCCGTGCCCGCCGCGGGCAAGGCCGTCGGCAAGGCGGGCGGCACGGTCGCGCCCGCCGCCCAGAAGGCCGCCGGCGAGACCACGGGCTCGGCCGCCGGTGTCCTCGGCGAGACCGCGAGCAGTGCCGCCCCGGCGGCCGGCGGCGGCGTCCCCGGTGACCTGCCCGGCGACCTCCCCGGCGAGCTGCCGCTGCCGCTGGGCTGAACCGCCCCGCCGCACGGCGAAGGGCCCGGGAGCGCGTGCTCCCGGGCCCTTTCATCTGTCCGCCGGCACCGGCCGGGCGGACCCGCGCCGAGCCGCTCTCAGCCGCCGAGGCGCTTGACCGCGGCCTCGACACGCTCGTCGGTGGCGGTGAACGCCACCCGGACGAACCGCTCCCCCGCCCGGCCGTAGAAGTCCCCCGGCGCGACCAGGATGCCCAGCTCGGCCAGGTGCGCCACGGTCTCCCAGCAGGGCTCGTCGCGCGTGGCCCACAGATACAGGCTGGCCTCGCTGTGCTCGATCCGGAAGCCGTGCTCCTCCAGCGCGGAGCGGAGCGCGGCACGGCGGGCCGCGTACCGGGCGCGCTGCACGGTGACATGGGCGTCGTCGCCGAGGGCGGCGGCCATGGCCGCCTGGACGGGCGCCGGGCTCATCATGCCGCCGTGCTTGCGGATCTGGAGCAGCTCGCCCAGGACCGCCGCGTCACCGGCGAGGAACGCGGCGCGGTAACCCGCCAGGTTGGAGCGCTTGGAGAGCGAGTGGACGGCGACCACACCCTCGTACGTCCCACCGCAGACATCCGGGTGGAGCACGGAGACCGGCTCGGCCTCCCAGCCCAGTTCGAGATAGCACTCGTCGCTGAAGATCAGTACACCGTGCTCGCGCGCCCAGGCGACGGTCCGGGCCAGCTCGTCCCCGGAGAGCACCCGTCCGGTGGGGTTGGACGGCGAATTGAGCCAGAGCAGCCTCAGTCCCGCCGGGTCCAGCTCGGTGGGGTCGTCGTAGACCACCGGAGTGGCGCCGCAGAGCCGGGCGCCGACCTCATAGGTGGGGTACGCGAGCCGGGGGTGGGCGACCCGGTCACCGGCGCCCAGACCCAGCTGGGTCGGCAGCCAGGCCACCAGCTCCTTGGAGCCGACCACCGGCAGTACGTTGGTGTGCGCGGCGCCCACGGCGCCGAGGCGGCGCTCCACCCAGCCGGTGAGCGCGTCCCGCAGGGCGACCGTGCCCCACACCGTGGGATAGCCCGGCGAGTCGGCGGCCTCGGTCAGGGCCCGCTGGATCAGCTCGGGGACGGGGTCCACCGGAGTGCCGACGGAGAGATCCACGATGCCGTCGGCGTGCGCCGCGGCCGTCGCCTTGTAGGGCTCCAGTCTGTCCCAGGGGAAGACGGGCAGGCGCGAAGAGACTGCGGACACAGACTTTCTCTTTCTCGTACGCGTGGGAGGGCGCCCCTCCCTCCGCCGGGACGGGGGGACGCCACGGCCCCGCACGGACGACGACGACCGTACGGGGACCGGAGACCGGCCGGCTCGCCGGCCGTCAGGCCTGCGGCGGCAGGGAGGAGATGAAGGGGTGGTCCCGCTCGATCAGCCCGAGCTTGGAGGCCCCACCGGGAGAACCCAGCTCGTCGAAGAACTCCACATTCGCCTTGTAGTAGTCCTTCCACTCCTCGGGGGTGTCGTCCTCGTAGAAGATCGCCTCGACGGGGCAGACCGGCTCACAGGCCCCGCAGTCGACGCATTCGTCCGGGTGGATGTACAAGGACCGGGAGCCCTCGTAGATGCAGTCGACGGGGCACTCCTCGATGCACGCCTTGTCCTTGACGTCGACACAAGGCTGCGCGATGACGTAGGTCACGCTGTCGTTCCTCCTCGGTAGGGCTGGCATTGCGCGGGAGCGCGGCGTCGTCGATGCCCGCACCTAGTATCTCCGTTCCTGAGGACGATCCGAACAGGAGGGGCCAGCAGACCCGTGGAATTCATCGGCGCCGGACGGCTGGAAGTCCGTATTACACCCCTTGACGTAGGCAAACGGGTATCAATCCGACGTCTTGTCGATCCCACCGGTGAGGGTGGCCGGTTCACCGACACCATCGGGGTTCTCACATCCTGGGACAATGGTGTGCTGCTGATCACACAGCGCGGCGGCGAGAGCGTGGGGGTCCCCGAGGAGACGGTCGTCGCGGGCAAGGTGGTGCCCGCGGCGCCCGCGCGCCGGAGGGGTCCGGCGACCGACTTCACCGAGCTGAGCCGGGTGACGGCGCGGGCGTGGCAGCCGGTGGAGAGCGAACGGCTCGGGGAGTGGGAGCTGCGGGCCGCCGGCGGTTTCACCCGTCGGGCGAACTCGGTGCTGCCCGCCGGCGACCCCGGGCTGCCGCTCGACGAGGCGCTCGCCCGGGTGGGCGCCTGGTACGCGGCCCGGGAGCTGCCCCCGTACGTCCAGGCGGCGACGGGCGCCGCGGGCACCCAGGAGACCCTCTGCGCCGGCCTTGAGGCGCGGGGCTGGCGGCGCGAGGTCTCGGCGGACGTACGGATCGGAGGGCTCGCCCCCGTCGCCGATCTGGACGCGGAGGTGGAGCGGGTGGCCCTGGCGCGCTCCTTCGACGAGGCGTGGCTGCGGCGCTACCAGCGCTCCGGCGTGGCGGGCGCGCATGTGCTGAAGGTGCTGGGCAGTGGGCCGTCCGTGTGGTTCGCCTCGGTGGCGGGGCCCGGGGAGGTGCCGGCGGCGATCGGGCGGTGCGTGGTCGACGGCCGGTGGGCGGGGTTCATGGCGGTGGAGGTCGATCCGGCCCACCGCCGGCAGGGGCTCGCCCGGGCCGTGATGACGGCGCTCGCCCGGCGGGCGCTGGCGGAGGGCGCGTCGGCCGCCTGGCTCCAGGTGGAGTCGGACAATGAGGCGGCGCGCGCGCTGTACCAGGGGATGGGTTTCGAGACCCACCACAGCTACCACCACTTCCGGCCGGTGTAGGCGTATGCGCGACGATTCAGCCGATGTACCCGATTCCGGCGGACACGGGTACGGGTACCGGGACCGGTTCGCCGAGGAGGCGCGCTCGGAGCACCCCGATCTCGCCCTGCTCTGCCTTCTGCTGGGCGCGGTGGGCGATCGCACCCTGGACGAGGCGGGGATGGACGCCGCCCAGATCGAACTCGACCGGCTGGCCGGTCTGCTGCCGTACGGGGCGAAGAGCCCGGGTGCCTGGGCGCGGGCGCTGGCGGGGCTGCTGGGTGAGCGGTGCGGGTTCCGGGGCGTCCCCGGGGACTACCAGCGGCTGGAGTCCTCGCTGCTGCACGAGGTGCTGAGGCGGCGGCGCGGGCTGCCCATCCTGCTCTCGGTGCTCTGGATCGAGGTGGCGCGACGGGCGGGCGCACCGGTGTACGGGGTGGCGCTGCCCGGGCACTTCGTGGTCGGTTTCGGCGACCCGGACACGCCCGCCGAGCGGGTTCTGGCAGATCCCTTCGCCGGGGGCGCGCCGCTGACCGGGGAGGAGACGGAGCTGCTGGTGGTGGGGGCGACGGGGGTGCCGCTCGATCCGTCGATGCTGGCGCCCGCGTCGACGCTGGACGTGGTGGTGCGCATCCTGAACAACATCCGCGCCTGGGCGGCGGCCCGCCCGGAGCAATCGGCGGTGGCGCTGTGGGCGGTGGAGCTGTCGCTGCTGCTGCCCTCGCACCCGGCGCGGCTGCGCTTCGAGCGGGCGCAGCTGCTGGTCCAGCGCGGGGAGTTCCTGGCGGGGGCGGCGGAGCTGGAGGCGTACGCGGAGGTGGTGAGCGCGGTGGAGCCGCTGGCCGCGGAGGCGATCAGGGGGAGGGCGCGGGCGGCGCGGGCGATGCTGAACTGAACGAGTGGGGGGCGCGCTCCGCGCCGGGCCGCACCACCCAGCCCCTCCGGCGAGCTGAGCCGCACCACCCAGCCCCTCCGGCGATTGAGGAGCGGGGGCTCGGGGGCCGGCCCCCGACCGGGGCCCGCACTGTGCGGGCACCCGTCGCGCAGGGGCCGGGAGGGGGAGGCGGCGGGCTCTCGGAGGGGGGCCGGGAGACTCACCCGCCCAGAGGAATCTCCACCGTGCGCTCCTGCGGAGTCTTCCCCCGCAGCGCCGGCCCCATCGCCTGCGCCACATCATCCGCGTTCAGCTGATGCTGCTTCCCGTCCCCCTTGGTGATCAGCACCCCCTCGAACGTCCCGCCCAGCAGCTCCTCGATCGCCTTCTTGTCGTAGACCTCGACCAGCTTCCCGTCCACCGGCTTCATGGAGAGAATCCTCGGGAGCGAGATCGCCGGACCGAAGTCGATCCCCCGGCCGCCCGCCTTGATCGTGATCAGACCGGACATCGCCGGCTCGGCGAACTCCTTCATCGCCCGCTCGACCTCGGCCTGGCCGACGGCCGGCTCGCGCTTGGCCACCGGCAGCGTCACCGCGTTCGGCCGGCCCGTCGCCACCTGGGCCCGGAACGCGTCCTTGACGGAGATCATCGAGCGCGCGACATCCAGGGTCTGGCCCGCCTTGCCGGGGACCGGAATCACCTTGCCCGGCTCGAACGTGATCGTGCCCTCGACCACCGAGCCCGACTCGCCCGCGAGATCGCTGAGCGCGACGCTCAGCTTCTCCTCGTCCACCGGGATCTCCGGCTCGACGACCCGCGCGTCTCCGAAGAGGGAGCCGATCACGGAGACCGGGTTGTAGTCGCTGCCCGCGGCTTTCCGCACGGTCGCCTGGGTGTCCAGGACGAGCCCGGCCTTGTCCGGGGCCAGCTGCTCCTTCTTGTCGCCGACCGTGAGCTGGAGCGGGGTGGCCGCGCGCTTGCCGAGGGCCTGCTCCAGCTTGACGACCGCCTGCTCCTTGGTGCCGCCGCCGATGTCCACGCCGAGGACCGTGGTGCTCTTGGGGACCTCGGAGTGGTTGAGCAGCAGTCCCGCGCCGTAGGTGATCCCGGCCAGCCCGACCACGGCCGCGCCGAGGAGGACCAGCTTGGAGCGGCCCTTCTTCTTGGCGGCGGGCGGCGCGGGACGGGGAGCGGGGGCGGGCGCGGCGGCCGGGGTGGGCGTGCCGCCGGGGCCCGTCGCCCCGGGGCCGCCGGGTGTGCCGGGGGCTCCCGGCGCGGCGAAGTCGCCGCCGGCCTTCGGCGTCCGGGCGGCCGGGACCACGGGGATGCCGCTGGTGAGGGTGTCCCCGGAGACCTGCCCGCCGGGCCCGGCGGGGTTCGCCGGTTCGGGGACGAGCTTCTGCGGGGTCAGCACGGCGGTGTCGTCGGACAGCCGGGGCGCGCCGGGGGCCGCGGGGGTGCCGGGGGTGTCCCCGGCGGGGCGGCCGCGCACCGGCATGGTGCCCCGCGCCGGCCCGGAGGTGGCCCCGGTCGGTTCGGCGGGACCCGCCGGAGCGGAACCCCCGCCGGGGGCGAAGCCGGTGGCTCCGCCGGAGGAGGTGGCGGCGGCACCCGCCGCGAGGTCGCGCAGTGCGCTGCGCGGCCGGGGCGCGGCCGGGGCGGGCCGGTTCGCCGCGTCGGCGAAGTACGTCTGGCCCGGGGGGGTGCCCTGAGGGCCGGACGCGGCGCCCTGGGCTCCCTCGACCTGGTCCAGCGGGGCCGTCAGCGGGTCGGGCTCCCGGGGCGCGGGAGCCGTGCCCCCGGGCGCGCCCGGCAGACCCCGGCCCTGCGAGGCGTCCGGGGACCCGGCGGGGGACGGAATCCCCGCACCGTCGGTCCCGGGGGCCGGCACCGAACCGGAACCGGGACCGGAACCCGCTGCGGCACCGGAAGCGGAACCGGCGGCCGGGGAGGGGATGCCCGCCCCGTTCGTCCCTCTGCGCGGTGCGAACCAGTCGTTCCCCGAGGGCTTCTCGGCGGGCGGCGGCGTCTGGGGCTCCCTGGCGGGCGCGGGCACGGACGGCGCCCGGGGTCCGCCGATCACCGGCATCGCCGCCGTGCGCTCCGGGTCCCGCTCGGCGGAGGCCCTCGGCGCTCCCGGCGCTCCCGGCTCCACCGGGGCGCTCGCGCCGGCCTCGGCGTCGCCCATCGGCTTGCGCATCACGACAGGCGGAATCGGCCGCGACCCGGGGATGTTGATCCGGATGCGGGTCGTCAGCGTCGTCTCGGTCTTGGGCTCGGACTTGGTCCTGGCGCCGTCCGCCCCCGGCTCGGCGGAGCCGTCGGCCCCACCGGCGCCCGCACCGTCAGGAGCGTCCTGCGCAGGATGCTGGGACGGATACTGGCGCGATCCGTACGGCGGTGTCCCCGAGGGGTACGCGGCTCCACCGCGCCCCTGGGGCCCGGAGGACGAACTGTCAGTTTCACGACTCAAAGCAGGTTCTCCCGGTTGGCTTCGCCGCCCGTTTCTTACTGGATAGCTACTGCTGTGGGCGGCTCGGCGGCGCGCACCACCATACTGGCCGCCACGGACACTCACCGTCTGACTCCGCAGAGCGCCCTGCTCTCCGGCCGTACGGGCATGGCCGGGTCGGGGATGTCGCGCTCTCCGTGGCGACCCACCCTAGGGGGACACCGGAACTACCGCTTGCCGGGGGTCCCGCGCGCCCCCTTCTCGTCAAGTCGGGCGGTGCCGCCGCCCGGTTGCGCCGGGCGCGTCATCGTGGCACACATCACAGCGATGGCCATACCGCCGATAATGAAGACAACCGGTCCGATTCCGGCGGAGAAGACCCCATCGCCCTCCGGTCGCCCCATGCTCAGCAGCAGAACCGCGCCCAGCCAGCCCACTCCGGACGCCACCACCCCGAACGGGGTGCCCGTCAGCTTCCCGGAGCCGTGGAACAGGCCCGCGGCGGCCAGCAGGGAGAGCAGCAAACCGCCGGGGAACCAGGCCCCTTGGACCAGGGAACCGGCCGTTCCGACCACGGCGCCGAGGAGGGCGAGACCCGTGTACGCGGCGGCCCTGCCGAGCCGCAGTGACACGGGCCGCTGAGCGCCGGGGGCGCTGCGCCCGCTCATTCGGCCACCCCCGCGAAGAGATCGCGCTCCCGCTCACCGGCGCGCGCCCCCGACTCACCCCGGGCCAATTCGTACCATTCTGTGGCGAAAAGCGGCTGGAACAGGTGGTTGGAGAGCTCGAAGCGGTTCCCGTCCACGGTGACTTGGGTGGCGTGGGCGCGCATCGCCGCCGCCTTGCGCCCCACCTGGGCGGAGCCGTCGATCTCGGTGGTGATCCGCGCGTCGTCGACCACCCCCGGCACATCGCCGACCGCGGCGACCGCTCCGGGCGCCTCGGCGCGCAGCCGGGCGAACTCCGCCTCGGCCACCGAGCGCGCGACCCGGTTCCAGTAGATCTTGGTGATGGTGTGCGGGTCGCCGAGGTCCCTGCGGTAGGCGGGCTCGGCCGCCAGATCGGCGGCGCGCAGGGCGACCCGGTGGGCCTGGATGTGGTCGGGGTGCCCGTATCCGCCGTCGGGGTCGTAGGTCACCAGCACCTGGGGGCGCAGCTCGCGGATCGTCTCGACGAGATACCCGGCGGCCTCGTCGACCGGGGTCCGCCAGAACGCGTTCGCGCGGTGGTTCTGCTCGACGCCCATCATCCCGGAGTCCCGGAAGCGCCCGGGACCGCCGAGGAAGCGGTGATCGGTGACCCCCAGCTCCTTCATCGCGGCGGCCAGTTCGCCCACGCGGTGGGGGCCGAGCCGGTCCTCGCGGTCCGGCGCGAGATGGGCGAGACCGGCGGGGATGACCTCGCCCTCTTCACCGAGAGTGCAGGTCACGAGGGTGACCTGGGCGCCGGCGGCGGCGTACAGAGCCATCGTCGCGCCGTTGTTGATCGACTCGTCGTCCGGGTGCGCGTGCACCAGGAGCAGCCGGCGGGCGGGGAGATCCTTCATACGGCACAGCCTACGAGGCGCCGCCGTGCCGTACGGGCAGGAGCGGGCAGCCCCTGATCATCCGGCCCGGCGAACCCGTCCCCCGGGGCTGCGCCGGAGTGCACGCCCCGGGCGCGCCGGGGGCGCACTCAGAACTTGAAGTCCCCGATCATCCCCGCCACATTCGAGGTCAGATCGGTGATCGTCGGGGCGAGGTTGGAGCTCGCGAGATAGAAACCGAGCAACATGCAGACCGCGGCATGCCCTCCCTTGAGCCCGGACTTCCGGATCAGCAGGAAGACGATGATCGCCAGCAGCAGCACCGCCGAAATGGAGAGTGCCACGGCGGTTCACCTCCACAGATATTCGGTCGGGACGGGCAGCTTGCATGTGCCGGAGGGTTCCTACCCACCTTGCGCTACGGATCATAACTATCCGTGCGAACGCATTGATCGGTGCACAGCAGCACATGGGGGCGCACAGCTCTCGGGGGCGGTCATACGACTCTCAGGACAGAGCACTCCTTTCCCTGTCGGTGCGCAAGACCCCCCGCACCGCACTCCGGGCGCCCCGCATCCGGGCACCGTTCTCTTGAGTTGGCCGGTTCTTTTCCCCGAGGTCTCCGGCCGGACATCCGGGAGGCCGGTGCGGAGCACGGCCGAGGAGGGCCGAGCTGCGCGCCCGATCGCTGCCCGGCGATGTGCACACCAGGGATCTCTGGTGATGAAAGGGGATGGACGGAGCATCGCTGAGCGCCCGGATCGGCCCGCCCGACCGGGAGAGGGGTGTCGGGAACGGTCTCTCGCTCCTCTGCCGCCCCCGGGTCCGCGCACTGCGGATGCTGGCCGATTCTTTTCCCTGCATCCGGATGGGCGGGGAGCAGACGCCGGAGGCCCGCGCCGGACCGGCGGAGAACCGCGCCGTGCCGGGGCGGTGCCGGCGGGCCCCGTAGGCGGGAGCGTCTCACCAGCCCGGGGGGCGTGAGGACGGCGGCGGCGGACCCGCCGGGGCCGCGCGGGGCGGTGGCTCCGGCGGGCGGCGCGGGGCCGCCAGCAGCAGCAGGGCGACGGCGCCCGCCACCGCCTCCAGACACCAGGAGACCACCAGCAGCCGGTCCGCCAGCGGGAGTTCGCCCAGCCGCCCCAGCAGACCGTTGTGGAGGGCGATGTCCACTCCCCGTAACCCCGCGCCCAGCACGAACACCCCCGCCACCAGGGCCGCCGGCCGGAGCGCGGCGAGGGCCGCGACCCCCGCGAGCAGGACGGTGACCGAGGTCAGCCACCCCGGCGGGATCGCGAGCAGCGGCGGCAGCGCGGGCACACCGCCGGTGAAGCGGTCGGCGTACGGCTCCGGGGAGAGCGCCGCCGTACGGATCTCCCACCCCGCCAGCACCCCCGCCGCCCCGCCGAGCAGCGCCGACGCGGCGACGGGCACCCCCCGCGCCGGGCCGCGCGGGCGGGTGCGGGGGCCCACCGCCGCGGTGGTCAGCAGGCCGACCCCGAGGGCCAGCGCCGCGAAGGTGGCGTACAGCGCGAGGGTGCGCAGTTCGTCCGTGGCGCGCAGCCCCGGCCGTCCGGAGCCGAGCACCCAGAGCCCGGGGAGCCAGAGCGCGAGGGTGATCACCCCGGCCGCCGCCGGGGCGCCGGGGGTGAGCCCCGGACGGAGGGCGGCGGCGAGCAGGACGACGTACACCGCGAGGAGCAGCGGATGTTCGAGCGAGGTCGCGGGCGGCAGCGGCTGGGCGTCGGCGGTCCACAGATGCCACAGTTCGTCCGGGGAGCCGGCTTTGGTGAGATCGCGGGCGATCCAGCCCGCCGTGATCAGCGCGAGCGTGCCGCAGAGGACCGCGGTGGTGATCCTGGAGCCCCTCGTAAGTGTCACGCTGCGATCGTGCATCCGCCCGTACGGGTGAACAAGAGGACGGGTGACCGCCCGGGGGCCACATGGCGAACCCCCGGACGGTCCACGGCACCCGCACGGCCGTACAGAGCGCAGCCTGCCGGGGCCGTGTATCACCGTGGCTTCGGGTGGATTACCCGCAGGTAAAAGGGTGTTCCACCGGTCGGCCGGGGATCATCCGCCGGGTGGCACCACCTGTTTCTCCTCGGCGAAGTGGCAGGCGGAGGGATGCTTCGCCGGGCCCTCGGCGAGTCTGAACTCGGCCGGGACCGCGAGCAGCGGGACCTCCAGGGCGCACCGCTCCCGCGCCTTCCAGCAGCGGGTGCGGAAGCGGCAGCCGGAGGGGATGTGCGCGGGCGAGGGGACGTCGCCGCCGAGCAGGATGCGCTCGCGGTGCTCCCGCGCGAGCGGGTCGGGGACGGGCACCGCGGACAGCAGCGCCTGGGTGTAGGGGTGGGTGGGGTGGTCGTAGATCTCCTCGTCCCGGCCCAGCTCCACCACCCGGCCCAGGTACATCACGCCGACACGGTCGGAGATATGGCGCACGATCGACAGATCGTGGGAGATGAAGACCAGGGTGAGGCGGAATTCCCGCTGGAGCGCGGCGAGCAGATTGATGACCTGCGCCTGGACCGAGACATCGAGCGCGGAGACCGGTTCGTCGGCGACGATGATCTCCGGCCGGAGCGCCAGGCCCCGGGCGATGCCGATGCGCTGACGCTGGCCTCCGCTGAACTGGTGCGGATAGCGGTTGATGTACTCGGGGTTGAGCCCGACGACATCGAGCAGCTCCCGCACCCTGCGCCGGCGGTCGCCCTTGGGGGCGACCTCGGGGTGGATGTCGTAGGGCTCACCGATGATGTCGCCGACCGTCATCCGGGGGTTGAGCGAGGTGTACGGGTCCTGGAACACCATCTGGATGTTGCGGCGGACGGCCTTGAGCGCGCGGCCGGAGAGACGGGTGATGTCCTCGCCCTTGTAGCGGATCACTCCGGCGGTGGGGCGTTCCAGATGGACGAGCATCTTGGCGAGGGTGGACTTCCCGCAGCCGGACTCCCCCACGATGCCGAGCGTCTCGCCGGTCAGCAGGTCGAGGTCGACGCCGTCGACGGCCCGGACCGCGCCGATCTGCTTCTTGAAGAGGATGCCCCGGGTCAGCGGATAGTGCTTGGCCAGCCCGCGCACGTCGAGGATCGCCTCACCCGTCCTGTCCGTCTCACCCGCCTCACGCGCCTCAGTCATCGGGAGTCCCCTCGTTCAGGGTCTGCCGCCAGAAGTGGCAGGCGCTGCGGCGCTCGGCGGACACCTCGTACAGCGGGGGCTCGTCGGTCCGGCAGATGTCCTGGGCGAGCGGGCAGCGGGGGTGGAAGGCGCAGCCGGGCGGGATCTTCATCAGATTGGGCGGCAGGCCCTTGATCGCGTACAGCTCGCGGCCCTTCTGGTCCAGACGCGGGATCGACTCCAGCAGGCCCCGGGTGTAGGGGTGGGCGGGGGCCCGGTAGATGTCGTGGACGGGGGCGGTCTCCACGATCCGGCCCGCGTACATCACCGCGATCCGGTCGGCCACGTCGGCGACGACCCCGAGGTCGTGGGTGATCAGGATCAGCCCCATGTTCAGCTCGCGCTGGAGATCGGCGAGCAGCTCCATGACCTGGGCCTGGACGGTGACATCGAGGGCGGTGGTGGGCTCGTCCGCGATGATCAGGGCGGGTTCCAGGGCGAGCGCCATGGCGATCATGATCCGCTGGCGCATACCGCCGGAGAACTGGTGCGGGTACTGCCGCACGCGCTCCCCGGCGCCGGGGATGCCGACCCGCTCCATCAGGTCGACGGCGCGGGCGCGCGCCTCCTTGCGCTTCAGACCCCGGTGGACGATGAACATCTCGCCGAGCTGGTCGCCGACGCTGAGCACCGGGTTGAGGGAGGAGAGGGCGTCCTGGAAGATCATCGCCATCCGGGCGCCGCGCACCTTCCGGCGCTCGTCCTCCTTGAGTTTCAGCAGGTCCTGGCCCTGGAAGAGGATCTGGCCGCCGGTGATCCGGCCCGGGGGCGTGTCGAGGATGCCCATGACGGCCTGGGCGGTGACGGATTTCCCGGAGCCGGATTCGCCGAGCACGGCGAGGGTGCGGCCCTCCTCGACGGTGTAGCCGACCCCGTTGACGGCCCGGGAGACCCCGTCCCTCGTACGGAACTCGACGTGCAGATCGCGTACTTCGAGCAGCATCACGGGCTCCTCAGCGCAGCTTGGGGTCGAGGGCGTCGCGCACCGCGTCGCCGAGCATGATGAACGCGAGCACCGTGACCGCCAGGGCGCCGGCCGGCCAGAGCAGCATGTGCGGGGCGTTGCGGATGTAGGGGGAGGCGGAGGAGATGTCGATGCCCCAGGAGACCGTGGGCGGCCGGAGCCCCACACCGAGGTAGGAGAGCGTCGCCTCCAGGGAGATGAAGGTGCCGAGGGCGATGGTCGCGACGACGATCACGGGGGCGACGGCGTTGGGGGCGATGTGGCGCAGCAGCATCCGGGAGTTGGAGGCGCCCAGCGCACGGGCGGCCTGGACGTAGTCGTTGTGCCGGGTGGTGATCACCGAGCCCCGGGCGATCCGGGAGATCTGCGGCCAGCCCAGCAGCACCATGAAGCCGATGACGGGCCAGACGGTGTTGGACTTGACCACGGAGAGCAGCACGAGTCCGCCGAGGATGACGGGGATGCCGAAGAACACATCGGTGAGCCGGGAGAGGATCGCGTCCCACACCCCGCCGTAGAACCCGGCGAGCCCGCCGAGCGCGGAGCCGAGGAGCGCGACCCCGAGGGTGGCGCAGACGCCGACGGTGACCGAGGTGCGCGCGCCGTAGACGGTACGGGTGTAGACATCGCAGCCCTGGCCGTTGAAGCCGAAGGGATGGCCGGGCTGGGAGCCCTCCTGGGCCTTGGCCAGATCGCACTGGAGGGGGTTGCCGGAGGCGATCAGCGAGGGCCAGAGCGAGATGACCACGAGAAAGAGGATGATCAGCCCGGAGACGAGGAAGACGGGGTTGCGGCGCAGATCGCGCCAGGCGTCGGACCAGAGGCTGCGGGGTTTCTCGGTGGGGCCGGTGCCGAGGGGGCCGCCGGGGAGGCGCTCCAGGGACTCGCCCTCGCTGGCGGCGAGGTCCATGGCGCCGCCCGCACCGGTCGGCGCGATGGCTCCCTGGTCGTCGAAGGGCGGCTCAGGCATAGCGAATCCTCGGGTCGAGTACGGCGTACAGCAGGTCGACGAGCAGATTCGCCAGCAGGAACACCAGCACCAGCACGGTGACGAAGCCGACGACGGTCTGGGTGCTCTGGCGCAGGATGCCCTGGTAGAGCTGGTAGCCGACGCCGTGGATGTTGAAGATCCGCTCGGTGACGATCGCGCCGCCCATCAGCGCCCCGATGTCGGTGCCGATGAAGGTGACGACCGGGATCAGGGAGTTGCGCAGCAGATGGCGGGTGATGACCCGGCGGCGGGGCAGCCCCTTGGCCCGGGCGGTGCGGACATAGTCGGAGCGGGCGTTCTCGGCGATGGAGGTCCGGGTCAGCCGGGTGACATAGGCCAGGGAGACGGAGGCGAGGACCAGGCCGGGGACGATCAGTTCGTCGAGAGGGGCGCCCGGGGAGACGGCGGGTTTGATGATGCCCCACTCGACGCCCAGCAGGAGCTGGAGCAGCAGGCCGGTGACAAAGGTGGGGATGGAGATGACGACCAGGGTCAGCAGCAGTACGGAGGTGTCGACGGGCCGGCCGCGCCGCAGCCCGGTGACGACTCCCAGGGTGATGCCGATGACGATCTCGAAGAAGATCGCGACCAGGGTGAGCCGGGCGGTGACCGGGAAGGCGTCGGCCATCAGCTCGGCGACGGGCTGGCCGTTGAAGGCGGTGCCGAAGTCCCCGGTGAAGACATTGCCCATATAGGTGAGGTATTGCTGCCAGACCGGCTTGTCGAGGCCGAACTCCTTGCGGAGCTGGGCGGCGGTGGCGGGGTCGCAGGCCCGCTGGCCGCAGAGCCCCTGGATGGGGTCGCCCATCACATTGACCATGAGGAAGATCAGCAGGGTGGCGCCGAAGAAGACGGGGATCATCTGGAGCAGACGCCGGATGACATAGCGTCCCATGAGGGTCTCCCGGGGTCGTCGGTCGGCGGTGGTCGGTCGGCTGCGCCCTCTGGCCCGGGTGCTGGGGCGGTGGGTCCCGGGGCCGGTCAGGCCACCGTGATCTCGTTGTAGACCGGGACGCTGAAGGGGTTCAGGGTCACGTTGGAGATCCGGGCCGAGTAGCCCGCGCTGCCGTTCTGGTACCAGAGCGGAATCGCCGCCATCTCGTCGCGCACCACCTCCTCGGCCCGCTGGAAGATCTCCACGGCCCTGGCGGTGTCGCTCTCGGCGTTGGCCTGGTCGACGAGGCGGTCGAACTCCGCGTTGCTCCACTTGCCGTCGTTGGAGGAGGCGTTGGTGTAGTAGAGCGGCTGGAGGAAGTTCTGGATCAGGGGGTAGTCCATCTGCCAGCCGGCCCGGAAGGGGCCGGGCATCGCGGATTCGGTGATCTGGCCGCGGAAGTCCGCGAAGGTGCCGACCGGGTTGCCGACACAGGCGCGGTCCTTGCCCAGGGCGTTGTTGATGCTGTTGCAGACGGCGTCCACCCAGTCCTTGTGGGAGCCGGTGTCGGCGTTGTACGTGATCTTCATCTGGCCGCCGGGGATGCCGCCGGCCTCGTCGACCAGCCGTCTGGCCGCGGCGGCGTCGTAGACACAGGAGTCCCCGCAGAGGGTGTCCTTGAAGCCGCCGTCGACGCCGAGCACCGGTGAGGTCCAGTCCTTGGCGGGGGTACGGGTCCGCTGGAAGATCGTGTCGGTGATCTGCCGGCGGTTGATCGCCCGGGAGAGGCCGGTGCGGAGCCTGGCGCCGTCCGCCGTGTTCCACGCCTTGTCGTAGTAGGGGAAGGCGAGGGTCTGGATGATGCCGGCCGGAGTGTTCAGATAGCGGTCGCCGAGGTCGGACTTCACATTCTTGAGCTGGGCGGCCGGGACATCGTCCACCAGGTCGAGATTGCCCGCGAGGAGATTGGTGTAGGCGGTGTTGTTGTCGGTGTAGACGATCAGGTCGACCCCGCCGTTGCGGGCCCGGTCGGCGCCCGGGTAGCCGTCCCATCTCCGCAGGGACATCTGGGAGCCCCGGACATAGGCGTCGACGGTGTACGGGCCGTTGCCGACGGGCTTGGCGAGCCAGCCGGCGTGGTCGTCGAAGAAGGCCCGGGGCAGCGGGGCGAAGGCGGCGTAGCCGAGGGTGTCGGGCCAGGTGGAGAACTTCTGGCTGAGCTTGACGGTGAAGGTCCGCTCGCCGGTGACCTTGAGGCCCGACAGGGTGGTGGCCTTCGGACTGCCGGTGTCCGGGTGCACATCGGCGTACCCCTCGATGTAGCCGAAGAAGTAGGCGTTGCGCTGGTTGTTCCTGAGGTCGGCGCCGTAGTTCCAGGCGTCGACGAAGGAGCGGGCGGTGATCTTCTCGCCGTTGCTGAAGGTCCAGCCGTCCTTCACCGTGACGGTGAAGGTGACCGAGTCGGAGGTGTCGATCCGCTCGGCCAGCATGTCCTTGGCCTCGCCGGTCCCCGGGTCGTACCGCTTGAGCCCCCGGAAGAGCAGATCGAGGACCTTGCCGCCCTGCACCTCGTTGGTGTTGGCGGGCTCCAGCGGGTTCTGCGGGTCGCCCCAGGAGGCGCTGACGATTCCGTCGGGGCCGCTGCCGCCCCCGGCGGTGCCTCCTCCGCAGGCCGTCGCCAGCAGGGCGAGGGCCACCGCGCAGACGGCCCACGGGGCGTGCCCGGCTCCGGCTCCGCGCATGGAGTGCCTCCCAGTCCTGAGTCTCGCTCAGGGCCTTTCGCGCGGATCGGGCCGGGCTCACTGATCCACCCTGATCCACGCGAAAGGCCCTAGGACCGAATATCACCCCGAGGGGGAGCATTCCGCACGCCGGCCGCCGCCGTACGGACGAGGCCGGAGCCCGCCGGGACGGCCGCCCGGGAGACGGGCTCAGCCGGCCGGCAGGGTCACCTCCCAGGTGTCGACGGCGTAGCCGAGCGCCATGCCGTGCGCCTCGTACAGCCGCAGCGCGCCCGTCTCGTTGCCCGTGTCCACGCCGAGCCCCAGGGTGGTGCGGCCCAGCCCCGCGTACACCCCGAAGGCATGGCGGAGCAGCAGACCGGCGACGCCCCGGCCGCGGGCCTCCTTCCGGACGCCCAGGCTGTTGATCCAGCCGTGGGCTTCGCGGTGGTTCGTGGTCACCATCGCGCCGATGTCGCCGGAGCCGGTGCGGGAGGCGATCCACACCAGGGACCAGTCGATGTGCTCGCCCAGGTCGTCGAGCCACTGCCGGTAGCCGCGCGGATGATGGTCGAAGTGGTCGGCGAAGGTCTCCTGGAGCAGCTCATGGGCGCGCCGGCGGTCGGCCTCGTCCCGGCAGTCCCGCAGGGTCAGACCCTCCGGGAGGGCGGGGACGGGGTCGTCGGCGGGGGCCAGCGGGCGGGTGAGGACGTGGTAGCGGCGGACCGTGGACCAGCCCCGGCGGGTGAGCAGGGAGGTGTCCAGGGTGGGGCGCACATGGAGATGGAGGTGGACGACGGCGCGGGCGGCGCCGTTGGCCCCGGCCCGCCGGACCGCCTGGGCCTCCATCAGTTCGAGCAGCCGCTCCCCCGCGTCCTGGTGCTCCGGGAGGATGTAGTGGTCCATGTCGATGCGCTCGGCACCGGAGTCGTCCCAGAGCAGTCCGTAGCCGACCAGCTCGCCGCCGCGGTGGGCGAGCCAGGAGTTGTCGGCGAGAGCGGCCTCCGGGTGGATGAGGTCGGCCTTCACGGAGACCAGGTCGGTCTCCGCCCGGCCCGTCTCGATCAGATCGACGGCGTTGAGCAGGCGGCAGATGGCGGGCGCGTCCCCGGGGGTGGCGGGCCGCACGGTGAGGTCGTCCATCGGATCACTGTCGGGGGCGGGGCCGGGGCGCCGCAACGCATTAACCACCGGCGCGGGGAGGGGGCCGGCGGCGGGAGAGCCTGCCAGGGGAGGGAGCCGGCGGAGGGGCCGGCCGGGGCCGGACAGCGGAGAGCCCCGGACACCGCGGGGTGTCCGGGGCTCGGCTCGGCCGGAGCGGTTCCGCTCAGCTCTCGCCGTGCTTCTCCTCCAGCGCCGCCAGCGCCGGGTCCAGGACCACGTCCTTGCCGCGGGCCTCGATCGTGGGCTCCTCGGGGAAGTGGCAGGCGGTGAGGTGACCCTCGCGGTTGCCGGAGAGCCGCACCAGCGGCGGTGCCTCCGACGCGCACTTGTCCTGGGCCTTCCAGCAGCGGGTGCGGAAGGGGCAGCCGGAGGGCGGCATGATCGGCGAGGGGACGTCGCCGGAGAGCCGGATGCGCTCCTTCTTCCCGCCGTCCACATCGGCCTCGGGCACCGCCGAGAGCAGGGCGTGGGTGTACGGGTGGCGCGGGCGCTGGTAGAGGGAGTCGCGGTCGGCGACCTCCATCACCTTGCCCAGGTACATCACGGCCACGCGCTCGGAGAAGTGCCGGACGACCGCCAGGTCGTGGGCGATGAAGAGGAAGGCGATCCCCAGCTCGTCCTGGACCTTCTGGAGCAGATTGACGACCTGCGCCTGGATGGAGACGTCCAGGGCGGAGACCGGCTCGTCCGCGACGATCAGCTTGGGCTCCAGCGCCAGGGCGCGGGCGACACCGATGCGCTGGCGCTGGCCGCCCGAGAACTCGTGCGGGAAGCGGTTGTAGTGCTCCGGGTTGAGACCGACGGTCTCCAGCAGCTCCCGGACCCGGGCCTCCCGGCCGCCGGCCGGGTTGATGCCGTTGACCTCCATCGGGCTCTTGATGATGGTGCCGACGGTCTGCCGCGGGTTGAGCGACGAGAACGGGTCCTGGAAGATCATCTGGATCTCGGACCGGATCGGCGCCAGCTGCTTGCGGCTCGCGTGGGTGATGTCCTGCCCGGCGTAGGTGATCTTGCCGCCGGTCGGCTCCAGG
Organism: Streptomyces sp. NPDC001889; assembly: GCF_053594535.1. Taxonomy (NCBI): domain Bacteria; kingdom Bacillati; phylum Actinomycetota; class Actinomycetes; order Kitasatosporales; family Streptomycetaceae; genus Streptomyces; species Streptomyces sp. NPDC001889. The sequence goes on from NZ_JBSFER010000007.1 coordinate 276,699, forward strand.
AGCCGGGTCACCAGCCGCCCGGTGGTGGACTTGCCACAGCCGGACTCGCCGACGAGGCCGAGGCTCTCGCCGGGGTAGACCTGGAGGTCCACCCCGTCGACCGCCTTGACGGCACCGACCTGGCGCTTGAAGGGAAAGCCTCCGTAGATCGGGAAGTGCTTCTGGAGCCCTTCGACGGTGAGCAGCGGCTCGCGCCGCTCACCGGGCCCTTCCTTGGAACCCTGCTGCTTGGGCAGAGTGACGTTCTCACTCATGTCTCTGCGTCTCCCTAACCCAGCCGGGGCTTGATCTGATCAATGAAGATGGACTGCTTCTGGTCCGACGTGAGGTGGCAGGCGCTGGCCCGCCCGTCGGCCAGCGCGGGCCGCTCGCCCGAGCACCGTCCGTCGGCCACCTTCTCCTTGAAGGTACAGCGCGGGTGGAACGGGCAGCCGGAGGGCGGGTTCAGCAGGCTCGGCGGGGAACCCGGGATCGGCACCAGCGGCTCGTCGAGGTCGCCCCCGAGGCGCGGCATGGAGCTGAGCAGTCCCCAGGTGTAGGGGTGCTTGGGGGTCTGGAGCACCTCGCGGACACTGCCGCGCTCCACCGCCCGTCCCGCGTACATCACCAGCAGGTCGTCGGCCATGTTGGCGATGACGCCCAGGTCGTGGGTGATGAAGATGATCGCCGAACCGAACTCCTGCTGGAGGTCCTTGAGCAGATCGAGGATCTGGGCCTGCACGGTCACGTCGAGCGCGGTGGTCGGCTCGTCGGCGATCAGCAGGTCGGGGTCGCAGATCAGCGCCATGGCGATCATCGCGCGCTGGCGCATACCGCCGGAGAACTGGTGCGGGTAGTCGTTGAAGCGGGTCGCGGGCTGCGGGATGCCGACCTTGTCGAGCATCTCGATGGCGCGCGCCTTCGCCTCCTTCTTGGAGGCTCCGGTGTGCTTCATGTAGGGCTCGGCGATCTGGCGGCCCACCGTGTAGTACGGCGAGAGAGCCGTCAGCGGGTCCTGGAAGATCATCGCGACCTTGTTGCCGCGGAGCTTCTCCAGGTCCTTCTCGGGGGCACCGACCAGTTCCTTGCCGTCCAGACGGATCTTTCCGTCGACGGCGGCCGTCTTCGGGTTGTGCAGTCCGAGGATGGTCAGGTTGGTCACGGACTTGCCGGAGCCCGACTCGCCCACGATGCCCAGCGTCTTGCCGCGCTCGACGTCGAAGGAGAGGCCGTCGACCGCGTTGACGATGCCGTCCTCGGTGGAGAACCGCACCCGCAGGTCGCGAACCGAGAGGAAGGCCTCCGGCCCGGTCGGGGCCGGTGTGTCTTCGGTCTTGGTCAGTGTGGTCACGGTCGTTCTCCTAGGCGAGGCGCACGCGCGGGTCGATGTAGGCGTAGGCGAGGTCCACGAGGATGTTCAGGATCAGGATGAAGAAGGCCCCGAACAACATCACGCCCATGGTCATCGGCAGGTCCTTGCTGAGCGACGAGTCCACCGCGAGGCGGCCGATGCCGGCCAGGTCGAAGGTGAACTCGGTGACCACGGCGCCCGCGAGCAGACCGCTGAGGTCCATGCCCAGAATGGTCACGATGGGGGTGAGCGAGCCTCGCCAGGCGTACCTGAAGAATACGTACCGCTGCCTCATGCCCTTGGCCCGCGCGGTGCGGACATGCTCCTCCTGGAGCTGTTCGATCATGGTGGAGCGCGCCATACGGGTGTACTGGGCGGTGAAGATGGTCGCCATCACGGCCCAGGGGATGATCATGCCGACCACCCAGCCCGCCGGATCGTCCAGGAACGGAACGTACTTGGGGTTCTCCAGCCAGCCTGTGCTGTACACGAAGATTCCGAGAACGATCGGCCCCAGGAAGTAGATCTGGAACGAGCTGAGCACCATCGAGGCGGAGCTGACGATCTTGTCGAGCGAGGTGCCGCGCTTCCACGCGGCGAGCAGTCCGGACCCGAGGCCCAGGACCAGGAAGATGACCAGACCACCGACGGTCAGCGAGAGCGTCAGCGGGAAGCGGTCGATGATCGACTCCCAGACGAACTCCTGGGATTCGAAGGAGACTCCCAGACACGGCGCGGGGCAGTGCCCGATGGCGAAGTCGCGGCCGGTGACGATGCCGCCCATGAAGTCCCAGAACTGGGCTGTGATGGGCTTGTCGAGCCCGAGGTTCTCGCGGATGACCGCGATGTTCTCCGGCGTGCAGTTCTTGCCGCAGGCGAGTTGGGCGAAGTCCTGGGGGATTGTGTAGAACAGGAAGAACGTGAACGCGCCGATCAAAAACATGATCACGACGGCGCCGGTCAACCTGCGGATGAGGAACTGAAGCATCGCGGAAGGCTGCTCTCTTCGAAGGCGGCGGGGTGGAGAGGTGGGGCCGTGGGGGCGCGCTCCGCCTGGCGCGCCCCCACGGATCAACCGGTAACCGGAGTCTTGTGGACCGGTGTTACGGCTTCTTCAGGAACAGGTCGTTGATGTCGATGTAGCTCGACTCGACGCTGTACCGCACGCCGCCGACATTCGAACCCGAGAGCTGGATCTGCTTCGAGTAGTAGACCGGGGCGGCGGGGTTGATCTCCTCCACGATGCGGTGGTGGATCTCCTCCCACTTCTTCGCGGCCTCTTCGGGCTTGAGCTTCAGGGCCTCGTCGATGCCCTTGGTGACCTGCTCGTCCTTGATGTGCGAGTAGTTCGACGCGCCGTCGGCGACGAGGTCACCGTCGTAGGTCGGGGTGATGACCGTGGACGGGGACGGCCAGTCCTGGCCCCAGCCGGTCATGTACAGGTCGTACGGGTTGTCCAGCTTGCCGACCTGCTCGTAGAACGTGGCGCGGTCGATCTCCTTGGACTGGACGTCGAAGCCCAGATCGGTGAGGGTCGACTTGATGATCACGGCCTGCTTCTGCCCGCGCGGGGTGTTGGAGTGCGCGTAGGTGATCTTGGTTCCCTTCTGGAAACCGGCCTCCTCCAGCAGCGCCTTGGCCTTGACCTTGTCACCGTTGGGCTTCTTGGCCTTGCCGAACGGGTCGTAGGTCGGGTCGTAGCCCGGCAGGGTGGGGGCCATCAGACCGCCGGCCAGCTCGCCGCCGTACTTGCCGCCGTCCGCGGCGATCATGCGCTGGCTGGGGATCGCGTGCGTGATGGCGTCACGGATCTTCTTGTCCTTCATCTTGTCCAAGTTGAAGGTCATCTGCCAGACGTAGGGCTGGTAGCCCTTGATGCTGCGCTTGTTCACGGCCGCGTCGCTGACGACGTCCTTGATCATGGTCGGGTCGACCGAGTCCGTGAACTGGATGGCGTTCTTCGCGTCGCCCTGGTCGGCGATCAGACGCTTGGTCTGGCTGCCCTGGTCGATCGTGAAGGAGAAGTCATAGCCGTCGACGTACTGGTGCCGGACCGCGTCGGTCTTCGGGTCCCAGTTCGTGTTCTTGACCATCTTCATGGACTTGCCGGGCTTCACCTCGGCGAGCTTGTACGGGCCCAGCGAGGCGGGGCGCTTGTCGTACTTCTCCTTGGTGTCCGCCTTCTCGGGGACGATGGAGTAGCCCGCCATCGCCAGCGCCTGCGGCAGGTCCGGCTGGGCGTCCTTGAACTTGAAGATGACGGTCTTCGCGTCCGGGGTGGCCAGGACCGAGTCCGGCAGGTGCTTGCCCTTGTAGGGGCCGTCCGGCAGCGCCTCGCGGTACTTGGAACCGGAGAGCCAGGTCTGGACGTAGGACGGACCGTCGAAGATGAACTTCGCGTACATCCGCTCAATGGTGTGGCGGACGTCGGCGGACGTGATGACGTTGCCGTTCTCGTCCTTGATGCCGTCCTTGAGCTTGAACGTCCAGGTCTTGCCGCCGTCGGACATCTGGCCGGCGTCGGTGGCGATGTCACCGACGACGGACAGGTTGCCCTTGTCGTCCTCCTGGAAGTTCGTCAGACCGCGGTGGATCAGGTTGGAGAACTGACCCGCGTCGCTGACGTAGATCTGCGCGGGGTCCATGTGGCTCAGACCCGACTGCATGAACACGTTGATGGTGCCACCGGGCTTGGCGCCGGGGACCTCGGCCGCCGGGCCGTTGGAGGCCGCCGCGTCCGCGTAGACAACCGGCTTGGACTGAGCCGCCGCGTCCTTCTGCGTCTTGGACTCGTCCTTGGTGCTGCCACTGTCCTTGGAGCACCCGGTGAGCGCGAGGGAGCCGGCCGCGGCAGCGACGACTATCGCACGCACTGTACGTGAGCGAAGGGGCTTCATGATGCTCGTTGCACCTACCTGTCCTTTGTATATCCAGCACAAGCTGCCTGACCGTCCGGTTGCCCGGCGCGGGGGCGGCAGCCACCCCCGCCCTTGGACGTCACCGTCCGGTCTTGGGGTCGAACGCGTCCCGGACCGAGTCGCCGAGAAGGTTGAACGCGAGGACGAACACCACCATGGCGACGCCCGGGAAGAACATGAACGCCGGGTTCTGCTCGTAGACCTTGCTGCCGATGGCGAACATCCGGCCCCAGTCGGGGGTGGGCTCCACGAAGCCGACACCGACGTAGGAGAGGAAGGCGATGGTCAGGATGGAGCTGGGCAGCATGTAGGTGCCCTGCACCAGAATCGGCGTGACGATATTGGGCAGGATCTCCTTGCGGACGATCCGCCAGCGCGAGGCGCCGGACACCTTGGCCGCCTCGACGAACTCGCGCTCCCGCAGGGAGAGCACGGAGCTGCGCACCAGACGGGCCATGCCCATCCAGCCGAGGAACCACATCACCAGGATGATCGAGACCGCGCGCAGATAGGTCGGGGTCTCGTCGGTGGGCGAGACGAAGAGCGCGGTGACCACCGGCATGAAGGCGATGAAGAAGAGCTGGCTCGGGAAGGCGAGGAAGAAGTCGGTCACCCGGCCGAGCCAGTAGTCGACCCGGCCGCCGAAGTAGCCGCCGACCATGCCGATGACCACACCCGTGAGCACCATGAGCACGGTGATGACCAGGGCCATGTAGAGCGAGGTGCGCATGCCGTAGAGCAGCATGGTGAACACATCGCGGCCCAGCTCGGGTTCCACACCGAACCAGAACTCGCCGGAGACGCCGCCGAAGGACCCGACGGGCATCGAGAAGTCGTCCAGCAGGTCCGGCATCGTGTCCGGGTAGAGCGTGTACGGGTCCTTGCCGTACAGCTTGGAGATCACCGGCGCCAGTGCGGCGATCACGAAGAAGGAGATCACGACGCCCGCGGAGATCAGGCCGACGCGGTCGCGCTTGAAGCGCGCCCACATCAGCTGGCCGGGCGAGCGACCGGTGTGGTTGGTTCCGTCCGCGGCGTCGTTCTTGGTCGCGGTCTCTTTGTCCAAGGCGACTGAGGCGTCCGTGGCCTCGGCCTCGATTGGACTGGTCATGGTGTGTCCATTCACGGGTGTCGGGTGACCCGCGGTCCTGCGCACGGCAGCCATGACGGCCGAGTGGGTGCACTCGTGACGTCAGTCTGCTGCCGGATGACGATTCCCCATCGCCGGCCGTACCCGGAGCGGGTGCGGCCGTACTGCCTCACGTCCGTGGATCATCCACGGGCAGAGCGGCTGGAAAGTGCGTCAATGGGGATAGATTCCACCCTCAGGAGCGCGAGCCGAGCGGTTGACCGGGGCTCAGGATCGGCGGCCTACGTCGGCTGCCTGACCGGATGGAATGCGCTGGAAACCGGCCGTACAAGCCATCTGTGACGACCCGACCCCACTGGCGCTCGTGGCACCGCGCATGGGTTCCTCCTCATGAGTCCACGTGTTCACTGCAAGGCTGGGCACAGGACACCCCCGCCGACACCCCTGACGGCGAAGAGCTGTACCCCGTGTGCTCGTGAGTCGGCGCTCCCCACAGCGCATGACCCGTTGACCCGAGCTCAGTGAAGCCAACTATTGGGTAAGTTCGGGCCGTAAACCACACTTAAAGCATCTCGTTTTGGCAACATCAGTCCAGGCCCAGGGACCACAATCCGGACAAAGGGATCGCAGACAGACACCCCCGAAACGGACTGTTAATGCAGGTTTCCGGTGAGCTACGCCCGATAGTCGGACAGACGGGGTAGGAAAACCGGTTGACGGACGCCGGAGAGCGCGTGGTCCAATCCCACAGCTTCCCACGCGAGGGGCGGACGCAAACGGCCCGGGTGGCCCCTCCTGGAGGGGCCACCCGGGCCGTTTTCGGTCAATCACGCGCCAGGGGCGCGCAGGGGGCCTGTCAGCCGTGCTTGGCGCGGGAGGCGGCGCGGGCGCGCTCCCGGGCGTCCAGGTTCACCTTGCGGATACGGACCGACTCCGGGGTCACCTCGACGCACTCGTCGTCGCGGCAGAACTCCAGCGACTGCTCCAGCGAGAGCTTCCGCGGCGGGACGATCGCCTCGAAGGAGTCGGCGGAGGAGGAGCGCATGTTGGTGAGCTTCTTCTCCTTGGTGATGTTCACGTCCATGTCGTCGGCGCGCGAGTTCTCACCGACGATCATGCCCTCGTAGACCTCGGTGCCGGGCTCGGTGAAGAGCACCCCGCGCTCCTGGAGGTTGGTCATCGCGAAGGCGGTGACGGCGCCGGAGCGGTCGGCGACCAGCGAGCCGTTGTTCCGGGTCTTCAACTCGCCGAACCACGGCTCGTGGCCCTCGTGGATCGAGTGGGCGATACCGGTGCCGCGGGTGTTGGTCAGGAACTCCGTGCGGAAGCCGATGAGGCCGCGGGAGGGGACGACGAACTCCATGCGGACCCAGCCGGAGCCGTGGTTCGACATGTTGTCCATCCGGCCCTTGCGGGTGCCCATGAGCTGCGTGACCGCGCCCATGTGCTCCTCGGGGACATCCACCGTGAGGCGCTCGACCGGCTCGTGGACCTTGCCGTCGACCTGCTTGGTGACCACCTGGGGCTTGCCGATGGTCAGCTCGAAGCCCTCCCGGCGCATCTGCTCGACCAGGATGGCCAGCGCCAGCTCACCGCGGCCCTGCACCTCCCAGGCGTCCGGGCGCTCGGTGTCGAGCACGCGGAGGGAGACATTGCCGACCAGCTCGCGCTCCAGCCGGTCCTTGACCTGGCGGGCGGTGACCTTGCGGTCCTTGACCGCGGACTTGGCGTCCGCGCCCTTGCCGGTGCCGCCGCGGCCGACCAGCGGCGAGGTGTTGGTGCCCACCGTCATGGAGATCGCCGGCTCGTCCACCGTGATCAGCGGCAGCGCGATCGGGTTCTCCGGGTCGGCGAGGGTCTCACCGATCATGATGTCGGGGATACCGGCCACGGCGCAGATGTCGCCCGGGCCCGCCACCTCGGCGGGCTTGCGGGTGAGCGCCTCGGTCATCATCAGCTCGGAGATGCGGACATTGGCCATGGTGCCGTCGCGCTTGATCCACGCGACGGTCTGGCCCTTGCGCAGCTCGCCCTGCTCGACGCGGAGCAGCGCGATGCGGCCCAGGAAGTTGTCGGCGTCCAGGTTGGTGACATGGGCCTGGAGCGGCGCGGACTCGTCGTACTCCGGGGCCGGGACCGTCTGGAGGATGGTGGAGAAGAACGGCTCCAGGCTGTCGCTGTCGGTGGGGACCGTGCCGTCGGCGGGCTTGGTCAGCGAGGCGACGCCGTCCCGCGCGCAGGCGTAGACGATCGGGAACTCGATCTGGTCCTCGTCCGCGTCCAGGTCGAGGAAGAGGTCGTAGGTCTCGTTGACGACCTCGTCGATACGGGAGTCGGGACGGTCCGTCTTGTTGATGCACAGGATGACGGGCATCCGGGCCTGGAGGGCCTTGCGCAGAACGAAGCGGGTCTGGGGCAGCGGGCCCTCGGAGGCGTCGACCAGGAGGACGACCGCGTCCACCATCGACAGACCGCGCTCGACCTCGCCACCGAAGTCGGCGTGGCCGGGGGTGTCGATGATGTTGATCGTGATGGGCGCCCCGCCGGCCTTGGGGTGATACTTCACCGCCGTGTTCTTGGCGAGGATCGTGATGCCCTTCTCACGCTCCAGGTCGTTCGAGTCCATGACCCGGTCATCGACGTGCTGGTGCGCTGCGAAGGCTCCGGCCTGCTTCAGCATGGCGTCGACCAGGGTGGTCTTGCCATGGTCGACGTGGGCGACGATGGCGACGTTACGAATGTCGTGGCGCGTGGGCATGCTGGCTGGCGCTTCTCTCGATCGTGGGATGCGGCGTGGATGCGGCGTTGTTTCCTCGTACGCCCTGCCGGGGCGGACACGCCGCGGCTCTGTCCCATGGTACGGGGCCGCCGCGCGGGGGGCCTCCCGGTCCGGAGGGGGAGACGCGGACCACGGAGTGAGAGGGGTGGGGGGAGCGCGGCCGGCGCGACTGAACACCGGTCAACGGGTGGACATGATCTTGCCCGCCGGGGTGGCCGGCGGGCAAGGGAGTTGAGCGGGTTCTGAGGTTGGCCGGTTACTCCCCGGAGCCGTCGGGGGAGGCGGGTGCGGGGGCGGCGTCCTCGTCGTCCCGGTCGGCCGCCGAGGCGGCGCCCGGTCCGGGGTTCTGGCCGGTCAGGGGCGTCTCGGGACGGTCGTCCCGGCCACCGCCGGCCCTGGCCCCGGCCTTCGCCCGGGTCTTGGGCCGCTCGGCGGTGAGGCCGATGTCCTCGTAGCGGGGGGTGGCGAAGCCGAAGGCCCCGGCATTGCGCACCGCCGGCCGGACGGCGACCAGCTCGGGGCGCTGGTAGAGCGGGATGGACCCGGCCGCGGCCCAGATCCGGGCGTCGGCCCGGCGCACCAGATCACGGGCCTCGTCCTCGTCCAGCTCGGAGGCGGCCTGCTCGAAGAGCTGGTCGATGTAGTCCGTACCGACGCGGGTGTAGTTCTGCTCCACCACCAGGGAGCCGTCGCCGGCCGGCTCGGGCTTGGCGTAGATGGGGCGGGCGTCGGTCGCCGGGTAGGCGGTGGCGGGCCAGGAGTAGAGGGCGAGGTCGTACTGGCCCGAGGCGATGTGCTCCTTGAAGTAGTCCTTGTCGGCGACCTTGGTGATCTCGGTGCTGATGCCGATGCGGTCCAGCATCCGGGCGATCCGGTCGCCGACGGTCCGCAGCGACTCCGAGCCGGGGCCCGACGGGAGGACGAACCGCAGGGAGAGCGGCTTGCCGTCCTTGCCGAGCCGGCCGCCCGCGGCGACCGGGGCGGCGGTGCCCGCCGGGGCGTAGGCGCCGGCCCCCGGGCCCCGGGCGTCCTCGCGCGCCTTCCCGGCGCCGGCGCGGGTGCGCTCGCCGTCACCGTCGGTGGCCGTCCGGGCGTCCCTGGCCCGGGGCTGGACGGCCAGCTCCTGGAAGGTCACGGGGGCGGGGGCCAGGACATGGGTGCCGCCGGAGCCCTCGGCGGCCTTGTCGTCGCCGACGATGTAGAGCCCCTCGCCGGAGGGGGTGTCCAGGGTCTCGTCGCCGTCCGGGGTCTCGTCCGGGGTCTCGTCCCCGTCCGGGCTCTCGGCCTTCCGCTTCCCCGGGTTCTTGCCGTCCGAGCCGTTCGAGCCGTCGGTCTCCCCGGCGGACTCGGCGGACTCATCGGACTCGGCGGACTCATCTGCCTCGTCGGACGGGGACGCCGACGCCTCACCGCCCGCCTTCGCGGGCTGCCGCTTCTTGAGCGCCCCGCCGGGCACCCAGCCCGCGTCCGCGAGCAGGGCCTGTGCCTCCTGGGTGTTCTGCTCGCCGAGCGCCCCGCTGTTGTCGGTGTACGCACGCTGGCCGGCCAGCGCCAGATGGTTGCCCGGCGGGGTCGCGGGCAGTCCGAGCGGGCCCAGCACCGCGTCGGCCAGCTCCTGGCGGTCGAGCGCACGGGCCACGGCCCGGCGCACCCGGTCGTCGGCGAGCGGCCCGGTCTCGCCGTTCAGCGCGAGCTGGGTGAAGGCGGGCTCCAGGGACTTGCGGACCTCCAGGGCGCGCAGTCCCCGCTGCTCCTCGGCGTAGGTGACGATCGCGCGGGCGGCGCGCACCCGGGCGCCCTGCTCCTCCTCGGCCACCTCCTCGTCGGAGCCGTGGGCGAGGGCCCAGGACCTGAGCGCGGCGGAGCCGGTGAGGGTGGAGCCGGGGCCGTGGGCGGGGAGGGCGCCGGGGGCGAGGGCCGGGGGGCCCGCCGCGCCGGCGGAGCCCGCGGCCCCGGCGCTCGACGCGTCCCGGGCGGCCAGGGCGATCCGGTGGGCGGTCGGGCGGTCGACCTCGGCGATGTCGACCTTCCCGGAGGCGAGGGCGGCGGCCCGCTTCTCCCTCGGTACGGCGGTGAGCACCAGGGTGTCCAGCTTGGTCTGCTCCCCCCACCAGCGGGGGTTGCGCTCCAGGGTCGCGGTGCCGGCCTTCCGGTCGAGCCCGCCGAGCCGGAAGGGTCCCGCCGTGGCCTTGAGGGTGGTGCGGGCCCCGTCGTTGAAGGCGTTGGGGGTCCCGGTGACGTCCTTGGGGTAGAGCGGGGTGAAGAGGGAGCGCCAGTCCGCGTAGGGCTTCTTGAAGGTGACCTTGACCTCCAGGTCGTTGGCCCCCTTCTGGATCTCCTCGATCCGGTCGTACCCGGCGTTGCGCGCGGTCCAGTAGGAGCTGTCCCGGCCGCTGAGCGCGCGCCACTGGGAGACGAAGTCGGGTGCCCCGATCTCCCGGCCGTCGCTCCAGACCGCCTTCTGGTTGAGCTTGTAGAGCACGACCTGCTTGGGTTCGCGCTCGACGATCTCCGCGGACTCCAGATAGTCGGGGTTGCGCTGCGGACGGCCGCTCCGGTCGAGGGTGAAGAGCGCGGGGAGCACGGCCCCGGTGATCCGGGTGGTGGCGGTGTCGGCGTCGGCCTGGAAGGTGTTGAGGGTGGTCGGCACCGCGTCGATCGCCCAGCTCAGGGTTCCGCCGTCGGCGACCTTGTCCCGTTTCGCCGCCGCGATGTCCTGGGCGGCGGCCCGCCCGGCGGAGTCGTCGGCCGTGCACCCGGCCAGGGCGGGCAGCGCGAGCGCTCCGCCGGCGAGCAGCGACACTGAGCGGAACGTCCGCGAGGTACGGAATGTCCGTGAGGTCCGGGACATCCGGGTGCCGGCCCTCCCGTTTGGCTCGTCGACCTGGGACATGGGCTCTACCTCTTCATCCTGTTTTACGGAATTTGGGATGATCACACTGGTTCCACCGCACTGAAGTGGAACGAGACCCTCCGTCGGTGCAGACACGGCGGGTCAAGCCCGCGAAGTCACCCGCTCGGCGCAAGAAACAGGCCCATATGTTCCGGTAAAACAGGAGAAACTGCGGTTGCCAAGACCGAACCCACCCGGGAAGCGTCCGGCGCAGGCGATGAGAGCGGATGAGAGGCGATGAGAATCCCGCAGATCCCCTTCACAAGGGAGATGTGAGGCGCGACACTCGCAGGCGCATGAACGACGCCACCCGCACCCCGCGGAAGTGAGGGCAAGTCATGTCCCAGCAGACAGATCTGAACGCGGTTCAGCACCGTCTCGACGAGCTGATCCAGCGTGTCGGAGAGCTGGAACGGACCGTTGACCAGTTGCGGCGCGAAGGGGGCCGGCCGCGTTCCGGCACCCGGCCCGAGCGCACCCCGCCGGACCGCACCCAACTGGTCACCATCCCCGACGCTCCGTACAACACCGCACTGTGGACGGACTCGGACGACGAAGGTCTGGGCGTCCGCGACCGGCACGCTCCCTGATCCGGCCCGGCGACCGCCGGGCCCTAGGAGACCTCGTTGGCCACTGGTACCGAACCACCACCCACCCACTCGGGCGTGCACGGCGCGACCCGCGCCGCCATCAGCCCCCGCCATCTGCGGACGGACCGCTGGTGGCTGGCCCCGGCGCTGACCGCCGGCGGGCTGCTCGCCTTCGTCATCTACTCGACCTGGCGGGCCTTCGCCAACGCCGACTACTACGCGGCCCCCTATGTCTCGCCCTTCTACTCGCCCTGTCTCGCCGAGAACTGCGTGCCGATGAAGGGCGGGCCCAATCTGGAGATCTTCGGCAGCTGGTGGGGGCTCTCCCCCTCGCTGCTGATCCTGATCTTCCCGCTCGGCTTCCGGCTGACCTGCTACTACTACCGCAAGGCCTATTACCGGGGCTTCTGGGCCTCGCCCCCGGCCTGCGCGGTCGCCGAACCGCACCGGACGTACACCGGCGAGACGCGCTTCCCGCTGATTCTCCAGAACATGCACCGGTACTTCTTCTACGCGGCGATCCCGGTCGCCGGCATCCTCACCTATGACGCCGTACTGACCTTCCGCGACGAGCACTACGCCTGGGGGCACATGGGCCTCGGCACGGTGTTCTTCGTGGTGAACGCCGTCCTCATCTGGGCGTACACCCTCTCCTGCCACTCCTGCCGGCATATCGTCGGCGGCCGGCTGAAGCACTTCTCCAGGCATCCGGTGCGCTATCGGCTGTGGGGCTGGGTCGGCAGACTCAACGCCCATCACATGCTGCTGGCGTGGGTGTCGCTGCTGAGCGTCTCGGTCGCGGACATCTATGTCTACCTCCTCGCCTCCGGTGCCTTCGAAGATCCGAGGTTCTTCTGATGACGCAGCTCGAACGGCAGCAGTGGGACGTGGTCGTGGTCGGCGCGGGCGGGGCCGGCCTGCGCGCGGCCATCGAAGCCCGGGAGCGGGGCGCCCGTACCGCGGTGATCTGCAAGTCCCTCTTCGGCAAGGCGCACACCGTGATGGCGGAGGGCGGAATCGCCGCCTCCATGGGCAATGTGAACTCCGGTGACAACTGGCAGGTCCACTTCCGCGACACCATGCGCGGGGGCAAGTTCCTCAACCAGTGGCGGATGGCCGAACTGCACGCGCAGGAGGCCCCGGACCGGGTCTGGGAGCTGGAGACCTGGGGCGCCCTCTTCGACCGCACGGCGGACGGGCGGATCTCCCAGCGGAACTTCGGCGGTCACGAGTACCCCCGGCTGGCCCATGTCGGCGACCGGACGGGCCTGGAGCTGATCCGCACCCTCCAGCAGAAGATCGTCTCGCTCCAGCAGGCGGACCACGCCGAGTACGGCGACTACGAGGCCCGGCTCAAGGTCTTCCAGGAGTGCACCGTCACCCGTGTGCTCAAGGACGGGGAGCGGGTGTCGGGGACCTTCTGCTACGAGCGGGAGTCCGGCCGCTTCTTCGTGCTGGAGGCCCCCGCGGTCGTCCTCGCCACCGGCGGCATCGGGAAGTCCTTCAAGGTGACCTCCAACTCCTGGGAGTACACCGGGGACGGCCACGCGCTGGCGCTCCTCGCGGGCGCGCCGCTGCTCAACATGGAGTTCGTGCAGTTCCACCCGACCGGGATGGTCTGGCCGCCCTCGGTCAAGGGCATCCTCGTCACCGAGTCGGTGCGCGGCGACGGCGGGGTGCTGCGCAACTCCGAGGGCAAGCGGTTCATGTTCGACTACATCCCCGAGGTGTTCAAGGACAAGTACGCGCAGAGCGAGGAGGAGGGCGACCGCTGGTACGAGGACCCGGACCAGAACCGGCGCCCGCCCGAGCTGCTCCCCCGCGACGAGGTGGCCCGTGCCATCAACTCGGAGGTGAAGGCGGGCCGCGGCTCCCCGCACGGCGGGGTCTTCCTCGATGTCTCCACCCGGATGCCCGCCGAGGTCATCCGGCGGCGGCTGCCGTCGATGTACCACCAGTTCAAGGAGCTGGCGGATGTCGACATCACCGCCGAGGCGATGGAGGTCGGCCCCACCTGCCACTACGTCATGGGCGGGATCGCGGTCGAGTCCGACAGCGCCGCCGCGGCCGGGGTCCCCGGGCTCTTCGCCGCCGGTGAGGTCGCCGGCGGTATGCACGGCTCCAACCGGCTGGGCGGCAACTCCCTCTCCGACCTGCTGGTCTTCGGCCGCCGTGCCGGTCTGTACGCGGCCGAACTGGCGCTCGGCACGGTCGACCGGCCACGGGTGAGCGAGGCCGGGATCGACGCGGCGGCAGCCGAGGCGCTCCACCCCTTCAGCGCCCCGGGCCTCGCGGGCGACGATCCGCCGGAGAATCCGTACACCCTCCATCAGGAGCTCCAGCAGACCATGAACGACCTGGTCGGCATCATCCGCCGGGAGGGCGAGATGGCGCAGGCGCTGAAGCGGCTGGCGGGGCTGCGGGCGCGGGCCCGCAGCGCCGGGGTCGAGGGGCACCGGCAGTTCAACCCCGGCTGGCACCTCGCCCTGGACCTGCGGAACATGCTGCTGGTCAGCGAGTGTGTGGCGCGGGCCGCGCTGGAGCGCACGGAGAGCCGGGGCGGTCACACCCGGGAGGACTTCCCCACGATGGAGCGCTCCTGGCGGCCGGCGAATCTGCGCTGCCGGCTGGTCGATCCCACCGGTGAACGGTGGACCGCCGATCCGGCGGCCGGGCAGATCACGCTGGAGCGTGTGGCCACCGATCCGATCCGTCCGGACCTGCTCGCTCTCTTCGAGAAGGAAGAGCTGGTCAAGTACCTCGCCGAAGAGGAGCTCCACACGTGAGTTCGTACCAGGCCGCGTTCAGGGTGTGGCGCGGGGACCAGGAGGGCGGGGAGCTGGCGGACTTCGCCGTCGAGGTCAACGACGGTGAGGTGGTGCTGGACATCATCCACCGCATCCAGGCCACCCAGGCGTCCGATCTCGCGGTCCGCTGGAACTGCAAGGCGGGGAAGTGCGGGTCGTGCAGCGCGGAGATCAACGGGCGGCCGAGGCTGCTGTGCATGACCCGGATGTCCGTCTTCTCCCCGGCGGAGACCATCACGGTGACGCCGCTGCGGGCCTTTCCCGTGGTGCGGGATCTGGTGACGGATGTGACCTTCAACTACACGAAGGCGCGGGAGGTGCCGTCGTTCGTCCCGCCGCCGGGGGTGGCGGCGGGTGAGTACCGGATGCAGCAGGTCGATGTGGACCGCTCCCAGGAGTTCCGCAAGTGCATCGAGTGCTTTCTCTGCCAGGACACCTGTCATGTGGTGCGCGACCACGAGGAGAACAAGGCGGCCTTCGCGGGGCCGCGCTTCCTGATGCGGGTGGCGGAGCTGGACATGCATCCGCTGGACGCGGCGGGGGAGGCGGGGCTGGACCGGAAGCGGACGGCGCAGGAGGAGCACGGGCTGGGGTACTGCAATATCACCAAGTGCTGCACCGAGGTCTGCCCGGAGGGGATCAAGATCACGGATAACGCGCTGATTCCGCTGAAGGAGCGGGCGGTGGACCGGAAGTACGATCCGCTGGTGTGGCTGGGCAGCAAGATCCCGCGCCGCCGTACCTCCTGACCCACCGCGCCGCGAGCGCGGGCGGGCACCCCCAGCGCGGGGGTGCCCGCCCGCCCCCGCACCGGAGGTGGCCCGCACACCCCCGCCCCACCCGACGCACCCCGCGCCCGGCCAAACCCAGCCCGTCCGGCGCTTGAGGACGGACCCTGTGCCACAGGACCCCGCACCCTGCGGGCCACGGTCGGGGGCCAGCCCCCGAACCCCCGCGCCTCAAACGCCGGCGAGGCTGG